>NZ_CAMLDV010000092.1 GCF_946478835.1 uncultured Bdellovibrio sp. | reverse complement strand
GGATAAAGCGTCTCAGCAACAGCTTGCTCGTGGTCGTCGTTTGATCGAAGTGTTGAAACAACCACAATACTCTCCGGTAAAAGTTGAAGAGCAAATCATCATGATCTTCGCTGCTGGTAACGCGTTCGTTGACCAATACCCAGAGACAGACGTTAAGAGATACGAAAAAGAGATGATTGAGTTCTTGAAAAACAAGCACTCTGACATCATCAAAACGATCTCTGAGAAGAAAGCAATTGCTGACGATACTAAAAAAGCATTGTTGGCAGCTCTTGAAGAGTTCAAAGCAATCTTCCAACCTTCTAACAAATAGTTTGGTGCTTAAATGGCAAGCTTGAAGGATATCCGGGCTCGAATTGAGTCCACAAAAAACACCCAGCAGATCACGAAAGCGATGAAGCTCGTGTCTGCTGCAAAGTTACGTAAGGCGCAAAATAACATCGTTAATATGCGTCCTTATGCTTTGACTTTGCGTAAGGTGATTGCGGATATCGCTGTGACAAACAAAGTGTCGCATCCGTTGATGGAGAAGAAAGAACAAGTGAAGAATGTTTTGCTTGTTGTGATTACTTCTGATCGCGGTCTTTGCGGCGCTTTCAACAGCAATATCAACAAATTCACTGAAAACTATATTAAAGAAAATAAAGCGAAGCTCGAGAAAATCGACTTCATCTTTATCGGTCGTAAAGGTCATGATTACTTTGCGAAGAGAGATATCAAAGCCGTGGATTACATCACGAAGCTTGATAAAGATATCTCTTACGAGTTGGCTTCGAAAGTCGCCAACCGCGTGATGGAAGATTACCTTGAGGGCAATTACGACGAAGTTCGTATTGTTCATAACCAATTCAATTCCGCGATTTCTCAAACTGTAGTTTGCGAAACAATCTTGCCAATCGATATCGGCTTGACGACTTTCAAAACTGAAAATGAGAAGGCGAATGAATTTGCTGTCGATATGATTTTCGAACCAGCTCCAGAGAAGATCATCAAAGAACTTCTTGAAAAGCATTTCGATCTTCAAGTTTACAGATGTATGTCTGAGTCTGTTGCCGGTGAACATGGTGCTCGTATGAGCGCGATGGAGAACGCGACAAACAATGCGCGTGACATGATCAACAAGCTCACGTTGACGTACAACAAATTGAGACAAGAAAAAATTACTACAGAATTGACTGAAATCGTATCTGGCGCTGAAGCGCTTAAATAGGGGAGCTGAATAATGGCATTCGGTAAAGTAAAACAAGTAACTGGTCCCGTAGTGGACGTAGAGTTCGAAGGCGGAGAACTTCCTGCGATCAACTCTGCTCTTCGTGTAACTAATAAATTTATCTCTGACGCTGAAATGAACCTTGTTCTAGAAGTTGCTCAACATTTGGGTGACAGCGTAGTTCGTACTATCGCGATGGACCAAACTGAAGGTTTGGTTCGTGGTGAAAAAGTAAAAGCGACTGGCAACATGATCACAGCTCCTGTAGGTCGTGAGGCTTTGGGCCGTATCATCAACGTTATCGGTGAACCGATCGACGAAATGGGCCCAGTAAACGCAAAAGAACACTGGGGCATCCATAGATCTGCTCCGAAATTCGAAGACCAAGCAACTTCTGCAGCGATGTTGATGACTGGTATCAAAGTCGTTGACCTTCTAGCTCCTTACGCAAAGGGTGGTAAGATCGGTTTGTTCGGTGGTGCGGGTGTAGGTAAAACAGTTCTTATCCAAGAATTGATCCGTAACATCGCTACTGAGCACGGTGGTTTCTCTGTATTCGCGGGCGTTGGTGAACGTACTCGTGAAGGAAACGACTTGTGGCGTGAAATGAAAGAATCAGGCGTTATCTCTAAAACAGCGCTTGTATTCGGTCAGATGAATGAACCTCCTGGAGCACGTGCGCGTGTTGCTTTGACTGGTTTGACAGTTGCGGAATACTTCCGTGACGTAGAAAACCAAGACGTTCTTTTCTTCGTTGATAACATCTTCCGCTTTACTCAGGCGGGTGCCGAAGTGTCTGCACTTCTTGGCCGTATCCCATCTGCCGTTGGTTACCAACCAAACTTGGCGACTGAAATGGGTGCTTTGCAAGAGCGTATTACTTCTACTAAGAAGGGTTCTATCACTTCCGTTCAAGCGGTTTACGTACCAGCGGATGACTATACGGATCCAGCTCCTGCAACTACATTTACTCACTTGGATGCAACGACGAACCTTGACCGTGATATCGCTGCTATGGCGATCTTCCCTGCGGTTCATCCGTTGACTTCAACTTCTCGTTTGCTTGATCCTCAAGTTATCGGTGAAGAGCACTATAAGTGCGCTCGTGACGTTCAAGCTTTGTTGCAACGTTACCGTGAACTTCAAGATATCATCGCGATCTTGGGTATGGACGAGTTGTCTGAAGACGATAAACTTGTTGTATCTCGTTCTCGTAAAATCCAACGTTTCTTGTCTCAACCATTCTTCGTTGCTGAGCAGTTCACTGGCTTGCAAGGTAAATACGTTGATATCAAAGACACTGTTAAAGGTTTCCGCGAGATCCTTGACGGTAAACACGATGCTCTTCCTGAGCAAGCGTTCTACCTTGTTGGAACTATCGAAGACGTTATCGAGAAAGCTAAGAAGCTACAGGCGTAATCCCTGTAGCCTTGGAAACGCAGGCTTTGCGGCCTGCGCTTGAAAGGTAGAGATATGTTTAAATTAACTATCGTGACTCCAGAAAGACGTTTACTCGTCAACCAAGAGGTTGAAGAAGTAACTGTTCCTGGCTTCAAAGGAGAACTCAACATTCTTCCTGGTCACGCTCCATTGATCACAACGCTTGAAACAGGCGTTATGAAATGGAAACTAAAGGGTAAAGAAAAGCAAGACACGGCTGTTATCAGCTGGGGTTATTGCCAAGTCAGCCCCGAAGGCGTGAACGTTCTTGCGAACATCGCAGATCTTCCAGAGGAAATTGATATCCAAGCTACGAAAGAATTCTTGGCTGCTTCTGAAAAGCGCATCATGAATGAGCTTATCACTGATGAAGATTGGACAGAATTCCAACGCGAGTGGGCTCGGGCAAGAGCGAAACTCGACGTGGCTGAAGGCCAAGCTAAGAAGTAATTCTTAGATCCATCTAGAAAATTATGAAAAGGCTCTCTGAAAAGAGGGCCTTTTTTGTTTCGACAATTTACCAAAGAAAGGCGTACGAACCAGAAGAGTCGTTGAGGATTTCTTCGAGGTGTTGGGCGATCTTTTTTCCGGAATCGACGTGATTAAAATAGAGCTGAATCACTCGCAGATACCCCTTTTGTTGTGGCATCAGACGAGGCGCTCCTAAGTTTACGACGATTAAATTTTTCTTTTCTTGAGCAGGTAGCGATTTGAGCAAGGCTGCTGTTTTTGGGCCTGTGATCGCAGCAACGGTGAGTGCGCAATTTTTCTCACGCATCCATTCCTGAACTTGTTCCTTGTCGAAAGCGCCTGTGAGTAGTTTCACGTCGACGTGTTTTTTCGAAGACCTTTTGAATGAATCAATGAAGGCTCTTGATGGAGCTGCGACACAAACGCGGCTAATTGAAGCGGGTTTGCGTTTCTTCGTTTCCTTTCCTGGAAGAGATTTCGGCAAAAGGTTTGTTTTTAAGTTTTGATCCAAGATATTGGATTCAAGTTCACTGTAGTCTTTTGATGTGAGTTTTGGGCCTTGCAAAAGAGACAGCTGTTTTGGGTCGCGACGATACAGATTCGCAAACGCTTTTACTGTTAGAATGCGATGAAGTTTTTGATCAAGTTCGTTTTGATTAAGCTCACCTTTTTTAACGGCGTTTTTTACATATTCAAAGGCTCTGCCTTGATCAGCAAAGGACCATGTGAGCATCACAATGTCAGCTCCAGCTTGAAGAGCGCGCAGGGCGGCTACTTCGGGTCTTAGAAGTTGTTTTGATCCCTGCATTTGTAAATCATCGGTAACAACAAGACCTTTATATTTTAGTTCTCCACGCAAAAGCTCTGTGGATATCTTTTTGGAAAAGCTCGCAGGCTCGCGAGTGTTGTCAAGAGCAGGGTAGATCAGATGAGAAAGCATTACGGCCACGCGATCTCCCAATGAAGAATACGCTTCGTAAGGTTTTAAATCTTTTGCTTTTAGCGACTCAAGCGACGAGGTGTTTTGCACAACACTGACATGAGGATCGGCTTTTAAGTTTCCAGTTCCGGGAAAATGTTTTGCTGTGGGAATCACGCGGGCTTTTAATAAACCTTTTGAATACGCAACCCCAAGCTCGCCCACAAGACGAGGATCTGCACCAAAAGACCTGACGCCAATAAAGCTTGTGCTTAATGGATCGGTGACATCAAGAACGGGTGCGAGATTCATATTGAAACCCACTTCGCGCAAGAAAAGACCTGTTTGATAACCCATTTCCTCTGCAAGAAGCGGAGACTGCGTTTGCCCCAATGCTAAAGCATTCGGTGGAGCTGGTGTGATTGGAAGGCGGGAGACCGAGCCACCTTCTTGATCAATCGCAATCAATGGTGGAAGTTTTGTATGCTTATAGCTTGTACGGTAAAGCGCAAGATTCAAGTCGCGGATCTGCTCACCAGAAGAAATATTTCTTTTAAACAACAAAAAAGAACCGGGCTTGTAATCGGCGATAAATTTTTCTAAGTCAGGTGAAATGTTTTTTTGCGGAAAGCCCACAATAAAAAGTTGACCGACCTTTTCTTCCAAGGTCATTTTTGCAATCTTTTGATCGATAATTTGCGGGAGGTTGGTCGGGGTAGCTAGCACAAGGTGGGGAAAAACAAATATCAGAAGAGTTATGCTCAAAATCTTAAGAATTTCCCTGATATAATTGCTCATATTGGTAGAATATCATTCGGCCCTTTACGGGGTAGACGAGATTTGAGAGACAGCATGAAATTGCACCAAAGTCTTAAATCAAAAGTTTGTATTATCTTAGTGAGCCTGTGTTGCTCGTGCGCCTTTGCGCAAGACGAAGACACAGAGGGCATGGTGGCAGTTCCGCCGGAACAAACTCCTCTTGTTGAAGTTCAAGTTCGGCAAGATAACTTGGCTCCTTATAAAGACCGCCGAGAAGATCATGGGATTTATTTCGGCCTCGACTACGAAGGTCTTGATCTTAAAAATTATATTTCCACTTTAGATAACAAATCTTACGAAGAACTTTTCGGAACGGATCCAATTCCCCTTATTCATTTAAGCCTGGATTATAAATACAACTTCGTTCTGGGCTCTCTTGCATTGGGTGTGGATTTTGGAAAAGGAAGTATTTCGGATAACATGAGCGGCAGCGATCGCACGCTTGATGTAACGAAGTATGGCATTGGATTAAAGTACACCATGGACATGCTTTTCAACGAACCGTATGTCGCTCCCTATGTTGGAATTAATTTTTGGCAGATGGGTCTTTCCGAGTCCTCTCCGACGGATTCTTTTTCGGCGACGACACAAATGGGTTACAACTACACGATTGGATTCTTGCTTCAGTTGGATTGGCTTGATTACGATACGGCCAAAAACACGACGTTCAATTGGGGCCTTGAGAATACTTTCATCGACGTCTACGCCACTCAGTATGCGAAAACGAGCGCAGAAGATGATCCCAATACGGAGACGGATTTTCTTTATGGTGCGGGTCTTCGTTTAGAGTTTTAGAGGTACGCCGTACTTTTTTGTAACGCGGTATAGACGCAAAAAATCCCCTGGCACCTTTTAAATTAGCTTAAGAAGTTGTTCTAGTTCGTCGTGGACTGCAGACCACGTGATGTTGCTAAGTTTGATGTTCAAGCGGTTGTCTGGAGTGAGAGAGTATTTTTTGCTTTCACGAACCGCGAGTTGAATTACGGTCTCTGGTTTTAATTTTGTTTTTTCAGTAAAGATCAACGAGACGGATTTCAATCCGGCACTGATATCGCGAACGCCGAGCTCTTTACATTGACGGCGGATCAGCATCAGTCCCATCAAGTTCACAGTTGGTTCTGGAATTTGACCGAACTGATCGCGCAATTCTTCTTCGATGCGATCTAAATCGTCTGCTGAAGTAATGTCTGCCAATGCCTTGTAGTAACTTAAGCGAATGCGGATATCGGCGATGTAATTATCTGGAATCATCGCAGGGATTCTTAAGTTGATCTCTGGATCGAGATCCATGTCTTCAACTTTTTCACCTTTAGCTTCAGCCAAAGCCTCATTGAGAAGATCCATGTAAAGTTCATAACCGACAGAGTTGATGTGACCCGATTGTTCTTCGCCTAAAATATTTCCGGCGCCGCGAAGTTCCAGATCGTATTGAGCAATCTTGATTCCGCTTCCTAGTGCTGTGTTTTCCTGAATGATCTTCAGACGCTCTTGTTGTTCCTTATCGAGTTTGCGATTTCTTGGCATCATCAAATAACAGTAAGCGCGCGTTTTGCTTCGACCTACGCGTCCGCGCAATTGATAAAGCTGTGAAAGACCAAACATGTGAGCAGAATCAATGAACATCGTGTTGGCGCGAGGAACGTCCATTCCAGATTCCACGATAGCCGTGCAAACTAGAACGTCAATCTCGTGATGGAAGAAAGCGAGCATGGTTTTTTCTAGCTCGTGCTCTTCCATTTGTCCGTGACCTACGCGAATGCGGGCTTCCGGAACAATGCTGCGAATCTCGTCGACCAATCCGTAAATGGATTCAATACGGTTGTGGATAAAATAAACTTGTCCGCCGCGAGAGATTTCAGCTGTGATGGCTTTACGAATTGTTTCTTCATCAAACTTCGTGACAAACGTTCTTGTTGGAAGACGATCGACAGGAGCCGTATTGATAAGACTTAAATCGCGAATTCCCACAAGAGCCATATTCAAAGTTCTTGGAATTGGAGTCGCTGACAAAGTGAGAGTATCAACACTTGTTTTAAGCTTTTTGATTTTCTCTTTATGAGTAACACCGAATTTTTGCTCTTCATCGACGATAAGAAGACCTAAATCTTTATACTGAATTGAAGAGCCCAAAAGTTTATGAGTCCCGACGATAATATCGACTTTTCCGTCTTTGAGATCCTGCAAAGTCTTTTTCACTTCAGAAGGTGTGACGAAGCGGTTTAAGACACGAATATCAACAGGCCATCCTTCAAAACGTTTTTTCAAAGTTTCAAAGTGCTGGAAAGTTAAAACAGTCGTTGGCGCAAGCAGAGCCACTTGTTTTTTCGCTTGAACGGCAAAGAATGCTGCCCGCATCGCCACTTCAGTTTTACCAAAGCCTACGTCACCACAAACAAGACGATCCATAGGTTTTGTCGATTTAAGATCCGACAAAATATCATTGATCGCGCGCATTTGATCTTCAGTTTCTTCATAGGGGAAACTGTTTTCAAAAAGCTGAATCTCTTCTTCTTTAAAAACAAACGGAGGTCTGTGCATCTCGGCACGTTTCGCATAAAGTGCAAGAAGATCGGCCGCGATGTCGCGGACGTGCGCCTTAACTTTAGCTTTGGTTTTTTCCCAAGCCGTACCGCCAAGTTTATCTAAGATCGTTGTCGTCGCCGCGCCAGAAAACTTTTGAAGTTGGCCCACACGATAGACAGGCAAATAAAGTTTATCTTTATCTTTATAGCCAACCTGGATGTATTCGGACTCAACGCCACCGATGTTCATGATCTTGAGTCCCTCGTATTGACCCACACCATGTTTGACGTGAGCAACGAGGTCGCCAGGTTTTAAATCACCGAAGGCTAAGCGCTTTGCTTGTTTTTGAAAGTCCTGAGCACCTGATGATTCGCGCGAGCGCTGTTTCTTTCCATAGAAGTCTTCATCGCGAAGAAAAATAACTTTCTCTTCATCCAGACGAAGGCTTTCCGAAAGATAATGAGGAATGACGTGAACAAGATGTGTGTCACTATCTTGCTCCATAAGCCAAGAGTCCCAGCGGTATTCGTCCTCTGCAGGGCGCGCGACTTTTAATCCCAGTTTATCAAAAACAAGTTTCAATCTTTCAATGTGGGATTGATTCTTGGTTCCAATAAAAATTCTGTAGCCGTCATCTTTCCATTTATGAAGTTTGTTTGTCGCAGCTTGCAGCCACAACTCAGAACCCACGGGATTTGTGAGACTTAAATTCGTAAAATCCTGAGTGAGGAACGTACGATATTCTACTTGTGCGTTTTCAGAACTTTCCTCTTCCAAATACTCCAAAGAAGAAAAATAAACTTGGCGAGAGTTTTGTGGAAAAGAAAGTTTCTCAAAAGACGAGTAGAGTAAATTTAAATCAGGACGAATGACATGGGCCTCGCTTGTCGCAAGATCTGTTTTTAATTCAGACCATGTTTCGTCTGCACATCTAGAAATTTCAACAGGATCTAAGAACCATAAATTCACAGCTCCCGGAAAATGATCCGCAGGACCAGAAAGCTCGCCATAAAAATACGGAAGCAAAAATTCAATTCCCGGAAATGAATTTTTTAAAACTAACGAACGAAGCATCTCTTCGGCATCGGCCTTGTCGACAGAACGACCTTCTAAAGTTTCGCGAACTCGTTGCAAAAGTCTTTCATGATTTTCATCGCGAAAAAGAATTTCGCGCGCAGGAGTTAAAACAAACGACGTCAACTCATCGGTGCTTCGTTGATCTGAAATACTGAAATAGCGGATGGATTCAACTTGATCGCCGAACAAATCCAAACGCACCGGCTGATCTTCCGTCGGCGGGAAAATATCAACGATCCCTCCGCGCAAAGCATACTGACCTTTATCCTCCACCATCGGAGCTGACACATAACCTAGAGAATTTAAAAACTCCGCGATGTCTTCAGGAAGCTCATCGCCGGACTTCAAAGTTCGCGAGTAGTCCTTCAGGATTTTCACCGGCAAGGTTTTCTGCATCAGTGCGTCAGAGGGAGATATGAAGATTTCTCCGGCTTTGGCGGACTGGGCTTTCGCGAGAAATTGAATTCGATCCGAAGCAACTCTCGAGTTTGGATAAAGACCTGAGTAAGGAGAAACATCAAACGGAGGCAGAATATGTGTTTGACGAGATGGGTCGAAGAACTCAATCAACTGCTGAAGTTTGTTCGCATCTTGCAGACTTCCGACAACAACTAAGTGCGGCAAGCTGTTGATTTTTTTAGAGTAAGTCTGCGACAAAAAGTAAGCAAGGGCGAGCGGAGATGAAGCTCCGGTCACTTGAATCTTTCCGCGAGTTGTTTCGAAGGCTCTTTCCAGGATGGTTTCAAGCCTTGTGTGAGTCATTTCCGCTTTCATGAAGTGGAATGATCTTGCCACGCTTATCGCCTTGTTTCCATTCATATTTCTTGGATTTCAGTGACGGTGCATATATAACTAATTGAAATCCAAATAATAACGACAACTTTGGAGGGTCTAGTGCCACTCGGTGGAGTCATATTCATCGTCATTTTCATTGCTCTTTTTGGAGCTTTTTTACTGTGGGTTGCAAGCAAAACTGGCGGCAAAGCCATCTATCATCCCATCAAATACGAACCTTACGAGTGCGGTATTCCTGCTCTTGATAAGAAAGATACAAAAGTATCAGTGAAGTATTACCTCACTGCCATTCTTTTCATTCTTTTCGATATCGAGATCATCTTCATGTATCCGTGGGCAATTTCCTTCCGTGAATTTATCGCGACTGGTGCGGGTGCGTTTGTGTTTATCTCGATGATGGTTTTCATCGCGGTATTCATCTTCGGACTTTTCTGGGAAGTAAAATCAAAAGCATTGGAATGGGACTAGATCAATGGGCATGGGTAAAGATATTTTCGAAATAACCGTTAACGGTTTAAAACTTGTCGTCATCTTTTTGATGATGGTTCAAGCAGTTCCTATCCTTGTGTGGCTTGAGCGTCGTGGATCTGCCTTCATCCAAAATCGTTTGGGACCAAACCGCGTTGGACCTTTGGGTTTGATGCAGCTTTTGGCCGATGCGGTGAAATTCTTGACGAAAGAAAACTTCGTTCCTGATACAGCAAAACCATTGTTGTATTACGCAGCTCCTGTGTTTGCGTTGATTCCAGGTGCGGTGGCATTCTCTGCAATCCCAATGTCGACGCCAATTCAAGTGGGCACGTTTGAAATGTTCGGCACAACTTGGGGTCCGTACTCTTTCTTAGTTCAAGGTTATGATATCGGCGTTGGTATCGTTTTCATCTTGGGTGTTTCTTCTTTGGCTGCTTACACATTGTTGATGGCGGGTTGGGGATCAGGAAACAAATACTCTTTGATGGGTGCTCTTCGCGCATCAGCGCAAACGATCTCTTATGAACTAGCACTGGGTCTTTCAATCGTTGGCGTGATCATGCTTTACGGAACG
Organism: uncultured Bdellovibrio sp.; assembly: GCF_946478835.1. The sequence goes on along the minus strand of NZ_CAMLDV010000092.1, from coordinate 3,248 downwards.
TTTGATTTGACAGCGATGACGATAGCTCAACAAGGTCCTTTGACTTTTTCGTTCATGGGTTACACGGTTTCTTCTCCGTACATCCCGAACTGGGGTATCTTCTATCAACCTCTTGCAGCTTTGTTGTTCTTTACAACGACATTCGCAGAATCCAACCGTTTGCCATTCGACTTGGCAGAGGGTGAGTCTGAGCTTGTTGCCGGTTTCCACACAGAGTACGGCGGCTTTAAGTTCAACATGTTCTTCATCGGTGAATATGGTCACATGATGATCGCGTCGGGCTTGATGGCTTTGTTCTTCTTTGGTGGTTACAGCATTCCTTATGTTTCTGTAGCGCAAGTTCAAGAGTGGGCCGCGTCTGTAACTTCTTCGCCTTCATGGGCAAGTGCTTTGGTCGCTCTGATTCACTTCTTGGTATTTAACATCAAGTTTGCATTCTTCCTTTGGGTGTTCATCTGGGTTCGTTGGACTCTTCCACGTTTCCGTTACGATCAGCTGATGGATTTTGGTTGGAAGACACTTCTTCCATGGGCGTTGGGAAACACTATTTTAACAGCGCTTATCATCTACATCGCATCTTTGTGAGGAGTTTAACGTGACAGCAGATGCTTTTCTATTTTGGTTTCTAGCGATCGTCACTCTGGTCAGCGGCCTGAGTGTGATCCTTATGTCGAACCCGATCTACTCGGCTCTTTGCTTGGCAATGACGATGGTGGGTGTGTCGGCTTTGTTTGTAACTTTAAACGCTTACTTTATCGCCGGTGTTCAGCTGATCGTTTACGCCGGAGCGGTCATGGTCCTCTTCGTTATGGTGATCATGCTCTTCGACTTAAAGAAAGATCTTCAAGCGTTTACGCGCGGTAAGTTTACAGGTGGAGTGAAAATCGCCTCTGTAGGTTTGCTTGCGGGACTTGTTGTTGGTGCGATTGCAATGTCAGTAGGTCTTTTGACTGAAAAGACAACGGACAATCCAGTGACAACGGGAACAGGAATGGAAGCAACGAAAGCGTTGGGCCATATCCTTTTCACAAAATATATCTTTGGATTTGAAGCTTTGGGCGTTTTGCTTCTTGTGATCGCCGTCGGAGCTGTTGCCCTTGCACGCAGTAAAGGTGGAACACATGAACACTGAGATCATCAACAACATTGGTCTGACTCACTATTTGGTTTTGGCAGCTCTTTTGTTCGTCACAGGAATGGCCGGAGTTCTTCTTCGCCGTAACGTGATCGTTCTTTTGATGTCGATTGAATTGATGTTGAACTCTGTGAACTTGACGTTCGTAGCCTTCAGCAAATTCTTGGGTCTTTTAGATGGACACATCATGGTGTTTTTCGTCATGACAATCGCTGCAGCGGAAGCAGCAGTCGGTTTGGCGTTGGCAGTGTCGATCTTTAAACGATTCAACGAAGTTAACATCCGCTTCTTTGAGCATTTGAAAGGATAAGGGAACAGCCGTGACTCATTCTCTTTTAATGGCCCTTTTGATCCTCGCTCCGTTTGTAGGTTTCCTTATCAACGGAACTCGTTATAAAAAACACTCTGCAAACGTTGCAGGTGTGATCGCAACAGTCGCTATCGCAATCTCTTTCATCAGCTCAATCTTGTTGGTGTTGGATCTTGTGGCAATGCCCGAAGAAACTCGCAGAATCGCTGTGAGCTTCTTTGAGTGGATGGCGGTTGATAAATTTAAAATCAACGCTGGATTTGTAATCGATCAAATCAGCGCGATCATGATCTTGGTTGTGACAGGTGTGGGTACTTTGATCCACATGTTTTCAATCGGTTACATGCACCACGATAAAGGTGCTGCGAAATACTTCGCTTACTTGAATCTTTTCATCTTCAACATGTTGTTGCTCGTTCTTGGCGACAGCTTGCTTGTGATGTTTGTGGGTTGGGAAGGCGTAGGTCTTTGCTCTTACTTGTTGATCGGTTTCTGGTTCACAGACAAAGAAAAAGCGGCGGCAGGTATGAAAGCCTTCGTTACAAACCGTATCGGGGACGCGGCTTTCCTTCTTGGTATGTTCGTTCTTTTCATCACATTCGGAACTTTGAACTTCCACGAGTTGAATGCTTTGGCACCAACTGTGGTTGAGTCTTCTTGGTTGGGTGCGGTGACTTTGGGAACATTGTTCTTATTCATCGGTGCGACTGGTAAATCAGCACAGATTCCATTGTATGTTTGGCTTCCAGACGCGATGGCCGGTCCAACTCCCGTTTCAGCGTTGATCCACGCCGCGACGATGGTAACAGCCGGTGTGTACATGATCGTTCGTTTGAATCCGCTCTTCATCATGGCTCCTAACACAATGATGGTGATTGCGATCATTGGTGCGGCGACAGCGGTTTTTGCAGCGACAATTGGTATGACCCAATGGGATATCAAAAAAGTTTTGGCTTACTCTACAGTGTCACAACTTGGTTACATGTTCCTCGCATGCGGTGTGGGTGCTTTCGGAGCAGCGATGTTCCACTTGATGACTCATGCTTTCTTTAAAGCTTTGATGTTCTTGGGTTCCGGCTCTGTGATCCACGCGATGCACGAAGAACAAGATATTCGTAAGATGGGCGGACTCAAAAAATACATGCCTATCACGCACATCACGTTCCTTCTTGGTTGGTTGGCAATTATCGGTATGCCACCATTTGCGGGTTTCTTCTCTAAGGATGAAATCTTGGCTTATGCATTCAACTCACCAATGGGTTCTCCAGTGTTGTGGGCGGCGGGTGCTTTGGGTGCCACTTTGACGGCATTCTATATGACTCGTTTGATGGCTTTGACTTTCTGGGGTAAGAGCCGTGTTCCTAAAGAAGTTCATCCGCATGAGTCTCCAGCGTTGATGACGATTCCTTTGATCGTTCTTGCAGTTCTTTCTGTGATCGGTGGATGGATCGGAATTCCGCATGTGATTGGCGAAGGTTTGGGTCATATTCCAAACGTGTGGGAGCACTGGTTGCATCCGCTTATTTCTCCAATCCCTGGATGGCAGCCGATTGAGCACACGACTGAATGGACTTTGATGGGCGTATCAGTTGGTTTGGCTTTGATCTCTGCTATCGTGGCTTATCAGTTCTATGTGAAATCTCCGGACACTCCGAAGAAAATCGCGGAGAGCATCAAGCCTGTTTACAACCTTGTGTATAACAAATACTTCGTTGATGAAGCGTACTTTGGTTTCATTATCAATCCGCTTGTGAACATCAGTAAGAACACTTGGTACTATATTGATGTGAACTTCATCGACAA
>NZ_CAMLDV010000091.1 GCF_946478835.1 uncultured Bdellovibrio sp. | reverse complement strand
ATTAGCCTTGATGACTCGTCAGTTGGCGACCTTGATCAAAGCTAATATTCCTTTGGTCGATGCTTTGACGGCAGTCTCGGAACAAGTTGAAAACCCTGTTTTATCTGAGGCAATTGCGGACTGTAAGAATATGGTGAATGAGGGTTCTCCCCTTCATAAGGCATTGGCGAAATATCCAAACATCTTCACGAATATTTATATTTCGATGGTGGAAGCCGGTGAAATGTCAGGAAGTCTGGATGTCATCTTAATGCGTCTTGCGGAATTTACCGAAGCGCAAGCAGATCTTCGTGCGAAAGTTTCCAGTGCCATGACTTATCCTATTATCATGCTTGTCGTGACCATGGGTCTTTTAAGTTTCCTTTTCATTTTCTTGATTCCAAAAATGGTTGTGGTCTTTGAATCTGCACCGAACTTGCAGCTTCCTTGGTACACGGTCATGTTGATTGATGCCAGCCAGTTTATGGTGAATTACTGGTATTTGATTTTTGGAAGTATTTTTATCGTCATCTTGCTTTTCAGAAACTGGAAGAATACTCCTGCGGGACGCAACCAGTGGGATGCGATTTCACTCAAACTCCCTATTGTTGGCCCCACTGTTCGCATGGTCGCGGTTTCTCGCTTTACTCGTACATTGGCGACATTGCTGAATGGTGGTGTTCCGATGCTTGCAGCTATGGACATCGTCAAAAACATCGTTAACAACCACGTTTTAGCGATGGCGATTGATGAAGCACGCAGCAATATCTCTGAAGGGGAATCTATTGCGGGTCCTTTAAAAAAATCCGGTCAGTTCCCGCCGATCGTTATTCACATGGTGAACATTGGTGAAAAAACCGGTGAACTTGAGAACATGCTTTCACAAGTTTCTGACGCCTATGATTTTCAGGTTAAAAATAAGCTGGAAAGTCTCACAAGTCTGATGGGCCCCGTCGTTATCGTTCTGATGGGTTTCGCAATTGGTATGATCGTGATGGCCGTGATGGTACCGATGTTCGAAATGGCAAACATTGCGGGCTAGCGCGCGCCCGCGCACTTAAAGCAATTCATCAACAAATCCCTCTAACCCGCCCAAGGTCGAAGAGTAAATAATTTGAGTTCTCAAGTTGAACGCGTTTCATAGAAACATTCGACCGATGCTTTACCTGAGTACTGGCTTCTGCTATTCTCAACATCTGTTAACAAGGAGTATGTATGTCTCTTCTTAAGAATCGCAAAGGTATGACCCTGATTGAAATCATGATCGTCCTTGCTATCATCGGTAGTATCGTTGCCCTCCTCTTGCCAAGTCTGACTGGTCAATTGGATAAATCCAAAGTCAAAGAAACTCGCATTAAAATGACTCAAATCGTTCAAGCGCTTTCTATGTACTACACAGATTGCGGTAAATATCCTCAAACTTTGGAAGGTCTTGCGAAGCCAGATCCAAACTGCTCAAACTGGGGCCCTGAACCTTACTACACTAAAGGTTTCAAAGACCAATTCGGTCACGATTTTGTGTACGAACTTGAAGGCAGTGAATTCTCTTTGAAGTCTTTGGGTAAAGACGGTCGCGAAGGTGGCGACGGTTACTCTAAAGATATCTCTCTAGAAGATCTAGATAGCGGCAAGTAGGAGCGTGATGTCTCGTAAGGGATTTACTCTTATTGAGGTGATGATCGTTCTCGCAATTCTGGGGGCCGTTCTTCTTGTGGGAATGCCCCGTATTTTTAAATCAAATACGAATATCAAATCTGTTGCTAGGCACTTTATCGTGCTTAGCAAGGATGTCCGAAACAAAGCCCGTCTTACAAACTCCACTTACCGCCTTGTGATCGATTTGGATTCCCAAGACGGACAATACTGGGTGGAAAGGGCCAACGGACCGCAACCCGTCGATCCTGAGGCTTACGAAAAAGCGAAAGAAAAAGAATCAGAAAAAAAAGAAGATGCGCCACCGCCTCTTTTTCAAATCGATAAATCTATCACAAAAAAAGAACAGACTTTGCCTGGTGGACTTCGTTTTGGTTCGGTGGAAACCGCCAATATGAAAGCTCCTTTAACTTCAGGTATTGCCTACGTCCATTTTTTCCCAGAAGGCTTTGTTGAAGCCGCTGCTGTGCAAATCACGAACGGAAATAATTTAACTTGGACGCTTGTTTTTAATCCTTTAACGGGTCAAGCTGATATAATAGAAAAAGCTTCTTCGTTAAAGGATGTTCAAAGGTGAAAAAAAACGGATTCACATTGATCGAGACCATCATGGCAGTGGTCATCCTTGCTTCGGGACTTCTACTTTTGTCGAACTCCTGGAGCGGAAGCTTTATGCGCCTCCGTAAGACGCAACTCTCCACGGAAGTCTCTGCCCTCTTAGAAAGAAAAATGGTGGAGATCGAAATGGAATACGCCGGCAAACCTCTTGATTCAATTCCTGAAGAAAAAGAAGACGACTTCGGTTCCGAGTATCCTCAATATTCTTGGAAAATGGAAACCAAAGAATTTGAAGTTCCCGATTTTTCCGCGACCCTCACCGCACAATCTGGCGGCGCTGATGAAATGACTTTAACCGTGATGAAAACTTTGGCGGAGCATTTAGGAAAATCCGTCAAAGAAGTCAAAGTGAGCGTGATCTATAAAGGCGGTAAAAAACCTTTGCAGTTCTCTGCCACTCAATATTTTGTCGACTACGATAAAGAGATTCAACTTCCAGCGATGCCGGGGGCGCAATAGTGAAACGAAATCGCCTTGGCTTTACTATGATTGAACTGATGATCACGATCTCAATTTTGGGAACGTTGACGGTTCTGACGGCGCAAGCCATCAGTCAGGCGATCAAAGCCAAAGTTAAGTTGCAAGACCAAATCGACGATGTGTCTCGCATGAGAGATGCCATGCGCCTTATCGAGCGTGATATTAATTTAGCTTATCACTATCGCGATATTGAAAAAGAGTTGGAGCAAATTCTTAAAAAGAAAAATGCTCCTCCAACTCAACCAGGGCAACCACCAGCGGGACCAATTCCTGAAAACCCTAACGATCCTGCAAATCGCCGAGAAGTTCCGCGCAGAGATCCTGAAACACACTTTGTTGGTGCAAGTGATACTCTAAGCTTTGTGACAATGAACAACGCACGCACCGTACGCAATGTTCAACAAGCTGATTTTATCGAAGTGGGATACTCACTGAAAGATTGTAAAAACCTGCGCGACGATAAAGCGTCGTCAAAATGCTTGTGGCGCAGAAGCTCCCCTTACGTCGATTTAGATGTTACAAAAGGCGGAGACGAAATCGTTCTTCTAGAAAATGTCTCGGAATTTAAACTTCGCTACCGTGGTAAAGGAAAACAAGACTGGGTCGGCGACTGGCGCACAGACGCTGGTGGCGATGGCGCCACAAAAGGAAAATTCCCACAGGCCGTAGAAGTTTCTTTGACAGTAGAAAAGAAAGTAAAAGACAGAAGCAAAAAATATTCAATGCAAGTGATCGTCCCGATCCACTTCCCTAACAATCCTGAGGAGGGTGCAAATGCGCAAAATCAAAGCTCTTGGCCGCAAACTCCACCAGCCGATCAGTAATAATCGCGGAGTGGCCCTCATGATCGCGATCGCAGCGATCATGCTTATCATGTATTTCGCGATGGAAGTTTCTTACGATTCCAATGTTGAGTACCTAGTAAACTCGCAAGGTCTTAATCGTGTGAAAGCGTACTACGCTGCAAAATCTGGAATGCAGTTAAGCCTTCTGCGCATTAAAATCTATCAACAAGCTCAAGATAAATTCGGCGCACAATTGGGTAACAGCCCTTTGCTAGATCAGATTTGGAAATTCCCATTCGCATGGCCATTACCAATTCCTGACGAACTTAGCGCCGTTGATAAAGATAATTTCAAAAAAATCTTTAAAGAATCCTCCATGGATGCAAGCTACATTGCAACGATCGAAGACGAAGGATCAAAAATCGATTTGAACGATCTGAACTCCCCGTCAAAATCTTTGCAAGAGTCGACAAAAAAACAATTGCTCAATATTTTTGAACAGAAAAAACAAGAAGACGAACAATTCGCCAGAGACTACAGCAACACCCGCTTCGACGAATTGGTCAACAATATCGCCGATTGGATGACACCAAAAGCAACGTCCTTGAACGGCGGCGACAAAAGAGCCAAATACGGTGAACTCAATCAACTGTCACAAACAGATTACTATCCACCCAATCGTGGTTTTAGAACCCTGGCCGAATTGCACATGATTCCAGGAATGACAGATGACTTCTACAACTTGCTAGAACCCAGAGTCACCATCTACGGAATGAAGGGAATCAATCCCAACCTAGCAACAAAAGACGTCCTAAAATCTTTAGATCCAGGAATGACTGAAGAAGCCGTCACAGCCATCATTAAAAGAAGAGAAACGGAATCCGAAGGCGGCCCTTTTAAATGCGACAAAGACGGCGGCAGCGCCGACTTCTGGAACTTCGTTCAACAAAACACAAGAGTGCGCCTGATGGGAGATCCCAAAGACATTCCATTAACCTGCGACACCGTCATGAATTTCAAAATCAAAAGCACGGGAGAGTTTGCTGGCGCCACAAGAGAAATCACAGCGATTGTGATGGATTTAAATAAATCCGCCACAAAAATAAAGTCACTCACGGATAAAGAGAAACAACCAGATCCGAACGATAAAACGGATCCAAACAAGAAAAACCAACAAGCCCAAAAAGACAAAATCCCTAAAGGCCCACCAAGAATTGTCTATTGGAATGAACGCTAGACTTTAGTTTAGCTCTGCTTATTTTTCCAAACAGCAGAAACAGTTTTGCGATCTTCCACCATCCATGAGTCAGCTGTTTCCCGGCCATCGTGGCCGGGAAAGAAAAGTGTTTTTCATTCTTCTTTTTCAAAGCTTTCGCAGAAAGCCCCACGCTGAGGTCTTTTACCGATTGGCTGGTAAGTATAGTTTAAATTACCGCCCTTCGGTGGCGCCACGATGGCGCGAACCGAGGCGAAGCCTCGGCACCGACTGAGCCTGGAAGGCGTGGCGGTAATTTAAACTATACTTACCAGCCAACGTCGCGTAAACTTTAGACTAAAAGCGTGTTCATGGAGGAGCATAGCGGTGAAATCACTCGGCATAGACATAGGTTCTAGCAGCATCAAGATTGTCGAAGTGCAAAACACTTCGAAGGGTTTTCAAGTGACTCAATTCGTTGAGCATCCGCTCAACATCGCATTGGGTGCTGACCAAGAACTTGAAATCATTGAATTCCTCCGCAGTTTCATCAGTCATTACGATCCCAATCAAACACGTTTTATCATGGGTCTTCGTCAAGACCGTGTGGCCATTCGAAATAAGTTCTTCCCTTTCAATGATCGCATTAAAATTTCTAAGAGCTTGGCTTTTGAATTGGAAGAAGACATTCCGTTTTCTTCTGACAATGCGATCTTTGATGCGAAAATCATTCGCACTGTGGGTGGCGGCGCTGAAGTCTTAGCTTGTGCGGCCCCGAAAGTTCACGTGCAAAACTGCATTCAAAGAGCTCAAGATGCAGGTATCGATCCCTTTTTGATTTCTGCTGAAGGCACTGCCTTTGCCAACGTTTTTGAAAAGTGGAACGAAGCTCCCCCTGCTCAACTTCCTCCAGCCATTCCGATTGACGAAGAGGCCAAACCTGTTCGTCACGTGCAATTGGTTTTAAACATGGGTCACACGCGCACGTTGGTGAGTGCTTTTGAAGGAAACTCTTTGATCGCGGTGCGCTCTGTTTTGTGGGGCGGAAAAAATATCGCCGAAGCAATTTCTAAAAAATATGAAATCCCGTTTTTAGAAGCGATGAAAGAGCTGCAAACAAAAGCCTTTATTTTGATAAATAAACAAGGGGCTACGTTTGACCAAGTGACTTTCTCGGACACGATTGCCAAAAGTGTTCGTGAGATGGCTCGTGATCTTCAGCTTTCTATTTTGGAACTGAAAAGTGAATTCAATGCGCAGATTGACATGATCAATCTGAATGGCGGTGTTTCACAAATTCAAAACTTGGGTCCTTTCTTGACTCAGATTTTGGAAGTTCCCGTAAACCGCGCTTCTTCCTTGGATTTGGTTCCGAATGTTCTTTTTGAACGTTCCGTGCAAAATGGCGCTAAAGCCGGTGTGGCATTAGGTCTTGCGATTGAAGGCTTTAAAAAGCCGCGCAATCCTCCGATCAATTTCCTTCGTGGTGAGTTTGCAAAAGAAAATCACCAGATGAAAATGTTCTGGGAAAAATGGGGCCACACTTTCAAGATCGCGACAGCGGCTCTTCTTGTTCTTTTCGTTTACACATCTCTGCGCGAAAGCTTTTCTTTAAGCCTTGCGGATCGCACTCAGGAAGTTTTGAAAGACCAGGCGAAAGCCGTTGCGGGTCTTAAAGGCAAAAACGCTTCTGAAAGTGGTATTCGCAAATACATTCGTGAAAACAAAAAGCGCGCAGCCGATCTGAAAACATTGGCGAGTGTTGCAACAATGAACTCCGCTCTGGATATCGTGAAAAAAATCAACGACGCGACTCCTCCGAAAAATTCGGTGACTTTGGATGTGCATCAACTGCAAGTCGAAGACACGCAAGTGACAATGCAAGGATATGTTAGCTCTCCGCAAGAGATGTCACTCTTGCAACAGTCTCTCACGAATATCACAACCGATGGCCAAGTGAAGACGCAAAGATCCACATTGGGAGCTCTTCCTGGAAAAACAGCTTTCTCTTTCAGCTTTAACGTCGATCGCGGTATCCAAAAGGTGACAAGATGAATTTAGATGATTTAAAAGACAAATTAGTTTCTGATGCCCGCGTCACTTGGGAACGTATTCAAGAAAGCGGTACTTACAATCAGCTGCGCGACCGCTATGAAAACATGTCACCCTCCATGCAGAAGGTCACGCTGGTGGGCGGGGCTGCTTTGATTGCTTTTGTGATTCTTTCGATTCCCTACCGTTACTATTCACAATCTCAAGAATACGTAGGAGAATTTGAAGGAAAGCGCATGACAATTCGCGAGCTTCTTAAAGTCAGCCGCGAATCTTCAGACATTCCGCAAATCCCGCAAGCCCCGAGCATGGACATGATTCGTTCCAGCGTTGAAAATCAGATTAAAAACGCGAATCTTTTGCCGGAACAAATCAAGGGAACGGAAGTCGCTGATAACAACTCCAAAGTGATTCCTAAAAATCTGACAGAAGGACTTTTGCAAGTGAGCCTTGCAAAGCTCAATCTGCGTCAGGTTTTGGATTTGGGTTATCAATTTCAAACGATCAATCCCAGTGTGAAATTAAAAGACATGGTGATGACAGCCAATCGTGAAGATGCTCGTTACTTTGATGTCGTTTACAAATTGGTGGCTCTCGCTGTTCCGGCAGCTCCGGAACCTCCTCCAGAAGTTCCTGCTCCCCGCGGGAAAAAGAATCGTAACAATTCTGGAGGCGAATAAAAATGGAACAATTGCGCTCGCTGATTCAGCTTATTCGTCAAGGCAAAGGCAAGATCTTCGTAATGGTTGTTTCCGCCTTGGTGTTCTTGTTTGTGCTTTTTCCATTTGATGATTTAAGTGATTTGATTTCTTCCCAAGTGTCTAAGCTTTCAAACAACTCAGTTTATTTGCAGTTTGAAAGATTGAAGATGAGCTTGTTCCCGCAACCGGGCGTACAAATGGACCAAGTGTATATTGAATCCATTCGCACTCCTGCTCTTTCAGCGCAGGAACTTGTGATTACTCCGTCTGTGTCAGGCCTTATTGCGCAAAAACCCTATGGTCATGTCTCTGCGAAGGGTCTTTTAAAAGGCGACGTGGATCTTCACGTGGGCAAAGGCACACGCACTGAGAATGGCGTTGAAAGACATCGCATTGAACTCACAGCGAAGAAAGTTTCTTTGCATGATTTGCGTGAGCTTGCGAATTTGCCTGTTTTGTTAAAAGGTCAGTTGAATTTGGAAACGACAGCGCTAGCCGATCTTTCATTTCAGGAACAACCTGAAGTGGAAGTCGACATGTCGATCAGTAAATTCGAATTGCCTCCGTCGAATGTCAACACACCGATGGGTCCTTTGACATTGCCGGATTTAAAGTTGAGTACGGTGGAATTGAAAGGCCGTTTGGCAGCCGGCCGTTTTGTGATTGAAAGTGGAACCATTGGAAAACCGGGCGATGAGCTTTATGGTACGATCAAAGGCAACATTGGTCTTACGATCGTCAACCGTGGCGGTTCTTTTGGTCAGCAGATTGGCGCTTATAACTTTGAGATCGATTTGAAAGCTCGTAAGAGCTTCCAAGATCGCGCGGCTTTATTCCTCTCCTTTATTGATGGCTATAAAACACCCACCAGTGAAGGCGCTCAGTATAAGTTCAAAGTTTCAGCAACAAATCCTATGATGCCGCCGAGCATCGGGGCTGCGCGTTAGTCCGGTTTTAGTCTCCCCTATGGAACCCCTTCTAATTTAAACTGAGAAGGGGTCTGCCTAAATATTGCTCATCCCATTCCACAATAAAAATGCGGTCTGAAGTCCATTATTGACTTCGATCATAAAGAGAACAAAAACCAAATGGTTTAATTTGGAGGGAATATGTCAGGTGTAAATAAAGTCATTCTAGTAGGTCGTTTGGGCGCTGATCCAGAAGTGAAAGCTATCGGTAGCGGCAGCACTGTAGCTCGTCTTAACATCGCAACAAGCGAAACTTGGGTTAAAGACGGTCAACGCCAAGAAAAAACAGAATGGCACCGTGTAACTGTGTGGGGCAAACTTGCAGAGATCTGCGGTAAGCACCTTGCAAAAGGTCGTCAAGTTTACGTTGAAGGTAAACTTCAAACACGTCAGTGGGAAGACCAACAAGGTCAAAAACGCTACACGACTGAAATCGTAGCAAGCACAGTTCAATTCTTGGGTGCCGCTGGTGCAGAAGCGGGTTCAAGCCGTTCTTCATCTGCAGGTAACGACGACTTCAACTTCCAAGATTTCGGTCCAGAACCTAGCTTCAACTCTAACGATGAGATCCCGTTCTAGCGCGCACGCGCACAGTGCTGAAGCGACGGCAGTCGCGTAAGCTGGAGTAGCTCGTCATTAAGTTCGACAAAAAATACAGCTTTATCCATAAGGAACAAAGCCGTGCTTAAGCCCCGATTTAACCCATCGGGGCTTTTTATTTATTCTTATTTAGTCCAGTCTCTTCTATAATTAAAGGGCTATGAAGTGGTTATTGCTCTCCACAGTTTCAGTCCTTTTTCTAAGTGGTTGCACCGTCTACCGCTCGGAAGGTCGTAAGCAATTTGAATCCGAAGCTCCTGGCAAGATCTCTGCCGCCGCGACCGCATTTCAACTTAAAAGCTGCAAAAAAGAAGGCCGCCTCGAGACCTGGTTCAATGAAGAATTCCCTTCTCACACCTATGAACTTGTTGTTTCAGAACCAGATTTAGAAGTTTGGCGCACTCACCGTAATCAACGTGTTGAGGTAAAGGCTTTGCAAAAAACAGAGACTGCAACTCAAGCTTGCGTCTATGAATTTGCCAATGACATGGTTTGGAATCTTTATAAGGACCAATTCATTCGAGAACTTGAAAACAACATGATGACTCTTGAATAGGAAAAACAAGTGATCTTGAGAACTCACATCTTCGTTGCCTGCCTCTTTATGTTTTGGACTTCCGCTGCTTACTCAGCTTCTGTTTCTGCCGTTAAAGGACAAAAAGTTCTGATCAATCTTGAAGGCGACACCACTTCCGAAGGTGACGAATTTTATTTGCTCAATCCTGCGAACAATAAAAAAACGGCGATCATTCGTATCAAACAAGTCAAAGGTTCCAAAGCTCTGGGAGAAATCCTTAAAGGACGCGCAGCTCAAGGTTATGCTCTGCAAGCCAAAGCCGCTTCGAAAATGAGCGCCGATGTTCCAGCGAGCGAAACTTCGGAAGAAGAGTCGGCACCCGTTTCTCGCAATGACATGAGTTATTTGCGCGTGGTGAAAGATTCTTACGGGATTACCGGCAGTTACATCATGAATTCCATGAACGCGGACGTGAGCTACAAAGATGGCTTTGGCATCAGCCATAAAACTTCCACCAGTATGAGTGGCTCTGGCTTTGGCGTGGGTGGCTTCTATGACTACGCTTTTGGACAAGCTTTAGTGGGACGAGGTTCTGCTGCCATTGAACAATTCAATGTTTCGGGAAACGCCTCAGAGGCGGCCTGCTCGGGCTCAACAAGCTGTGACGCAAAAATCAACTACCTGTCATTGTATGGACTTCTTAAGTGGTATCCGATCCAGGGAAAATATCGTGGATGGGTCGGTGGAGGCATGGGATACATGCTCGCCGTTTCTAAATCTAGCACAGCATTAAACGAATCGCAGATTTCTACCAATCAGGTTTTCACATTTGCTCTTGGCACTGACATTCAAATGAGTCGCAAGAACTACATCCCTGTCAGCATTGAATACAATCTCTTCCCCGCTTCAGACACGGTGAAGGCGAATATGATTTTAATCAAGGGTGGATGGGCTTGGAATCTTTAGGCTGAGGCAACCAAATCACAAATCTGGTTTTCGCAGAGCTTTCATCCAAATAAAATTTCCCATTGTGTGACTGAATAATTCCTTGAGAAATACTTAATCCCAAGCCGACGCCTTTTCCAACTTCTTTCGTTGTGAAAAAAGGTTCCATGATTTTATTGCGCAAGTGATAAGGAACTCCGGGACCGGTGTCGGCCACGCTGAGCTCAACACCCTCACCGCTTCGTTGCGCATCCACTGTGACTTTTTTAAGTTTGGCGGTAGAGACCGCATCCAAAGCGTTGTTGAGAAGATTTAATAAAACCTGCGAGATCTGATACGGACGCCCATAAACAACCAAATTGGGTTCCATGGAGATCACAATCTCAACCCCTTCGGAGCGGAATCTCTCGTGACAAAACGCCATCGTGTCTTCGATCAGTGTTTCCACTTTTACGCTTTCATCACTGCTGAGATCCGACTCACGCGCATAACTGCGTAAGCCACGAATGATTTTTGCAATACGGTGAACCACGTGTTCGATAGAATCGACTTTCTTGTTTAAATCTGTTTCTTCAGCAAGACCCTTTTGCGCTAAGAGTTTTCTTAATACACCGACGTGCCCACCAATGATCGCCAAAGGATTATTAATCTCATGCGCAATTCCCGCTGCCATTTCCCCCAGAGAAGCCAAACGCGAAGAGGCTAAGATTTTCAGCTCTTGTTCTTTAAGAACGCGCTCTTTTTCTTTTTGCTGAGTAACGTCCTCTAAAACTTCCAGATATCCCGTCACTTCCCCATTTTCATCACGAATTTCGCTGGTCGAAATCACAACTGAATAGCGCTTCCCTGATTTAGAAATCATCGTCCATTCAGAGGCTTTGTTATATCCCAAGGCAAAAAACGCCTGAAGGTAATCAGCCCCCAAAGTTACGGGACGTCCGAGTTCTTTTTCAATCTTGTCTTGCACATCACGAACTTCATTCGCGTCATGAAAAATAACCGGCGTAGTTTTTCCGGCAACTTCCTCCGAAGAATATTCTAAAATTCTTTCGGCGGTGGCATTCATTTCTCGAATGGTGGTGTTCGTATCCATTGAAATCATCATCAATGGCACCGCATTCATACTGGCTTGTTTGAGTTCAAAAGATTCTTTGGCGATTTTTTCTGAGTCTCGAGAACGATTGTAAAAATTAAGAGCCAAGCCCAACAGGATGGAAACGCTGACGCCAAAGAGCAAAACGACTCCTGGAAGAGCCGAGGTGTTTTCGCGAACTGTCGTCGCCGTGGGCACAAGAATAATATCCCAGCTGGCTCCCAGCGTGGAGTATCTGGTTTCCGTTTTCCAGTCGCGAGCAAAAACCGGATCGGGTGTTCCCTTGCTATAAATTTCTTTCCCGTCTTCAAGAATTGACAGGTCATAACCGTCGACTTGAATAACCCGAGAGAAAAAAGGTTCCGCCATCAAGGCAGCAGAAACAGAGCCATAATATTTTTCATTTTTAAAAACGGGCACGATGAGAATAAAGCCTCGGCCGCCGGTTTTTAATTCAAAAATGCGAGAAAGAATGGCCTGATGTTCCGAGGTGGCTTTTTTAAGATGCTCGCGCAATTCGCGATTATCCACGCCTGTGTTAATAACACGGTCACCCCCATTGGCCATGGGATAAACCCAACGAATGATATCGTTCGGATCCGCCCATACCAGGCGCTTTAATCCATCAAATTCTTCAAAGTAACTTGAAGCATCCACCAGCCACATTTTGTAGTCGTTGTAAGCTCCTGAAGAGAAACGCCGGGACATGTGTTCTAAAGATTTTTCTAAAGGTAAAAAGACGTTATCTAAGCTGGCTTTCAGGCTTTCACCACGAATTTGAATAACGCGCTTGTTGCGCTCCTGATCACGCAGAACCAAAAGCTGCCAAATCAGCATCGAGGTAAGAATTCCCACCATCACCACATAAAACGGAATCAAGGCGCTGCGACGGACTGAGTACTCACGAACTCGCAAACGCAACTGCCACAAGGCCGCCAATGAAAGCAAAATAAAACAGATGCTTGTATGCAAGGCCATACGGGAGAAGCTTCCCCACCCATATTCTGCGCTAAATCCCAGAGCGTATCCGGCAATACCAAAAACAGAAAAGCCGATGACCAAAGTTGATATCGAAACACAAGCCATCTGATAAGAATATCCGGGACGACGAAAGAAAAACAAAAGAGCTAATATCAAAAAACAACTGGAAGCACTAATGGACATGCGCCCTGGCACCACAACGCCGACCCCGTAAAACGGTTCGATGAAAAGCCTGTCGATGCCAATGTTCACTCCAAAAAAATATTGCGCCAAGGTCAGGACAGAAATAAAAATCACGATGAGCGACATCATTCTAGACACAAACGGTGACTTGAACTCTGAGAATAAAAATCCCACTGCCAATGCAGCAAACGAAAACGCGGTATTAAACACCATTGGCGCCATGGAAGGACTGAGCTGGATGATCTCTGGACTTCTTAAGATCCATCCGATCATGACCGTCATCGCAACACCAAGAACGGCAAAGGCTAAA
This sequence comes from uncultured Bdellovibrio sp., assembly GCF_946478835.1. The sequence continues at coordinate 488 of NZ_CAMLDV010000091.1, read as the reverse complement.
ACGAAATGGGAATTTTTGGAGATCTTAGTGGATGACACGAGTCACACCAATGATACCTTTGATTTTTTGAATCTCATAGATCGCTTGGTTTAATTGGCTCGCATCTTTCACGCTGACTTCAAAGTGACAGATGGCTTTTTTGTCTTTTGTCGTACGGATTTGTGCAGATTGAATATTAATTCCCTGCTGCGCAAAAGCCTCTGACATTAATTTTAACAATCCCGGAACGTCCTGAGAAATGATTTTCAGGCGCACAACGCGCTCTTGCCCTTCGCCCGCTTGTTTCACGTTCCAGTTCACATCGACTTTACGAAGTTGGTCGAATTCAAAAGCTTTACGGCAATCGCTACGGTGAATGGTGATACCGCGACCGCGGCTGATAAAGCCAACAATAGGGTCTCCTGGAATCGGATGACAGCATTTCGCATAGTGAACCAAAACGTCATCCATGCCGTCGACACTGATCAAAGAGTTCGTTTTGCGAGTCT
>NZ_CAMLDV010000090.1 GCF_946478835.1 uncultured Bdellovibrio sp. | reverse complement strand
GCCACAAAATATATTGAACATTTTTTTGCGGACCTATGTGATGAAGGGCTTTGGCGGTGACCTCAAAGCCAATGCCATCAACATCACCTGTTGTAAGAGCAATTCGCAGTTTACTCATTGATACGAACGAAAGATTCGTCGCGTTTATTTTGCAACCAAGTTTTAAGCTGGCGTTTGAAACTCGCCTCAAGAAGTCTTGCTTTGATAGCTTCTTTCGCGCGTTCAAACTTTGGATCCGTCGTCAGTTTTTTTCCAGTCAGCTTTACGATGTGATAACCCATACGAGATTTCACAATCGGAGTTGTTTCGCCGACTTTCAAATTGGAAATCGCTTCTTCAATCTCTGGCAAAAACTCGCCGGACTTAAATGTTCCAAGGCTTCCGCCAGAAGAGAAATTTGGATCTTCACTGAACTGCTGAGCGAGAGTTTCGAAATTTTCACCGCTACGAAGTTTACCCATGACGGTTTCAGCGCGCTTCAAAGCCGCTTCAGCCCCACCCTTTTTAGGGCTAAAGAAAATATGTGACACGCTAAACTCGTCAATAGAAGGACGATTGTTCGGATTTGTTTTTAGATATTCATTCAACGCGTCTTCGTCAGAGATGCGAAGTTTTGAAATGATTTCTGAATCCATCAAAGAACGTTTTTCAATGCTGCTTTTTAAGAACACTTTGTATTCTTCAAAAGAAACGCCTTGGCCTTTGATAATATTAGCAAGTTCAGCCTCACTAACATTGTTTCTTTTTGCCATGTCTTTAAGTTCAGATTCAACGCGGTCGTTTGTAACTGTGAGGTTAAGTCTTTTAACTTCGGCTTCGATCAATTTTTCATTAATCAAATAATCAAGCTGTGCTTTGCGATTACCCTTAAGGCTCGTTACGGGTTTATCGAAAAGAAGTGAGTCATCGATAAGACCTTGCTTGCCAATACGTTTTTCAAGTTCTTTAAAATCAGATTCAAGAACCAACTCGGTATTTACGATAGCCACAGTTTTTTCCACAACCTCAGCGTGGCTAGGAACAGCGACTAGCAAAGAAAAGAGAATATTAATCATTGGGTCCTCGCGTATCTACTTTAATCGTATTCAGTAATTCGTAGTCCTTTAGGACTTTACTACTTCTGAGCTGGGCATCAAGCCAAGCCACGTATTCTGCCTGCTCGCGTTGCGCTTTTAGGGCACGAACGATTTGTGATTTAACTTCTTCAAGCGGCAGAGTCGTCGCCGGTGCTTTTTTCTCGACACGGATTAAGTGCACGCCAAAAGGACTTTTAACAGTCTGAAGGCCCGCTCCGGCGCTAAAAAGGGGATCAAAGTAATCGACGGATCCTTTTTCAATCCATCCTACGACACCACCCGTTTTGGCTTCGGGTGTGATTGAAAATTTTCTGGCAAGCTCTGCGAAATCACCGGTTTTTAAATCGGCTTTAATTGCATCCGCCTTGGCGTCTTCATCTACGACGATTTGACGAATATAAATACGCTCTTTGCGTTTATAGCGATCTTTGTGATCCTCGTAATAGCGTTTGATTTCTTCGTCGCCTGGAGCTTTTACTTTTTCGTTTAATTTCTTAAAAACTTCTTTTTCTACCAAAGAATAACGAAGTTCCTCGCGCCATTCGGAAAATGATAAATTTTCGAGCGCCAAGGCACGACGGAAAGAAAGATCGTCGGGATAGTTCGCGCGCAATTTATCGACTTCTTTATCAAGCATTGTTTCAGAGATCACAATGCTTTGAGCCCTTGCCCAATCCAGAGTTAAACTTTTCACCAGAAAATCGCGCAGAATTTCTTCTTTAATACGATGAATATTGTTTGGATCTTTCGCCGCAAGCGCATCGAAGTTACGAAGTCTTCGCGCAAGTTGATTGGCAAACTGTTTTGAAGTCAAAACGTGATCGTTCACCTTTTCAACGGGCTTCGTTGAAAGCTTTTGGTAACTGGATGGACAACCCACCATTGAAAGAACATAAAAACACAAAAATGCCAGGAGGGCATTTTTGCGCGCCAGCCCCGGAGGGGCTTTGGGCAGGATGCTCAAAGCAAAAAGCCCCGCAGTGACGGGGCTCTTTAGAAATTTCATAAAACAAGTTCCTTAATTAAAGGGCGCTCTTATTTTCTTTAATTGGGTAAGACTTCTTCAACTTATCGAAGTATTCGTTGAAGATCTGTTTTCTTTTTTCATCGAAAACAGCGGCTCTGATTTGACGCTTGTTCGCGTTCTCAAAGCTTCTACGACCTGTCAGCTTGATGATGTGGAAGCCGAACTGAGATTCGATGAGCCCCTTGATTTCACCGACTTTCATGTTCACGATCGCATCATAGTATCCAGGCACAAGTGTTACACGTGATTGCCAGCCGATGTCGCCACCAGCTTGTTTTGAAAGAGCGTCGTCAGAATACAATTTAACAAGCTCTTCAAACGGTCTTTTACTTTTCTTAACTTCTTCAAAGATTTCAGTCGCACGTTTTTTAGCTTCAGCGATTTGTGCTGGAGTTGCGCCTGGTTTGAACTCAATCAAGATATGGCTTGTGCGAAGTTCCGGATTCTTAGCGTACCACTCTTGCATTTCTTTATCAGAAACTTGGATTTTTTGGATGCGTGGGCCGATATCTTTTTCAAGAAGGGCTTTGTACATCTCCTGGTTGAAGCGATCTAAAACGACAGGATCTTTTTGAAGGCCGCGCTTTTCAGCTTCTTGCAAACCGACTTCGTAACGAACCAAATCTTCCAAGAATTGTTCTTTTGTTGGAGGGTTGATCGTTTGAGATTTCACTTCGTTGTATTTCTTATTGAATTCTTCAACGGTGATTGTTTTTTTGCCTACCTGAGCGACCACATCTGTGGCTTTTTGAGCGTATGAGTTTGCAGAGATGAGCAACAAGATGCTGATAATAAGTTTCATACTTTAAAAGTCCCTTTAAAAAGTTGAATACACGTCACCTAAAAACGCTAGCACTAGGCATCATTATCCGCAATGAATTTAAGAGCTTGCTGTCTTGCGTGGTGTAAAAGAGCTTCTAACTCTAGAGCAAGGTCTGGGTTTCTTGGATCTGCATCTCGAGACACAGGAGCAAGTGGTCCCACCCAATAAATGATCACCTTCGCAAAAGGTTTCGGAAGAAAAGTTTTGTTCCAAGATTTTGGAAAATGAATCGCACGATCACATGCAACTCCGGCCGCATAAATTGGGCCCGAAATCATGCGCGAAAGTTCGAACACGCCGGGCTTCACTTTGTGTAACGGACCCTTGGGGCCATCAACCGCAAAGCTGCAATTTCCCCCGTCTTTTACTAAACGCAAAAGACCTTTGAGTGCCTGAACTCCCCCGCGCGTGGAAGACCCGCGACTGGTTTTTGCGCCCAACCATTTCAAAACTTTTGCCATCAACTCACCATCTTTGGATTGCGACGCAATCGTGGCGATTCGATAGCGCTTCACGATCGAAAGAAGTGCGAGTTCATCACCATGCCAGTGAGCGAGTACGACCGCTTTTTTATGTTCTAAGGAGTTATGAAGAGAATCAGGTTCGATGACCCGAACCCTCCATGTCCATGAGAGGGTTCGGTAAAAAACGAAAACAATAATCGGAAGAATATACTTTCTAAACACGATTAGTGGTGAAGAGCTTTTTTGAACTCTTCTGTCAATTTCGGAACGATTTCAAAAGCGTCACCAACAATACCGTATGTCGCTTTTTGGAAGATTGGAGCGTTTGGATCGTTGTTGATAGCAACGATAACTTTAGAACCACTCATACCTGCCAAGTGTTGAATCGCGCCAGAGATACCAACTGCGATGTACAAAGAAGGAGCCACTGTTTTACCAGTTTGTCCGACTTGCATACCGTGACCAACCCAGCCTGCATCAACAACCGCACGTGAAGCACCTACAGTTGCACCAAGAACGTCAGCCAAGTCATTCAACATTTTGAAGTTCGCAGCTTCTTTCAAGCCACGGCCGCCAGAAACGATGATGTTTGCTTCTGTTAAATCAAGCTTCTCGCTTGTGCCTTTAACGATTTCTTTGATCAACGTTTTAAGATCTGGTTTTACAATCGCTTGTTCAACAACGTTTGCAGATTTAGAAGTGTCCGCCGCCGCAACTGGAAGTTGATTTGCGCGCATCAAAACGATTTTCAAATTTGTATTTTCGAAATTCGCTTTGGCGAAGCATTTTCCAGAGTACATTGGTTTTGTCGCTGTCACGGAATCGCCAGAGATATTCAACTCTGTGCAATCAGAAGCCACGCCAGCACCTAAACGAGCTGCTACGCGAGGAAACAAGTCTTTACCTGTTGAAGACGCAGAAGCTAGAATGATGGAAGGTTGAACTTTTTCGATGACCGCTGCGATGTTGGCAGTGAAAAGCTCTGGATTGTATGAATCCAAAGAAGCGTCTTTCACAACATGAACCTCATTTGCACCGTTGTGACCCGCTGCTGCTGTCACATCACCTGCGTGAGAACCGAAAACTACAGCCGCAACTGTGTTTCCAGATTTTGCAGCCGCCTGAAGAAGTTCGATCGAGCTGCGTTTAAGTTTTCCGTTTGTTTGTTCAGCAAAAACTAAGACTTTACCCATTTCGTACTCCTTACAAAACTTTCGCTTCGTCGCGAAGAAGTTTAACCAACTCTGCCGCTTGTGCAGAAGCATCGCCAGCAATGATTTTTACAGCAGGCTTTTCAGCAGGAAGAGCGAAATTAGTGTATTTAACTTTGATATCTGAAGCAGGAATGTTCAAAGAAGCAAATTCGATTTCTTTGATCACTTTCTTTTTCGCTTTCATGATACCAGGAAGACTTGCGTAACGAGGCATGTTCAAGCCCTTGTTGGCAGCGACAACTGCAGGAGTCATCATTTGCACAACCTCTTTAGCTCCGCCTTCAACATCGCGCTCAACAACAACGTTTTCGCCGTTGAATGCGAACTTAGAAACCACAGTCGTGTGAGGAACGTTTAAGAACTCAGCAAGCATTTGGCTGACTGAAGAGGCATTGTCGTCGATCGCCAATTTTCCAGAGAAGATAACTTTGGCGCCGCCTTCAGCTTTGATCACTTCAGCCAAAGCTTTTGCTGTGGAGTAGTTGTCCAAATTTTCAGCATTCACTACGATCGCCTCATCAGATCCCATCGCCAAAGCCGTGCGGAGAGATTCAACAACACGCGCCTTTGGTCCAACGCTCAAAACCCACACTTGAGAACCTGGGTTGGCGTCGCGAAGTTTCACAGCTTCTTCAACTGCGTATTCGTCATAAGGGTTCAAAACCCATTTAATTCCCGCCGTGTCGATTCCGTTTTGGTCGGGAGTGATTTTAATCTTTGTTTCGGTGTCGGGCACCTGCTTGATACACACAAAAATCTTCATGTTTTTACCCCGTTTTTTTAGAGGTTTTGTTCTATCGCAAGTCTAGGAAAGGCAAAACTAAATTCCATATTTAACGTGTTGCGAAACATGACGGGTGTCATAGACAATCCGAAGGCCTCGGAGTTAAGTTAATTGTAAACTTATTGAGAAAATACATAGCAACAAAACAAGGGGTTCAACACCATGTCTGGATTTCTCGGTTCCACCGTCGGGAAAAAATACTTAATGGGAATCACTGGTTTAATTTGGGCGGGATTTGTTCTCGCACACATGGCCGGTAATCTATTAATTTTCGTCAGCCACGATGCTTACAATGCCTACGGGCACGCGATTACAAGCGGTAACATCATTTACGTCGCAGAAACTGTTTTAGTTTTGGCGTTGATTGTTCACGTGTACACGGCGTTCTCTTTGACAGCTGCCAACAGAGCTTCAAAGGGTTCTAAGTACGCGGTTGCAGCAAGCGGAAAAAAGAAAGCGACTCTCGCTTCTCGCACAATGGCGGTTCAAGGTTCTTTGATTCTTGTCTTTGTGATTCTTCACTTGATCACTTTCAAATACGGCGCCCACTACGAAACGACTGTGAATGGAGTGGTGATGCGTGACCTGGCTCGCTTGATGGAAGAAGTTTTCCAAAGTCCTGGTTACGTTGCGTGGTATGTGGTTGCCTTGATTCTTCTTGGCTTCCACTTAAGTCACGGTGTGGGTTCTACATTCCAATCTCTAGGTTTGATGGAAGGCACTTACCGCAATATGTGGAAAAAACTAAGCTACGCTTATGCATTTGTTGTGGCGCTTGGTTTTATCGCTCAACCTCTTTACCTTTTTCTTATTGCACACTAAGGAGCACTGAACATGGCTAATAAATTAGATAGCAAAATTCCTAGTGGCCCGATTGAATCTAAATGGACCAAATCCAAATTTGACTACAAACTTGTCAATCCAGCGAATAAAAGAAAACACTCTATTATCGTTGTAGGAACAGGTCTTGCCGGAGCTTCTGCAGCGGCTTCTTTGGGTGAGCTTGGTTATAAAGTAAAAGCGTTTTGTATTCACGAATCTCCTCGTCGTGCGCACTCTGTGGCAGCACAAGGTGGTATCAATGCGGCGAAGAACTACCAAAACGACGGCGATTCTACTTACCGTCTTTTCTACGACACTGTAAAAGGTGGTGACTTCCGCGCGCGTGAAGCCAACGTTTATCGTTTGGCAGAAGTTTCCGCGAACATCATTGACCAAATGGTCGCTCAAGGCGTTCCCTTCGCGCGTGAGTACGGCGGAACTTTGGCGAATCGTTCATTCGGTGGCGCACAAGTTTCTCGTACGTTCTATGCTCGCGGTCAGACAGGTCAGCAGCTTCTTTTGGGCGCTTACTCAGAGATGATGAGACAAGTGGACGCTGGAAACGTAGAACTTCGCTACCGTCGTGAAATGTTGGATCTTGTGATCATCGACGGAAAAGCTCGTGGTATCATTGTTCGCAACTTGATCACGGGTGAAATTGAATCTCACGAAGCAGACGCAGTCGTTATCGCTTCTGGCGGTTACTCTAACGTATTCTTCCTTTCGACGAATGCGATGAACTGCGCGGTGACGGCAGCTTGGAAAGCTCACAAACGTGGCGCTTACTTTGCAAATCCTTGCTATACGCAAATCCATCCAACGTGCATCCCTGTTCACGGAGAAAATCAGTCAAAATTGACTTTGATGTCTGAGTCTCTTCGTAACGATGGTCGCGTGTGGGTTCCTAAAGCTGTGGGTGACAAACGTCATCCAAATGAAATTCCTGAAAATGAACGCGATTACTATTTGGAGCGCGTGTACCCTTCATTCGGTAACTTGGCTCCTCGTGACGTGGCCTCTCGTCAGGCGAAATATCGTTGCGATGAAGGCCGTGGTGTGAATGAAACTGGTAAAGCGGTTTACTTGGATTTCGCAGACGCGATCAAACGCTTGGGCGAAGACAAGATTTCTGAGAGATACGGAAACTTGTTTGAAATGTACGAAAAAATCACAGGTCAAAATCCTTACAAACAACCGATGATGATCTACCCTGCTCCTCACTACACAATGGGTGGCTTGTGGGTCGACTACAACTTGGAATCAACAATCCCAGGATTGTTCGTTGCCGGTGAAGCCAACTTCTCTGACCATGGTGCCAACCGTCTTGGTGCTTCGGCATTGATGCAAGGTTTGGCGGATGGTTACTTTGTACTTCCGTACACTTTGGGTAATTACCTTGGTGGAACGAAGCTTGAAAAAGTTTCGACTTCAAACGACGCGTTTAAAGCGGCTGAAGACGGAGTGAAAAAAGAAATCTCTAAACTTATGGGCATTAAAGGTCATCGCACGGTGGACAGCTTCCATAAAGAGCTTGGTCATATCATGTGGGAATACTGTGGAATGGGTCGTAACGAAGCAGGTCTTAAAAAAGCTCTGCAAGAGATTCCAAAACTTCGTGAAGAATTCTGGCAAAACCTTCGTATCCCTGGTGATGCGAATTACCTTAATGTCGAGCTTGAAAAAGCCGGACGTGTTGCTGACTTCTTGGAGCTGGGCGAGTTGATGTGCCGTGATGCTTTGGAACGTCAAGAGTCTTGCGGTGGTCATTACCGTGAAGAATTCCAAGTGGACGGTGAAGCAAAACGTGACGATGCGAACTTCTGTCACGTGGCTGCTTGGGAATACACTGGTGAAAACAAACCAGAGGTCCGCCACAAAGAAGAACTTGTTTTCGAAAACGTACACCTAGCAACTCGTAGCTACAAATAAGAGGCGTAAAATGGCTGGTAAACATATCAATTTGACTTTGAAAGTGTGGAGACAAAAAGGCCCAAAAGATCAGGGCGGATTTGTTGAGTTGCAAGCAAAGAACGTCTCTGAAGACGCGTCTTTCTTGGAAATGCTCGATGCTGTGAACGAAGAACTTGTCGGTAAAGGTGACGAGCCGATCGCGTTTGACCATGACTGCCGCGAAGGTATTTGTGGAGCTTGTGGTTTCGTGATCGACGGTGAGGCTCACGGTCCAATGAAATCAACAACAGTGTGCCAGTTGCACATGAGAAATTTCACAGACGGTGCGGTTTTAACAATCGAACCATTCCGTGCGACTTCATTCCCTGTGATTAAAGATTTGATGGTGGATAGATCTGCTTTCGACCGTATCATTTCTGCCGGCGGATATATTTCTGCTAACACAGGAAACGCTGTTGATGCGAACTCTGTGCTTGTTCCTAAAGCGGATGCGGATGAAGCGATGTCTTCAGCGACTTGCATCGGTTGCGGTGCTTGCGTAGCGGCTTGTAAAAACGCTTCTGCGGCGCTCTTCACGTCTGCAAAAATCTCTCACATGGCTTTGCTTCCTCAAGGTCAGGTGGAAAGAAAAGACCGCGCTCTTCGCATGGTTGCAGCGATGGATGCAGAAGGTTTCGGATCTTGCACAACAACGGGTGCGTGTGAGGCGGCTTGTCCTAAGGAAATCCAACTGACAAACATCTCTCGCATGAACCGTGAATTCTTTGTAGCGAATGCGACAAAACGTCCTAAGCACAAAGACGGCGGCGCAGGCTAAGCGAAATTTGAAATTCAAAATTGGAAAAGAGGAGTCATCAAGACTCCTCTTTTTTTATGAGGTACGCCGTACCTATTTGCAACGCAGTGTAGACGTAAAAAATCCCCTGGCACCTTTTTTTCTTTTTTTTATTAACCTTTAAACTTTGCACCATGGGTCTGTCTCAATGAGAGACATCTAAAGCTCGATCAACTCTGATTTTCTTCTAAAGCTCACACAACAAACTTCCGAAACTAGACCAAGGATTGGCTTATGAAGAAGATTGGCAACTTAATGGAAGAATTGGGCTTCAACAAAAACGCACCTGACAGTGTGAAAGAAGCCTTTATCAAACATCTCATCAAAGCTTCGACAGGAGTGAACGTGACAACTCCGTCAGAGAAAAAAGAAATCGCTGAGAACCCACAAAGAGTTGTTAAACTCACGTCTCCGCAGCAGCTCAGTTTTGATTTTTCAGAGGAGAATCCCAAACCTTCGTCTGGAAAAAAAGCTGTTTCTTAGTCCTGCGAACTAGGAGAAAGCCCTGTTTTTTCCTCGACAAATGTATTGAAATGCCCGGACCTTAAGCTAAAAATCGAAGCTTTCTATTTTAATTTCTGAATATTGATAACCAGCTCACCTTCACATTGGTACCATTTTGGAACTGGCACGTTTGAAATCACCCAGTGAAGGAGTTTTATATGAAAAGGCTTATCGGAAGAGCCTCCAAAGCAACCATGGTCGGTTTGCTACTAGCAGGAGTTCATGCATTCGCAGCAGCACCTGAATCAGTTCCAGGCGAATACATTGTTAAACTCAAAGATTCTGTTTCTGCAAAATCAAACATCAATATCTTGAGTCAACAACTGGGTTCCTACATCAAGGATACTATTCCTGGTCAAAACATCGTTGTAATCAAAAGACCGGTGTTTGAGATTCAATCGAACGTTGTAAAATCTCTTTCTGAAAACCCAATGGTTGATATCGTAGAACCAAACTACATCTACAGAATCAACAAAACGCCAAACGATCCAATGTTGGGTCAATTGTGGGGCATGATCAACACGGGACAAGCAGACTCTCAACGCCGTCAAGGTATTGCGGGTGTGGATATCGGTGCGGAAAAGGCATGGGATATCACAACAGGTTCTAAAGATGTGATCGTGGCTGTTATCGATACAGGTGTTGACTACAATCATCCAGATTTGAAAGACAATCTTTGGGTGAATGAAGCCGAACTAAACGGCAAGCCGGGTGTTGACGATGATAACAACGGCATCATCGACGATATTCACGGAGCTAACTTTGTAGATGCTAACAAACCGACTGGAAATCCTTTGGATGACCACGGTCACGGTTCACACTGCTCTGGTACTATCGGTGCTACTGGTAACGATGGTAAAGGTATCGTGGGTGTAGCGTGGAATGTTCGTATCATGGGAGTTAAATTCCTTTCTGCGAGCGGTTCAGGTTCTCTTGATGGCGCTTTGAAGGGTATCGACTACGCAACTAAAATGGGTGCGAAAATCATGTCGAACTCTTGGGGTGGCGGTGGCTACTCTGAGACTTTGAAGCAAGCGATCGAAAGATCAAACGCGGCGGGCGCTTTGTTCGTAGCAGCAGCTGGTAACGAATCAAACAACAACGACGCAAACCCTACTTATCCTGCAACTTACGACGTACCAAACGTATTGTCAGTGGCAGCGATCGATAACAGAGGCCAAATCGCTTCTTTCTCGAACTACGGTAAAACAAAAGTTCACGTAGGCGCTCCGGGTGTGAATATCTATTCATCCATCACAGGCGGCGGTTATGATTCATGGTCAGGAACTTCTATGGCGACACCTCACGTATCTGGCATGGCGGTTCTTTTGGCTTCGAATGAACCAAATTTGACGAACGTAGAAATGAAAGAAAGAATCATCGCGACTTCAAGACCAATTGCAGGTCTTCGTGGTAAAGCACGCGGTGGTTTGGTTGATGCTTATGCAATGTTGACGAACACTTTGCCAGCTCCAGATCCAAATGATCCAATCAACTGGCAAACAGTGAACGTAAACGTTTCTTCAGCTCATCCATACAAAGAGAAATCAAACGAAACGTACGAAGTGCGTGTTCCAGGTGCGAAACAAATCGCATTGTATTTCTCTAAATTCGACACTGAAAGAGATTACGATAAAGTAGACCTTTACGATGCGAACGGTAAAAAAGTAGCAACTATCAGCGGTAAAAACGATGATTCTTTCTCTACTCCAGTTGACGGCGAGTACGTGAAAATCGTGTTCACTTCTGATGACTCTGTAAACCGCTACGGTTTCGACATCACAAAAGCCGCTTGGAGATAATTTAAAAATTAACTAAGTGCTTTAAAACGGCCACCGGGAAACTAGGTGGCCTTTTTCTTTTTGAGATCCACAGCAGCCAGCGTATACCCGCCTTGTGCGCCATCAATGAAATGCAAATGCTGATTCTGAGTTGCGGAAAACACGAGGCACGTCATGAGAGCCTGTGGCGAGCGGTGCGTGCCAAAGACAACCTCTCCCTGCTCCTCAAAAGATTTTAAAAGGCTTTCGATTTCTTGAGCCTGCTTGGAAGAGCAATCCAAAACCATTCGCAAAAGATCGTCGTACTTTTGAAAGTCCGAGTTTGAAATGATTTCTGATTTGTATTTGCGGGGATCAAAGCCTCCCGCTGACACATTAAAACGAATCATGATAAACGCGATTAACGAATCCACGGCCGCTCCGAAAAACTCGGAAATAAATTTTCCAGGACGAGATTTTGCCTCTATCACTAAAGTCTTTGGCGGCCATTTGATTTTCATGCTGCCTGGATTTGTGGGACACGCGATTTTAAAATTGCCACCTAAAATTTCGCGAAGGCCCGCCAATACGCGGTGATAAATATCAAATGACTTTTCTTCATTGCCAGCAGCACTTACAAGGATCGTCAGTATCGTTCCTTTTTGAGTGGAAAGTGGCTCCCAACGACATGTCAGGCCCTGTAATTTTGGTGCGATCTCGCTCTCAGAAGCTTCAATCGCAAGACCACCAAGGCCCTTTTTCATTTTCTCTTCGGCCCGTCTTAAGGCGCCACCGCGAAACTGATAAATCACGTTTCCTTGAGAAAGCTGATACTTTCCTAAAAGCAGCCTATGTCCCTCGTCGTAAACTTCTTTAAGATCAAAAATAAAGCTACGCAGTTCCAAATCAAATTCTTTTTTTGACCAGGCCTGCACGCTCTTAAGAGCCACAGACGCTTGAATTTTAAATTCAGGTGGAACTAAAAGTGTCGCGCCGTCACCGCCAAAAACAAACGGCAGTTCGCGCACATTAAATTCATTAAGGAGAGCTGTAATGCAAGCAGCTCCCACCATATTCACTTCGCGGTAGCGACCTGACTGCACGGCTTTCGTGGAGCCTTTGATATCTGTGAGAATCAATCCCCAATCTTCGGGAACCGTGAGAAAATTTTTGTCGTCAGAAATATGCAGAAAATCGTCAAAGCTAGGAACTTTTCTTAAAAAGTCCTTATACTTTTCCATTTCTGACATCCTCTAAGAATTTTTCAATTTTTAAATTCGTGTAGTCAGGGAAATCAAGTTGCGTGCAATGAGAGCCATACGGCACAAGCACAAATTCGGAATGTTTGATGGCTTCTTTAAAGTGATATTGAAAGCGAATCGGCGTCACCATGTCTTTTTCGCCAGAAATAATTAGCGCAGGCACGCGGATTTTTTCAAGCACGGACTCGCCGTTATACTCCATCAAAACTTCAAACAATGTTAAAAACACTTGCAGATTCAGTCGCGCCACACCTCGCATATAGACTTCGATGTCTTTGATGTGTGTCACGCGAAGATTAAATCCTCCCGCAAGGGCTGCAAGGTACACAGCCATCGGATTATCAACAGCCATTTTCCACAGAGTGTTCCACATATTAGGCTGGCTTTGATATTGGCCTTTAACGAAATAAAAAAACGGCTCAACAACATCAAGACCGAACATGCCTTTGATCGGATTGCGAGCAAAGCCGTTGATGAAAATCATCGAGTGAAAAAGTTCGGGATAATTGTCGTAGATTTTTAAAATGATTGGCGCACCGAAACTGTGACCTGCAAAATGCGCTTTTTTAATTTTCAAATGTTTCGCAAGAAGTACGACATCTTTTGCCAGCGCCTCCATCGTCAACTGACTCATATCAACGACAGGATTGCTGCGTTGATGTCCACGCAGATCAAACGTGATCACTTTGTAGTGCTTGGAAAAATATTCGACCTGATGATGCCAGTGATTCATGATGCAGGCGATACCGTAAACCAAAATCAAAGGCTCACCCTCGCCGCGCACTTCGTAGTAAATCGGAGTGCCGTCGAAGCTTTCAAAGGTGCCCGTCTCTTTTGGTGTGATCTCCATGCTGTCCTTCTTACAAGTAGGTGACCTTAATCAGGGTATTTCCCAAAGAAATCAAGTCGCCATCCTTAAGCATTTCGGCATCTATGGACTTATTGTTAAGAGTCACTCGTCCAGGAGCTTTAATTTTAATTTGCACCATGCCTGGACCTGGGTGAAGTTCGAACGCCTCCTTCGGTGCTTCCTCATCTAAAAGCTCGATGTCTAACGAGTCAGCACCGGCTCTACGCGGGCCATAGCCTAAAATAATTTCCTCATCCGTCTGAATGCCTTGGATGAATGTGAGCTTTAAGGAGGGGCTAAAGCTTTGCAAAACCGCGGGCTTTTTGATCTTGGGATTTTCCAATGCCTGCAGCTTGTCTTTGAGAATGCTGCGCCAAGTTATGAGGCGGCTA
>NZ_CAMLDV010000089.1 GCF_946478835.1 uncultured Bdellovibrio sp. | reverse complement strand
TCAGAGTATCTGCATTGTGAATTTTCATTTTTACTCTGCGAAGAGTTGCCGTTGGCACACGCACCTGCCCCAAAGATTCTGGCGTCGGCGTTAGTATGTTTACCACATAGGGACCTTCGTAGCTGACGCTGTCTCCATCAACTTCACCGGCATCTGGTGTTTCCGACGGTTTAAATTCCACCGATCTCACGACCATCCATGCTTCTGAAAGATTGATTGTGACGCCATTGGAATCCACCAGTGAAGGAGGCGGCAATGCCATCGCTGGTTTCATTATTTGATACAGCCAAGGCGACACAAAACTCGGACGATGAAACGCCACCGTCGCCGGAGACGAAGAACCCGCAATCTTAAAGTTGATCAACGGATTGCCTGTGGTCGTACCACCTTCGCTGGTCTTTTGACATCCGCCCAGCCCCACCGCCAGCGGTAATAAAACAAGCAAGATTTTCTTCATACAACTATTCTCCCACATCTTCGCTCAAGGAAGATTTCTTTTTTGTGAGCGGAAATGCTGTTAGCTCAATATGATATACTTCCATATCCGCAGAGTGTGCTTTATTATCCACAATCTCGACCTCTCCAATTGTTTCTTTGAGTAGAGATTGAACTTTTTCAAACTGTTTCGCCGTTAGGCTGGCTGTATGACCCAAAAGAAGTCGCTCTGCTCGCGGCGTCTCCTCGATTGAAAGCTTCGCCCAATCCAACATCTGGCGATGAAATTCTCCGAGGGAAAGTTTAAACACGCCTTCTTCGCAATTCAGCTGTTTGTCGACCACGGCGTATTTTCCTTGATCGTTTTTTACGATGAATCCAAAGTTCACTAAAAACTGCAGCGCCTCTTCGATTTCTTTTTGTGAAACACGGCCGCGCAATCTTTCCTGAATCCATTCGGCCTTGCCATTAAACTCTGGCATATTCACCATTTCTCGAATCACAACGTAGTACCATCGACTCAGATATTGATGCACTTCCAGTTCGGAGCGATTCGACTCTTTATAATCTTTCAGTTTCTGCAAATCCGTCAGCGCTTGCACACGCATCTTGGGTTCTTCGGATTCCGCAATCACTCTTAAAAGATCCAAATACTTTTCTTCTTTTGCAGATAACTTTAA
Source organism: uncultured Bdellovibrio sp. (assembly GCF_946478835.1). The sequence goes on along the minus strand of NZ_CAMLDV010000089.1, from coordinate 12,732 downwards.
TAACGGTTTTATTTTTTCATACGTTCTTAATGAAAGAACGCGTTTGCGGCTGAAACACATGGGAAGATAGCCAGAGGCAATCCCTGCCTCTTTTGCCACCTTCCTTAAGCTGAATCCCTTCTCTCGTTCCTTAAGATATTCAATCCAGTCTTTTAGAAACTCGAGGTAGTCATGATATTCTTGAATGTTAGGTTTCATAACTACCTCTTAGCATACTGTTAGTCTTCGACTTCGTCTTCACCGGCTTCAATTTCATGGTCTCCGTCATCATCTTTCCCGAATTTTCCGGCCTTCTCAAGTCCCTTGCGAATGCATGTATAGAGATCCGCTGCGGAACTATCAATCAAAGGGCACAAGTTCGCACCTGGTTGACGTGATGACGATGTGATCGTGATATTTGAATTTACTCCTGATAGATCAATCATCTTAAATAAATCAGCCAAACGGATTGTTACCAAAAGATTGGCGTTGTCGTTAAGATTGATTCCACCAGCACCACTGATTTTAAATTCAGTACCGTCATCCGCCGCGTAAGTGATTTGATTTCCTGCCACCGTCGCCTCAAAGTAGATACTGTTACCACTTAGACCCATAGGTGCTTCCGCAGGCAACGTTGCATTTTTTTCTAGCTTCATTTTAATTCTACGATAAACACCTGTAGGAAGTTCTGCTGTTCCGAATGAAGGCGGGGTTAAAGAAAGTAAATCCACGACATAGGGCCCACGGAATTTAATCTCATCTCCATCAACTTCTGCCGCGTCTTCAGTTTCATTTGGTTTGAATTCAATTTCTTTGATCACAACCCACGCTTTATTCAAGGTCACATTGCGACCTGAAGAGTCCGTCATCGCTGGCGGAGTTAATGCCACTGCACTTGGCATAAATAAACTCATCCAAGGATGTTGGATTTTATATTTTGCCACCGTCGCCGCTTGAGACGATCCTGTCATCGAAAGCGATGTGCTTACTTTTTCCGAAGGCGCTTGTGAGCAACCTACAATGTTGAGCGCCACAAAACCTGCAATTACCGATTTCACGTTCTTTCTCATGATATCCCTCCCTGTTTTTGTCCGACTTCCTGTCTTGATGTCTGTCAGGTTGTTGGGGCATCGAACTGATTCACTGAAATCAGGATAAGTTATGGATCGGCATTTTTGAATTATTTGTTCACTTTTGTGATCACTAAAATTTATTAGTTATATAAAAATCTAATAATTTCGATAGATTAAAAGTACAAATTTATCATATCTTTTTGATAAAGATCGACCCCTGTGATCGCACGAAGGCGTCTCAAAATGAGATCAGGGAAATAGAAGAACTCTTTATATCCGGATGGATTTTGATCAGCAACATTTAGTTACTCGCACGCCTCTCTTTGTATCACGTATTTAATTTGAAGCCTTTTTCTTCGAGGTCCACGATCGGGGCTCATGCAATCAAATCAAATGCAGGAGATTAACAATGACCAGAAAGAAGATTTATTTCGCATCCACTTTAATTGTGATGAGCACTGCTTTGACGACTCTCGCTATCGGAAAAACGGGTTTCGCTGAAATTTTTGATAACGCCATCAGCAGCAACTCTTCTAAAATGCTCGCCGAAGGCCGTAAGATTTTTCGCTTCGATACTTTTGGCAGTGAAAAATTTTGGGGCGACACTCTTAAACTTCATCAAGCTATTAAAGGAGAAAAAAATGGCGGCGTTGGCCCCGGAGTCAGTCCAAAGACTGCTTTAGCCGTTGGATTGAAAGTCGATGTCGATGCTCTTTCTCCTGATGTTCTCAAGGCCATCAAAGAAGGAAAAGTGGATCTCAATGATCCGAATGTCAGCTTAGCTCTTTTAAAAGAAGATGCGATTGTTGGTGTAAAAGGTATTTTTAATAAAGCGGGACAGATGACTTCCATTGGTATTCAGTGTTCACTCTGCCACTCCACTGTCGATAATTCCTTTGCTCCAAGCATTGGACATCGACTTGATGGTTGGCCAAATCGTGATTTGAATGTCGGAGCGATCATCAATCTTTCTCCTGATCTCAGTGCTGTGAATAAACTTTTAGGCGTCAGCGATGCAACAACTCGCAAAGTGATTATGGCGTGGGGACCTGGAAAATTTGACGCCGAACTTTTCTTAGATGGAAAAGGGTTCCGTCCTGATGGAAAAACAGCGGCGACTCTTATTCCAGCAGCGTTTGGACTTGCGGGAGTGAATCTTCACACATACACAGGTTGGGGCTCTGTCACTTATTGGAATGCGTTTGTGGCTAATCTTGAAATGCACGGACAAGGAACTTTTTATGATCCTCGCTTAGATGATCCTGTGAAATTTCCGGTCGCAGCTCGTGCGCGCATGGGTCACACGAAAGCTCCTGTTGATATGATCACAAGCAAACTCGCAGCTTTGCATTACTATCAATTATCTTTACCAGCTCCAAAAGCTCCGACGACTTCTTATGACAAAATCATGGCGGCTCGTGGAGAAAAACTGTTCAACGAGAAAGCAAAGTGCGCGACTTGCCACGTTCCACCTCTTTATACAGAGCCAGGATGGAATATGCATAAGGCCTCTGCGATTGGCATTGATGATTTCCAAGCGAAGAGATCTCCGGATGAGCGTTACAGAACGACTCCTTTAAAAGGAGCTTGGGCGCATGCAAAAGGTGGTTTCTATCATGACGGCCGTTTTGCAGACTTCAAAGCGGTTGTTGATCACTACGATTCTCACTTCAGCTTGAATCTGCGTGATTCAGAAAAAGGTGATCTCGTAGAATTCCTCAAATCCTTATAGACCTTCAAGGCCCCCCAAATCGGGGGCCTTTTTTATTTCTTTGGTCGTGACCTACCTCGTCATTAGGCCTTTTCACCGAAATGATGCCTTAAGAAATCCCGTTTTTCTTTGAAAGAGTTCAAAGTTCATTCTATATTTTCAAGGCTTTAGCAATCCAAAGACAAAAGGACCGACTTATGAACAAAATCAAAGTTGCAAATCCCGTCGTTGAACTCGACGGCGATGAAATGACAAGAATCATCTGGAAATTCATCAAAGAAAAATTGATTCTTCCTTACCTCGAAATCGACATTAAGTACTACGACTTGGGCATGGAACATCGTGATGCTACCAACGACCAAGTGACTGTTGATGCTGCTGAAGCGATCAAAAAGTACAACGTAGGTATCAAGTGCGCGACAATCACTCCTGACGAAGCTCGCGTCAAAGAATTCAACTTGAAACAAATGTGGAAATCACCAAACGGCACTATCCGTAATATCTTGGACGGTACTGTTTTCCGTGAACCGATCATCTGCAAAAACGTTCCTCGCCTTGTTCCTAACTGGACAGCGCCAATCTGTATCGGTCGTCACGCATTCGGTGACCAATACCGTGCGACTGATTTCGTAACTAAAGGCAAAGGTAAATTGACGATCACTTTCGAAGGTGAAAACGGCGAAAAAATCCAACACGAAGTTTACAACTTCAAAGGTGATGGCGTTGCGATGGCAATGTACAACACGGATGAGTCTATCTCTGGTTTCGCACGTTCTTGCTTCAATCAAGCTCTTTCTAAGAAATGGCCTTTGTATCTTTCTACTAAGAACACAATCTTGAAAAAGTACGATGGTCGCTTCAAAGACATCTTTGAAGACATCTATCAAAAAGAATTCAAAGCGAAGTTCGATGCTGCTGGCATCACTTACGAACACCGTTTGATCGACGACATGGTTGCGTCTGCGCTTAAGTGGAACGGTAACTTCGTATGGGCTTGTAAGAACTACGACGGTGACGTTCAGTCTGACACTGTTGCTCAAGGTTTTGGTTCTCTTGGTTTGATGACTTCAGTTCTTGTAACTCCAGATGGAAAAACAATGGAATCTGAAGCGGCTCACGGAACTGTGACTCGTCACTACCGTCAGCACCAACAAGGTAAACCGACTTCAACAAATCCAATCGCTTCTATCTTTGCTTGGACTCGTGGTCTTGAGCACCGTGGAAACTTGGATGGAAATAAAGATCTAGTGAAGTTCGCTCAAACTTTGGAAAAAGTTTGTGTTGAGACAGTGGAAGCTGGCTTCATGACTAAAGACCTTGCAGTTTGTATCTATGGCGATAAAGTTCCTGCTGATAAATACATGAACACAGAGCCATTCCTTGCGAAACTCGACGAGAACTTGAAAAAAGCTCTTGCGATGTAATTTGGAATTTAAATTCTGATTTGAAAAGCCTCGGCGTAAAAACCGGGGCTTTTTTTATTTCGCGCCGGCGGCTTCAAGAATTTTCACCATCTCTGTAAACTTGCGTCGTTTTGCGTGAGCGAGTGGTGTGATTCCATCATTATCGGGAATGTTCACGTCAGCTTTGGAACTTATCAGAAGCCGAACGATTTCCTGCTGCCGGGGACCGCCGTCACCTAAAACGATCGCCTCCATCAACGCTGTCCAACCCAGATTGTTTTTGTGATTGATATCGATCTTTGTTTTTAAAAGTTCTTTGACGATATCAACGTGCCCGCGCTCGGCCGCTGGAAGAAGAGCCGTGCCCCCATAACGATTGTAGATTTTGAAATTAGGTTTTGATTTCAGGATCAAACGCAAAATTTGTAAACGTCCCTCGGCCGCCGCATACAAAAGAGGACTGTCTTGTTTCTGATCTTGCGCATTCACGTCAGCACCAGCTTCAATCAGAAGCCAGGCAATCTCCACATCATTGTTTTGCGTGGCAATGAGCAAGGGCGTGCGCTTTTGTGAATCCGTCACCTCTAGGTTCGTTTTCTTTTTTAGAACGGATTTCACCAATTCTACATCGTGATTTTTCACAGCTTCCAGCAAAGACGGAGTTAGAGGATAGGCTTCCACATCGTTCTCCTTTGATAAGCCCCCGAGGTGTCGTTTTGACTTTATTGTAAGGGCAATTGCTGAAGATGCGTGACCTGATTAATGACAGACATGTGAACTGGAATTTTCCAAATGCTTGAATTCAAACAAGCATTCGGAAAACAAAACAAAATAAATTTGGTTAGATTAAAGATTAATGAATTCTTTTAAGTTCAGTGATCAATTGTGCGTTGGCATTTTCTACGTCAGGAGTTGCACCTTGATCTAAATTTATTTTCGCAACCTGTAAGATTGCACGCACGATAGCCTCGGCAATGTGTCCCGCCTGCTCTGCATTTTCTGGCCAAAGTTCTTTTCCAACATAAGCGCGCGTGTAAGCGAGTTTCGAATGCTCTTCATACATCAAATTTTCCCAACGAGGATCGGGATCGCCTTCGAAATCTCTCATGCGAATGTAGTTGTATTGAAAGGTGTCCATCTCGCTATAGTAAAGAGCCGAAAGCATCGCACTCTTATCATTGGCATTGAACACCGCAAGCACGTCAGCATAAAACTCTGAATAAGGAGAAAGAGAAGTGAAGCGTTGATACTCTGGAGAAGTCAGCAGCTTCTTCATGTCATCAGAGAATGTTTCGTCTGTAGCGCCTTTTAAAATTCTCTCTTTGCGAATCGAAATGTCTTCCATCTCTTTTAACAGAGAACCGAATTCTCGCGGCAAAGATTTTTTTAAATACTCGTGAAAGATGGCGTGTCCGTATTCATGCGCGGCACTCGTGATAAGACTTAAAAGTGAGACTGGATATTCCTGACCATAGCGGCCGAAGAAAGCCATGCGATAAGGAACTTCGATGATGTGCCCGTTATCAAAACTTGCATTGTCCATCGGGCCACCGACGACAAGTGTGACTTCTGGAGCAACTCCAAAAGTCTTGGCCATCGTATTAAACGTGCTAGCCAAGTCTGCTGCAAGTTTGCAGTCATCTTCTTTAAGAAAAATAACTTCTTTAACAACCCCTGAAACCTCAGGGCAGTTGGGAGTTGCGAGGGCGGATGGCGATAAGAATAAGACAAAAATAAAGCTCAACATGCCCGGCATCCTAGACAAGTTGAGCTCAAATCAAAATACACTCGGAAAATTTTTCGCTATTTTACGCGGACTTTTAATTTATATTTGGCCTTAGACTGGCAAGTCGACTCCATAGACACCGTTGAGCACTCCATTTTCCCGCAATTCAGAGAAAGAACCTGATTCTCTTTATTAAGTTCTTTCACATCTTTCTTCCAATCAGCGCAGGCCTTTTTCCAGTTAGCACGAGCCTCTTTCAAAAGCGGAGCTGCCTCCCCTTCGATATCTTCTTCCTCAGTAACAACTTCAAACTCACGATCGGCTTTCGACCCTTTTTTAATTTCAATAGTCGTATCTTCCCCAGCAGGAATATCTTTAACGCCAACAGATTGCGCCTGAGCAAAAAACGGAAGTACTAAAAGCAAAATCAAAACTTTTCTCATACAAAAACTCCTTATGACCGCTCTATGGTAGCCACGTCTCCTTCACAAGAAAAGCCCTCGTCACATTTCCCGTTTCTAACTAATGCACCGTAGACGTAAAAAATCCCCTGGCACCTTTCTCTACCTTTCCACGACGCAAAGCCCTACAAAAAAGAAGCAGGCACCTTTTTGGTGTTTGGGAATCCGAGAGCTTCTTCCATAGAGGTGATTTCAAGTATTTACCTCGGATGAGCGGCCTCTGCGGGGCCTGGATGGCCCTCGCCGAAGGCGAAGCAGCGAGGGCTGGAGGCCCGTGCCGATCAGCAGAGGTAAATACTTGAAATTACCTCTATGGCACGACGAGTTATCGAATGAAATCCCAGACCCCATGGGATACACCTGCGCCTGGCCGGGTCCCATACAATAGCACCCTTGACGAACTCCGCTAGGTCCGGAAGGAAGCAACGGTACTCGAGAGTCTATGTGATATGGGGTGCTCGGCCGCTTTTTTTGCGCTAGAATGGCGTGAATAAGTTCGAGGGGTGTATTTTGTCTTATCAGGTGATTGCACGCAAATGGCGTCCACAATCTTTCACTGACGTTGTCGGGCAAAATCATATTACCCAAACTCTTTCCAATGCTCTTAATAATCAACGTCTTCCACATGCTTTGCTTTTCACAGGTCCTCGCGGAACTGGAAAAACTTCGTCGGCGCGTATTTTAGCGAAAGCTTTACGTTGCCCGAATGCGAAGGATTTCATTCCTTGTAACGAGTGTTCTTCGTGCCAGGAAATTGCGGCAGGTTCTAGCGTTGATGTGATCGAGATCGATGGAGCTTCGAACAACGGTGTCGATGCCATTCGTGAACTTCGCGACACTGTGGCTTTCATGCCTTCCAGTGGAAAATACAAAATCTATATCATCGACGAAGTTCACATGCTTTCCACAAGTGCCTTCAATGCTTTGTTGAAGACTTTGGAAGAGCCACCTCCTCATGTGATTTTTATTATGGCGACGACAGAGGTTCACAAGATTCCTCAAACGATCTTGTCTCGCTGTCAGCGTTTTGATTTTAGAAGAATCCCTACTCGTCAAATCACAGAGAGATTGAAACTCATCTGTGATCGTGAAGGCGTTCAGGCTGAAGAGGAAGCTCTTTGGGTGATCGCTCGTCAGGGTGATGGTTCTATGCGTGACTCACAAAGTTTGCTGGATCAAGTGATCACATTTGCAAACGGACCTTTGAGTCGCTCCAATGTTGTGGAAATTCTGGGGCTCACGGATCGGGCTCTTCTTTTTGAAACTTTGAATGGCCTCATTGATCGCAACTCTCAAGCTATCATGAAAGTGATTGAGAAAATTGCGTCCGCTGGTTTTGAGCCTCATTTGTTCTCTCAAGATTTGCTTGAGATGATCCGTAACTTGCTCTTGGTGAAAGTTTCTGAAGCGCAAGCCGTGCAGATTTTAGAAATGCCGGATTCTGAACTTCAAGCTTTGACTGACATGTCACAACGACTTTCTGAAGAGGACATTCACTTGCTCTTCGACATGGCCCTTAAAGGCGGTGCTGATATTCCTCGTGCTCAAGATCCGCGTATTGTTTTAGAGGTCACACTTTTACGAATGGCTTCTGCGCCGAAGTTGGTGGATCTTAAAACTCTATTGCAAAATGGAGCTTCCACCTCTCACAGCGCAGGTGGGGCCCGGCCCTACACTCCGCCGGTAGCTCCCGCCGTTCCGGGACATGATCGACTGCAAGAATCGCAAAAAGTGATGGATGGTCCGAAAGGACTTGAGGCGATGAAAGCCGCTTTGGAAAAAGCGAAGCCTTCCTTGAATTCAGTAAACTCAAAACCTGCGAGTCCTGCTCCTGCGGCAGCGAAAACAGCGTCTGCACCAGCGGCTGCACCGGCTCCGAGTGCACCTGTGACTCCGAAAGTGGCTACAGGCGCAACTCCGACGGAAAAGTGGGTTCATTTCGTGGAACTTCTTCGCCAAGATGACGCTCTTTTCGCGGCGAAAGTCGAAAATTTACTTTTTGTAAAAGAAGAGGGAAAGCTTGTCAGCCTTGGCGTTCCGGTTAAATTGGCCTTCTTAAAAGAGCAAATGGCTGATGCTCAAGTGCGAAAAAAACTGCAAGGATTTATTGATTCGTACTGGGGTGCTGGGTATTCTTTTGAGGTATTAATGAGCCGCGATCAGGTCGGAGAATCGGCCCAAGCCATGCAACAGAAAAAAGTGCAAATGGCCGAGGAAGAAATCCGCAATAAGATCGCCGAAAACCCTATGGTGAAAGCGGCCCAAGATGTTTTCAAAGGGCACATCAAATCCATAGTGGAAACTAAGCGCGACAGCGCAGGGAGATAGTTATGAAAGGCATGCAAGGCGGAATGGCGCAACTGATGAAGCAAGCTAATCAGATGCAAATGAAAATGAAAAAAGCCCAAGAAGAGCTTGCGAAAAAAGAATACGAAGCAACTTCTGGCGGTGGCGCTGTAAAAGTAAAAGTGAACGGCGATCACATGATCACTGCTTTGACTATCGATCCTGAAGTTCTAAAAGCTGGCGACGTAGAAATGCTTCAAGACATGGTGATGTCTGCAACAAACGAAGCTGTTAAAGTTGCTAAAGAAACATCCGCAAAAGAGATGGAAAAAATCACTGGCGGTTTGAACATTCCAGGAATGTTTTAAGGTTTAAATGTTACACATATCTGCGCTTGAAAAACTAACCCACGAGCTGAGTCGTCTTCCCGGAATCGGTCCTAAGACAGCTCAGCGCTTGGCGTATTTTATTCTGAAGTCGCAGAATGAGTATCCAGAACGTTTGAGTGAAGCTCTTCTGCGTGTGAAGGCTGAGGTCCATGAGTGCCCTCGTTGCTTTAACTATACGGACACGGATCTTTGCCGTTATTGCGAAGACTCTCACCGTGCTGATGATTCTTTGTGTATCGTGGAAGAACCCGCGGATATCATGCGCATTGAATCTTCCGGTGCTTTCCGTGGTCGTTACCATGTTTTGCATGGAGCGATCTCTCCGCTAGAAGGCATTGGTCCTCAAGAATTAAAAATCAAAGAACTGATTGAACGTATCGACGCCGGAATTGAAGGCGACGGACCTGTGATTAAAGAGGTCATCCTGGCTTTGGATGCCGATTTAGAAGGTGATACGACAATTTTGTACCTTGCTAAGCAACTCCAAGGGAAAGGTTTGAAACTTTCTCGCATTGCCCATGGAGTTCCTATTGGCAGCGACATCGATTTCATAGATGATAGAACTATGGGTCGTGCCCTGCAAAATAGAGTGGAGCTGTAATGTCCTTTATTAACTACAATGCCAAAGAGATTCACTGCAAAGTCGTGTATTACGGTCCTTCCTTGGGCGGTAAAACAACGAACATTCAGTGGGTTTATCAAAAAACAGCGGAGGATCAAAAATCCAAGCTAGTGGCATTGAACACGGACATTGAGCGCACTCTGTTCTTCGACTTCTTGCCTTTGAACGTCGGTGATATCCGTGGATTTAAGACACGTTTTCACCTTTACACAGTTCCAGGCCAAGTGGTTTACGATGCTTCTCGTAAGTTGATCTTAAAGGGTCTTGATGGCGTTATCTTTGTTGCGGACTCTCAAATTGAGCGTATGGATGAAAACTTAGAATCCCTTCGCAATTTAGAGAGAAACTTGGAACAACAAGGCTACGACATCCGCGAGATCCCTCTTATTATGCAATACAACAAACGCGATTTGCCGAATGTAGCTTCTTTGGCTGAGCTAAGAAGCGCATTAAACCCTTACAACGCACCTGAAATCGAAGGTTGCGCTTCTGAAGGCAAAGGCGTTTTTGAATCTTTAAAGACCGTTTCTAAATCCATTATTAACGTTCTAAAGGGCGGAACGACTCTTTAGTTTCCCTCACAACCGTGTTATATGAGGCCACTCGTATTCATTTGGGTTACAATAAGCCCGAGGTTGATATGTCATATGATATTGTTGCTGATATTCAGCGCCTGAAAAAAGAAAAGAATGCTGTGATCTTGGCTCACTATTATGAAGATGGTGATATTCAAGATGTGGCCGATTATGTCGGTGATAGTTTTTATCTCGCGAAAATGGGTCAGCAAGTAAAACAAGATGTGATCCTGCTTGCGGGTGTGGTCTTCATGGCAGAAAGCGTGAAGATTTTAAATCCGACGAAAACAGTTTTGGTTCCTGACATGGAAGCAAGTTGTTCCTTAGTTAAAGGCGCGCCTTACGAAAAGTATCTTGCTTGGCGCCGTCAGCATCCTGATGGGATTGCAGTCACTTACATCAACTCCAGTGCGGAAGTGAAATCTATTTCTGATGTGATTATCACTTCTTCCAATGCGCAACAGATCGTGGAATCTATTCCTAAAGATCGTAAGATTCTTTTTGGGCCGGACCAGCATTTGGGTCGTTGGCTTTCTAAGAAATTGGATCGCGAATTTGTTTTGTGGCCGGGAGCTTGCGAAGTTCATGTTCTCTTTAATGCTAAAAAATTGCATGAACTGATCGCTCAACATCCAGACGCTGTGGTGATTGCGCATCCAGAGTGTGATGAGTCTGTTTTGCAATATGCTTCTGTGATTGGTTCAACGTCTCGTTTGCTTGAAGAGGTTGAAAAGAATCCGGCGAAGAAATTTATTGTCGCAACTGAAACAGGGATCTTCCATCAGATGCAGAAGAAACGTCCGGATGTGACGCTGATTCAAGCGCCTGTTTTGGATTCAGGTTGCTCGTGCAACAACTGCCCTTACATGAAGATGAACTCCATGGAAAAGATCAAATACGCTCTTGAGTCTTTCAAACCTCAAGTGGGTTTGAGCGAAGATCTTCGCTTGAAAGCCAAAGTGTCTTTAGATCGTATGATGGATATCACAAGCGGCAAGCCTGTGACTTGGCCTTCTGAATTTACCGTCTAATTTTTCTTAAAGGAACTCGGTCCATGGCTCTTTCTCAAAGCACAATCGAGTTCCTGCAAAAGTCTTTAGTTTCTGATTTACAAGTTTTTGCTAAGCCTGAATGGGGAAGCCAAAATCCTGCTCATCGTGAATTGATGCGTGCGGAGCTTTCTGCTTTGTTTGCTGATGAGAAATTGAAGACATCTGTTTCTCACTGCGAAGGCGTGGGAGTCGTTGTGGCTTCTCGCTCACCCGTGGGGGTCGACGTGGAAGTTCACACCCGTGTCGAAGAAAAAACCGTCGCTCGTGTATCGTCGCATGAAGAAGTTTTAGCAGCACCCAGTCCCACTTCGTTGTGGAGTGCAAAAGAAGCGATTTTTAAAGCACTTCGCTCGTATGATCAGCCGTCGGTGATTTCTAAAATTTCTGTAGGGGCCTGGAAAAATATTGATTCTCAGACTGAGACATACCGTCTTTTACACCCGGAAATTCATGGTTCTCCCTCTGAAAACAGAGGTGTTGTGATGCATTTCGGGGAACACACTTATAGCTTTTTTGTTTTTCCCTCTTAACTTTGGTCGGGTCCTGCCGAAGAGTTTATTAACCAGAGTTAATGATACTGATTAAGGCAGGTGACTAATGGGAAGTACAAAATACAACCGCAGAGTGGCTCCAAGGAAAGAAGTCTCTCCCATTCATATTTCATATCTCACTTCACTCGATGACTTTGCAAAGATCGCAAAGAACTGTGAGATCGTAGAAGCTTCGTCAACAGGACTTTTACTTTTGATCAAACGTGATGATCTGATTCCGACGGCGCTTCGTAAAACTTTGACCCTGGATGTGTTAATAGGCGATAGAGTCTTTATGCATCTTGAAGAAATGAATCTGGAAGTTTCCGGTGTGATCACTCGCACGCAGCTTCTAGGTAAAAAAGGTTTCTATGTGGCTGTGGATTACAGTGACGAAGCACCTGAATATTGGAGAGAATGTTTGATGGATCTTCTGCCAAAACCAGGAGAGTTGGACTAAGTTTAAAAGCTTAAGTCTTTAAGAAAAAGCCTAGGGATTTTCCTTAGGCTTTTTTATTTTAAATATATGTTCTTTGCTCTAAAGGCACATGGCCGATGTCTGCAAAACCCAAGAGAACCGCATTTCCCTCTTTATCGACACGAACCGTGGTGAGGGAGCCTTGTTGCAGGTCCATCTTGACCCACTTCTTATGATCTATTCCTAAAGCCTTACATACCCAATATCTGATGACGTTGCCATGGGCGACGACAACATGGGTGGTAGCGCCGCTTCTGGGAGCTTTAAAAAGAAAATCAAAAGCTTTGTCTGCGTGGATCTGATTCTTCTTCATTGTTTCGCGTGCGGCTTTGTCGGTTTTCGTGACCGCTTCTAGTCCCGGCAAAATACCTTCGCGAAACATGTCGCGTTTGATTGCTTTCATCTGACATTGTTTTTCAATGTAAGAGGCCGTTTCAATCGCTCGCG
>NZ_CAMLDV010000088.1 GCF_946478835.1 uncultured Bdellovibrio sp. | reverse complement strand
TTTTGTTACGTCACGAAGAGCATCTAAAGCTCCGCGACGGTCCGCTTTATTGACTGCGATCAAATCAGCAAAGTCGATCATGTCGATCTTCTCAAGCTGTGATTGCGCACCGAAATCAGATGTCATCACGTACATAGACAGATCACTGACTTCCGTGATCGCCATATTGCCCTGACCGATTCCCGAAGTTTCCGCAATGATAAAATCAAAGTCCAACTGACGGATGAATTTTAAAATCTCGGGCAAGGAAGACGCGATCTCACGACCTGAACCACGAGACGCCACAGATCTCATGTACACGCGGTTGCGCGACAATGAGTTCATGCGGATACGGTCACCTAAAAGCGAACCACCTGTTTTACGTTTTGATGGGTCCACGCAGACTACGGCGATCTTTTTCGTTGGATAAGCATTTAAGAATCGTTGCACAAGTTCATCGATCAAAGACGACTTACCAGCTCCACCCGTTCCCGTGATACCCAAAACCATTGGGTTTGCAGTTCTTGCTTTAAAAGACTCAAGCCCAAAATTCGCCAAAGAGAAATCTTTATGACCGTTTTCAATGGCAGTGAGTGCCACACCCAACTCCACGGAAGGAATTGTGTCACCGGCAAAGATGTTTTTCTTGGTCTTGTACTCTTTTTGTTTTTCAAGAATATCAAAGTCACAACCGCGGATGACCATTTCGATCATGCCTTCAAGACCCAGCTTACGACCATCGTCAGGATGGAAAATCTGCGCGATACCGTAAGCTTCAAGTTCCTGTTTTTCTTCGTGGACGATAACGCCGCCACCGCCACCAAAAATACGAACGTATCCTGCACCGGCCTCATCAAGAAGATCCTTCATGTACTTGAAGTACTCCATGTGGCCCCCTTGGTAGGAGCTGATGCAAACACCTTGAGCGCCTTCTTGCAAGATGGCTTTCACAACATCGCTCACAGAACGGTTGTGGCCCAAGTGAATCACTTCCGCACCCATGTCTTGAAGAATACGGCGCATGATATTGATACTTGCGTCGTGCCCATCAAACAGAGCGGCAGCAGTGACGATACGAATCGGATTTTTGAGAGTATATGCCATATAACTTAGATACCTTTAAACACAGCCTTGCGTTTTTCAATGAAAGCACCAGTGCCTTCTTTTACGTCTTCAGAGTTGAAAAGCTCCGCAAAGATCTTCGCTTCGTTCTTTTGCGCTTCTTCAACATCCATATCCCAAGCTTGATTGATAGAGATCTTCGCAGAACCCACAGCAATCGGAGCCTTGGCTAAAATTGTTTCCACTGTTTTCATCACAGCAGGCATCAACTCTGCCGCAGGGAAAACTTTATTTACTAGACCCACAGTTTGCGCTTCTTGTGCTGTGATCATACCACCTGTGTATGTCAACTCACGAGCGCGACGTTGTCCGATCGCGCGAGCCATACGAACAGTTCCACCGAACCCTGGGATCAAACCAAGACTTACTTCTGGCAAACCGAATTTCGCGTTTTCAGAAGCGTAGATGAAATCACAGCCCAAAGCCAACTCACAACCACCACCCAATGCAAAACCATTGACCGCTGCGATCACAGGGATTTTAAGCAAAGTGAGTTCGTGGAAAATACTTTGACCGCGTTGAGCGAACACCAAAGCTTTTTCTTCATCAAGATCATGAATTTCTTTAATATCCGCGCCCGCAACGAAAGCCTTCTCGCCAGCTCCTGTGATAATCAAAGCGCGAGCGTCTTCGTAAGACATCTCGCCGATTTGACGAAGAGCTTCGCCCATTTCGTTAAGCACTGTCGAATTCAGAGCATTCAAAGACTCAGGACGGTTGACTGTAAGAAGCCAAACGCCATTGGTCTTTTGCTCAAGAAGAATTGTTTTATAATTAAAATTCGCCATAAGTAATTCCTATTACTTCGCTGAGTAGTCGTAGAAACCACGACCTGTCTTACGTCCCAACCATCCGGCTTCAACGTATTTCACAAGAAGCGGACATGGACGGTATTTAGAATCTCCCAAACCATCATGAAGCACGTTCATGATCGCAAGGCACGTATCAAGACCGATAAAGTCCGCCAACGTCAATGGGCCCATAGGTTGATTCGTTCCCAATTTCATCGCGCTGTCGATAGATTCCACAGAAGCGATACCTTCGTGAAGAGTGTAAACAGCTTCGTTAATCATCGGCATCAAGATGCGATTCACGATAAAGCCCGGCATGTCTTTCACAGACTCAACGAAAACTTTGTCCATTTTCTCTGCCAATGCTTTTACTGTCGCAAAAGTTTCATCGGAAGTTTGCAAACCGCGAATTCCTTCCACCAACTTCATCAAAGGAACAGGATTCATGAAGTGCATGCCTGCTACTTTTGTTGGACGTTTTGTTACGCCTGCGATTTTTGTGATAGAGATCGAAGATGTATTTGAAACCAACAACGCTTCTGGTTTTACAGCCGCATCAAGGTCTTTAAAGATCTTAAGCTTCAAGTCGATATTTTCAGTCGCTGCTTCAATCACGATATCGCAGTCTTTCAAAGCCGCTGTTTCTTGAGCTGTTTTAATTCGGCCCAACAACGCCGCTTTGTCGGCTTCGCTCATACCACCTTTTTTGATGATACGATCACAGCTTCCAGAGATCGTCGCGATTCCTTTTTCAAGAGCCGCTCCGCTGACATCCAACATGATGACGTTAAAACCAAAATTGGCCGCCACTTGTGCGATGCCGTTCCCCATTTGTCCTGCGCCTACGACGCCGATTGTTTTGATATTCATTATATCACTCCGCGTTAAATTAGATTGAAAAACCAACGCATTACCAGTACCTAACTTTAGACCAGAGGTCAAAAGTTCTGGTCTTGAGAAGCTCCTTCCTCACCCCGCAAAATAAAGAAATGCGGTCCGTACTCTCTCTGACATTGCCTATGCTTTTCCTGGTGCCTAATTCTTGGGCTGCTCTATCGACGGACGCAGACACGGCCGTCTCTTTTTTCCGAAACAAAAACAGTCTTTTCGCCTCTGGCCAGGTGAGTCGAACCACTCTTGAAGACAAACTGATCCGCTCTGAGGCGGAGATTTCATTTCACGCTGCCTGGGATAAAAAAGAATATGTTATGCAAAGTGATCAGATCTTGCGTGACATTCAAGTCGCTCGTTTTGTCGAGACGAAATCTGCAACTTCACTTCTAAGTCTAAACCGGAGCGATGCGCCTCCTGTAAAAAATCTTGGTGCGAAAGCTCCGTTAGAAATCGTGACCGTCGAAGACTTTTGGGTTCGCGTGAAAGAGAAAGACAGCAAAGTCGAAGGATGGCTGCCTTTGCAATCTCTGCAAAGTCGTCATGATGATTTAGGTATTTATACGAACCTTATCGACACCTATCTTCGTAAGGATGCGAGTTCTTCAGCAAAAGTTGTGACGACGATTCCCCGTTTACGCAGAATTGTTCCTCTAGAAATCACGAAGAACTTTTTGAAAATTCAATACGAAAATCAAATCGGCTATGCGGATATCACGCACTTTGTTTCACGTGCTGATTTTGCAAGTCTCGCTTATCATCCAAAGAAAAACTGGGTCACTGTTCTTTACCGCAATAACGATGTGATCATCACACAAAAAGGCGAAACGATTCCGATGAAAGAGATTTTGGGATACGTCACAAATTCTCATCGCGGCATTGTGATTCGCCCGGACAGCGCTACTTATGGCCCGCCTCTTCGCGCGCGTGTGGAGATTTTAAAACCAGAAGCGCACATCTGGGGCATTAGCAAGATCGATGGTCACGGCGAAGTTTGGTGGAAGAAAAAGAATCTTTTGCTGGAAGAACCGGAAGCTCCGTCGAAATCTACGGTGACAACAGATTCACTCTTAAAGCGCGAGATCTATTCGATCGCGTTTGAAAATAAAAACTCCGTGCGTGGACTGGTTTCATCCGAAGGCGTTTACCGCACTGAAGACGGTTTGACTTGGACTCAAATTCCTCTTTTTGGAAAACAAAATTATCCCGTGAGCATTCATCCGAATGGAACGTGGTTTGTAGGCTCTTACAAGAGCACCAATCACGGCAAAAGCTTTGAGCCCTTCATTCGTTGGGACAATATCGCACAAGCCATTGAGGCTGCTTACCACAGCAATCCCAAGATCATGCGCTTGACTCAGATCGAAGCGCTTCCTAATTCCCGCATTCTTATTCACGTCGACACAGGTGTGAAGCAAATCAAGCTCCGCAGCTTGATTGGTGATTTGCATTGGGATGTTATTAAGAATTAATTCTTTCTTTGATCGCCAGCGTACCCTATCAACAGTTGCTTGACCTTTACCTTTAGACTGCGTGAAACAAAAAAAGAAGCTGACCTTTAAATGCTATCTCAGAATATCCGGCTTCTCAGGAGGAGACACATGTTCAATATACATGAGTCTTAAAGTAAAAAGATCACCTTGGCTCAGACCGCGATCTCGGTGGTTGCGAGTCACGCAGTAACTCATAATGGAGTCCGGATCGTACTCGGTATAACCACGAGCAAATATCATCGGCTCTTTCTTACTGCCGTCAATGTCACAACCAACAGCGTTGGGATGGTCATGCTCATGCATAAGGCCTGCAGTATGTCCAAATTCGTGAATTACTGTAGATTTGGAAAGTCCACTAATAAAAAACTGAATCGAACCCGCAGCTCCTGGAAAATCTCGAGAAGCGTACATCAGTCCTTGCCCAAGTGTCGACTGAGCGCGCGTAACCGAATCCCAGCCTAGCTTCCATCTTTTACGATAGTTGATGATCACATTGCTTCGATCACCGACAACACAATCCGTGAAACCATAAAAGTAAATACCTGTCCGCTCTGGCGTGTATTCCTGTTCAACCCAGGACTGAACAAGATGCTTTTGCTCATCACTCCAGGGACTTCTTTTATAACTCTCTTTGGAATCTTCAACGGGATTGGCAAAACAAACTTTTACGCCATGACCCTTTCGCGTGTTCCAAGTCGTCCATACAAACATTCCCGCATGAGCTTCATTGCTCAACACTAAAAAAGATATAAACAAAAGAAAATAGAGTCTCATAAAAAACGCCCTTTCCTTCTCGGGAATACCTTTGGTATTTGCAATTCCGCAACCACTCCTTAACAGAGATATACGCAATTAGGAGAAGGCCTACTGTCACTATCTTGGGCAGGCGGTAACAAAATTTGAAGAGCCTGTTCGATTCGAACTGCAGATTCGCAACAAAAATGAATGACGGAATTCATTCGCAGATTCACAATAAACTCATGACACATCATCAAGATATCCAAGACATCAATGCGGAACGTTCCACCAAAGGTGGCGCTTACGGTTTTATTGAAAGTTTCCTTCGCCGCTTTCGTCTGGCCACATTTTTAGGTGTTCTTATTCCTGTCGCTGTCGCCTATATCATTTGCTTAGGAACGGCGCTGACTCCGGGGATTTATCTTTTTCGCTGGGCTCTCTCAGAGGTTTCTGAATTCAACGGCGTTCTTCAAGCTTTTATTTTAGGTCTCTCAGTCGCCATAGGATTTGTGGCTTTCGTGATCACACTGATTCTTATTGTTCCAATTCTTAACGCCCCGGCTTTGCCATTTATAAAACCTTACCGTGGCCCTTGGTTTTCTTTAGAATCCATCCCTTGGCTTTACCACAATGCTTTAACGTATCTTGTGCGTTACACCGTTTTAGATTTTATCACACCGACACCGTTAAACATTTTTTTCTTTCGCGCGATGGGAATGAAAATCGGAAAAGGTTGCATGATTAACTCTTCGAACATTTCCGATCCATGTTTGATTCATCTTGGTGACTACGTGACGATTGGTGGGTCTGCCTATTTGATGGCTCACTATGGAATGAAAGGCTATCTGGTCATTGATCATCTAAAAATCGGTGCAGGTGCTACCATAGGACTTGCCGCTAAGGTTCTAGGCGGAGTCGAGATCGGCCGCAGAGCCACCGTGGCTCCGAACGCCACGGTCTTTCCGAAAACAGTGATTAAGGAAATGGAGAAGTTCGGCGTTCCTGATAAGATCACGACCGCCGACTAACAACTCACCATTTTAAACTCATCCAAATCAGACCGCCGAAGCCTTTTGCGTTGTCGCTTTCGAGGCCCGGAGAGATTTCCTCCTTGTATAACGGATAAACTCTTCGCCCTTTGCGATAAGAGACTTCAGCTCCCGCTTGAACAAATTTTGCGAAATCCCTTTTTAATCCCACCTTAAATTCCGAAGATGCCGGGATATCATAGAATGGATCGCCCGATTTATTTCCTACAACTTTAGCAACATCCATAGCGATATAAACTTCGCCAAGACTTCCTGCAGGATAAGACGCTTCCACGGCATTCTTTACGGCTTGTGCGGCCATAGTTTCAACGCCTTCAAATAAATACAATTCACCGCGCACGAGCAAATAAACTTTTCCGATCTGTTTATCGAAAATCAAAGAAATCTTGTCGGACTCGGTCACCCATTTTGAAGTCGATGAGTAGTGTCCATCCTTCACGCGGCGGTACGTGCGTTCATGATCAACTGTCACACTTCCAGATGAGTAACTGGAACCTACTTTAACGCTCATATCAGGAGCACTCATGTCTTTTGGACTCTTAAGATTGCGATCAATGCTCGATGTTTCTAACTCCACTCGTCCTGTCGTGCGATTCACTCTGGCAGTACCTCGGACTTGCATATTGCTTAAAAAGACATTTCTTTGTTTTTGTTCCCACTCCATCTCATTGTTGATTGTGGGAGCGCCCACTTGTCCTGCTGCCACATAGCCGCGAGCAGAAAGGCCGAATTCATCAACCAGAGTGTCCGTATAGATACTGACACTAGCTCCACTGGCAAGCCCGGCTCCTGAAAACTGATACACGCCTTCTTCTGAAGAATATTTTTGATGAAGCATAAAAGCCCGTAAGTAAGAACCACTGGCGTCTTGCTTTACGACTTGCATACCCACGGAGTTGCTTTGATTGCCAATGCGCATTTGTAAAATCGAATCCTCTTTTCCCGCATACGCAAGTTCTTTAAGGCCTTCTTGAATCCACAGAGACGTCTGTGGAATGTACGCATGAAAATCACCACGATTTCCTTCAGTATAAACGGTTCCCACCAAAGGACCTAAAACACGATTGCTGACTTCGAGCATACTCTGCTGGCTCTTTTGTCCGGTGTTAATCACTTGCGAATAGTTTTGAATATAGTATTCACCGGTTTTTGGATCTCTAAAGTGATAGATAAAATGTCCGCCGGAATCCTGGCCCTTCTTATCTTTTTGCCATATCCCCGTATGAAGCCCGACATCCGTAAATCCCAAAGCTTTGGCCTGTCCTGCGAGGTACTTGTGAATATCACCGCAAATGCCGCCTTCATTTCCGGAAGACAAAGAATTTTGAAAAAGCTCTTCAGAGGTATTTTTATTAGATTCACTTTGCGAGTAAAATCCAGACAAACGAGATCCCGACAAAGATAAGAACAAAAGTTTTTGATCTTGAGTCAGCGATGAAGCCTGTTGCGAAAGCAGACTTAAACTTTCATTGTAAGATCTCGCTTTAGAAAAAGTTTGATTATCCAATCCAAAAGCAGCTTTATAAAGATCCACCACTCTGTTGTATTCCATAAGACGACCTTTAAAGGTGTCGTTGATACTAAAAGCCGTCACATCAACGTACTCCCCTTCAGGTTCCGTTTCGTAGTAGAAGTAAGAATCAAAATGACGGGTTCCCTCTTTTTCCGGCTCTTGCTGATATTTCCGCTCGTACTTCTGATCGTTTTCAGAAAAAACTCTCTCAAGATCGCGCATCTGAGTAGTAAGCTTCTCTTGTGCCCACACGTTAGAAGTCGATAGCAGTAAAACGGACGCCGTGATTCTTTTTAGGTGTTTCATTGGAACACTCTCTCTTTTTGGAAGTTGGACCTTAAAGACCTTCTTCCAAAAAACTCGCCAACGCCATCAAAGCGTTAAATGCATGCCCGGAGTATGAAGGCTGTCAAACCCTTGAAAAAAGACCACTTATTGTCCTCGTTCGCAAATTTTCAACGAACATCACTGGCATTATTCCAGCAATGTTTTCTGGGGTGTGCGATCAACACGAATATATTGTTGTTGAATGGTAATGTGGTCCCATTTTTGGGCTTAGTGACAGGAGAAATGACATGAGAGTAATATTTTGCTTTCTAATTCTTGCGATGTTGGGATGCCAGGACAAAGTGACATCTTCCCAAAATGCTATAGAACACGAGGAAAGCAACGGAATTGTGGGCGGCGAAGATGTCCCTCAAGACAATATTATCGCTCGCCAAGCTTTGAATTTTAAAATCCGCTATCAAAGACCACCTGTCGATGGCGTAGAGCAAAAACCAATTTCCTCTCAATGTACTGCGAGTGCGATCTCTCCTTCGATCATCCTAACGGCCGCTCACTGTATTATTTCAAACTCCCCGCCTTCACACATAATCGTTCTTAAAAACGCAGAAGGGGAAAGCGTTTCCATTCGTGGAATTGATGTCGTGGTTCATCCAGATTACATCGCTGGAAATAAGAATGCAGACGTGGCGTTGATTCTTTTAGAGCAAGAACTGCCAAAAGATATTGAGATTATGAATCTGCCAGCAAAGGACTTCGATTTGCATCTAACACAAGTCACTGCTGCTGGTTACGGCCGCTCTGACGGACGCCCGGCTTTCCCTGGGCATGTGGGAGTTTTACGTACAGCCACTCTTGATGTGCAAAACTACGTGACCACTTCATCTTCTTTTATTGTGACACAAAACCAAGGAAAAGGATTTTGCCAAGGAGACTCCGGAGGTCCCGCGATTGTTACTCTTGATAACAAACCTTATGTCGTTGGTATTGCCTCAAGAACCTTCTTTAACCCTGAGGTTCCCGCGGAAGAACGCAATCTGTGCATTGATCGTGGTCTTTACATCAATGTTCAATTCCATGAGGAGTGGATTCAAAAAAATATGACGAGCCTTCTCACTAAGAAAGCTGTTGCAGAAGGAACGGATTTTTAATTACTTCCAGAGCTTACCCGCGCACATTGAGTAAAACATTTTGAAGTCCCCCATAAGGGACCACAAAGGATGTTTAAATGTCGCGGGTCTGTTTTTTTCAATCCCGAAGTGCCCTACCCAAGCGAAGCCATAGCCAATTATTGGCAAAAGCCAGAGCGCCATCCATTCTTGAGTTAAGAGTGCATAAAGCAAAACGAGATGAACACAAAGAGTGCCGACAAAATGCAATCGACGATTGATGGGGTGGGAGTGCTCTTGCAAATAAAAAGGCCAAAACTCTTTAAATGTTGTCATAAGCACTCCTCAAAAAACTACTGAGTACTGTCCTCTTTAAAGTACGGCTCCATCACTTTACGAACACGCTCCTGCAACTGAGGTCTTTGTTCAATAGTATACTCGGTAGGATCAATGGGCGGCAAGACTTGCAACGTGACCGTTCGACTCCACACGCCCCAATTGGGAACTGTGTGTCCTTTTGGTAAAATCGCAGCCGCTCCTTTGACAATCACAGGGACGATGGGCGCTTTCGCATTGATAGCAAAAATAAAAGGACCGGATTTAAAGTTTCCTAATCGCTCGCTGTTTTGACGAGTTCCCTCGGGGGCTAATGCAAACCGCTCCCCGGCTTTGATACGCGCTTCTGCCGCCTGGTAAACTTTAAAGACCTCTTCGCGACGTTCCCGGGCAATTGGCAAAATTCCCGCACGACGCATGGCTGGTCCAAATACAGGAATTTTGAAAAGTTCAATCTTCGCACCAAAACGGAAACTCCCCAAGTATCCATTCATCGCAAAAATATCATAGAAGCTTGTGTGATTAAACACGTACAGGAAACCGCCCTGAGGACGATTCTCAAGACCTTTCACAACAACCTTCACGCCGAACATGCGACAGGCATTGCGAGTCCAGAACTCAACAATGTGATCTTCCAAGGGGCGATTGTTCATTGTGAGATTCACAATAATCAAAGCCGTCGCACAAAGCATTGTGTGAATAGGAAACCAGATGAGCGCCAATAAAGAACGAGGATACGAAAGCAACTTCCAAAACATATAATAACTCTATTCAGGGAACAGACGCTTACGCGCCGCCAATCTTTGTCTTTCCTTGTAAGCCTGATGTTCCGAAGGCCCCGACAAAATTTTTTGATGTGCGGCTTGATCCATGATTTGCACTTCGAAAGGATAAAAGAAACTAAATTCTTCTTTTCCCGCCGTCGGCTTGATGTGAATCAATTTACGCGAGATAAATTTAATAAAACGATAGTCTTCGCCAGAAAAGAAATTTTCTTTTCTTAAGAACTTTACGTTCTCGCCTTGCTCTGCAAGTTTTTGATCAAACGCTTTTTGAATGCTCTTTTCATCCAAAGTATCGAGGCGATGAGCCAGATCATCACACACTTCCATGAACAAGCTTACGGGATACAAGTTGTTAGAGCTTTGATCCGGCATGATGTGCGGAAAACTGATTACGTTTTCACGAATCAGGAAGCGCACAACTTGGAAAGTATCAAAAAGGTTGCGTGTGATAAAACGAACACCCAGCTTATCAAAAATCTTCATCGCCAAGGCATCGGGTTTTGCCAAAAGCTTAATCACCGTGCTTGAAGAGGTTTTAAAAGGTTTTACTTCAAAACCTAAAAGCTCAATCGGCTCCATGTTTTCCATGTGAGAACTTTGCAAGAACGTACGATGAGTCGTCCCGTCATGACGAATGCAATCTTGAAATGGAGTCAGAATCTGCGACTGAATCTCTTCCGAGAAGGAACTAAAAAGATCGTTCTCTGCATGAACAAAAACGTGCATACAACGAAGAATAGCACACGCCCAGCGCTGCAATTCCTTCTCATCAGGGTTCTGTGAGCTTGCATAGATCAAAAGCTGGCGGATATCAGAAAGTCCCTTGCGGTCTCTAAAGACTTCAGGAAGCTCTGAATCTTGAAAGCCCAGCTTTTCTAGCATCAACACCAAAGCGCGACGATGATAGTACCAGAGCTTCTCTAAATCACTCTCACGAGTGACATCAAATCCATAACTGAGAAGAAAGGAACTGGCCGCCTCTAGCGTATGAATGTTGAGTTTGGGGATTTCGATGGCCGAATGCCCCCCAACAACAGAATTTAAAATAGAAGAGTCAAAGATGAAACGTTGAGGCATTCCCCTATCTTTGAACTGGATAGGGGGTGAATCAAGACGCGCCGCTTATTTAATAAGAGCGCAAGTGTAAGCTCTGAAGCTGCCAAGAGTCCCGGCTGCTGGTTGGTAACCGTTTACTGCCGTGTAGTTCTGATATTGAACAGTGCCTTGGACTGTCGTGTTGTCATATTGACCTTGGAAGATGATCTCGCCGTAGCTGTCTTTAAACCTAACTTGGATTTGACGCGTATTGCGATCAATCATGCCTTCGCTGGCTTGTTTAAACTCAACAACATAAGGAACGATTGTTTGTCCGTTGTAAACTTGGCCCACAAAAGAGTCGAAAATCTTAATCACAACTGTTGAAGAAGCCGGAATCAACTTACCAGCAGTGTCGAATTGAAATGAACCGCTAAAGTCGATACCTGTTTTGTCATTAATATTACCGCTGATTGTACCCAAGCTTTGTGGATCTAACGTCGCAGAGACAAAACCCTTCACTTGTGATTCAAAAGCTGAGGAAGCGTAAGGATCGTAGATCTTACCCCAAGTCATGTTGGCATTACCGCACGTGTTTGGAGTCGTTCCACCGCTTTGTGAAACTCCTGTTGGAGTCCCGCGACCTGCAACTCTCACTGCACTGCTATCTTTCTTGCCACAAGCCGACAAGGATAGAGCCAATGCAACCAAGACTCCCATCATTGATTTGTTAAAGAAAGATGTTTTCATAAATGCCTCCATACCCACTGTATAGGCAAGAGGTGGACCAGAGGTTGGCACGCCAAAACCAAAATAAACGGAACACAAAAAAGAACCCGTCTCAGTGCGAGACGGGTTTTGCAATAAGGACCTTTTAGGGAATCAGCTGTTTAAAAGCTTTACATCACTTTCTCTAGAGCCATCAGAGTATTCACCTCGTTGCTCAACCAGCTTGAAGCCGCAGAATCAATAAGACCTTGTTGAAGCAATTGAGAAGCAAGATCCGCAGGCTTTTTCACTGTGCTTAAATCCAAAGTCGCATCGATCTCTTTTAAGAATGCATTGACCTTGTCATATTGAGACTTGCGCACAAGAGACTTCTTCATATCCATATCAAAGCGCAATCCTTTAGAAGAAAGCAGCTTGGCCCACTTCGCTTTTTCTTCGGCTGTCAGGAAGGATTTTACGACTTTTACTTCTTTCGTAAGACCTGCACCCACTTTAACAACCTGCTCACCTTCGTTGGCAGCGACAAGATCAAGATAGAGATTTGCCAGGGCTGCTGAACCATCTTCAGTTAACAAACCGCGAGGTAGCAACGCTGTGATAGAAGCTGTTAAGCCATTAGAGTCTTGCTCCATCTCATCAAGTTTTGGCAGAAGCTCCGCCACGCCCGCCGCTAAGACTTTGCGATTTGTTGTAAGAAGGCTTTGATAGAACTTAATGACCTTTTCTTGCTGTTCAGGACTGAGTTCGTATTCACGACCGCCTAAAGTTTTACCTTTTGCAAGATAAGGACTGTTTTTAAGCTCTTCAATTTGTTGAGCAAGCCAATTTGTCGAAATCGTGCCGTCAGCGTTTCTCCAAAGATCGTTGATCATCGAAGCATAACCACCGGCTTCAGCCAAAGAACGCGCACGCTCTTTCGTCAACGCTTCATCCATACCCATTTTAGAGTAAAGCACTTGACCTGACTTCACACTTTCTAGAGACGCAAATACAGGAGCCGCTGTGTTGTTTTTAGAAATATCCATCACGACTTGGCTGACGAATTTGAGGGCATCAAGGTTGGCACGTCCCCATTTCATCGTGTCTTGCAAAACCGTATCAAGATTGGCAACAACAGTCGGCTGATCAGATGGATACAAACGACCAATGATTGAAGCAAAAAGAACTTTCGTTAGATTTTCCTTCTCACCTTTTGCATCGAGGTATTTTCTTAAAAGAGGATTGTTACCAGCATCAAAGCGCTCACAACCATAGATTTGCAGAGACTGGCTGTTCGCTAAAGAAATATCATCGTCTGTGCAATACAAAGATGTTTTTTCGTTTAAAGCGCTGTCGTTGTCTGAATAAGCCCAGTCCATCGCCATTTTATCGTAAGACAAAGCGGCGTATTTGATTCTTCCGGCCATCAAGACATCATCAATACCACTGACGTAGTCCATGATACTTGTTGAAGTCTCAAGACCTTGATGGTTGAGGTCTTTTAAATAAGTTTTCGCAGACTCATAGATTTCTTTAGTTGAAACTTTCGCAGAGAACGATCCCGCGAAGTTATGACGAAGCCCCAAAGCGTGACCTAATTCGTGGGCTACAGTTGCACGAACACTGTCTTGCGCCAGACGCAGTCTTTGAGAGTCACTGGCTTCACGAGCGATTTGATTGATCGCATTGAAGCTTTCCGTCAGATCACAAGCAATCGCACCAGCGGCAACTGGTGTGTTGCCATTCAGATTCACGAGATCCGCAGAACCCACGCGTGTGAACACAGAAGGCATAAAGACTTGCGCACGCAAAACCTCACCTGTGAGAGGGTCTGACTGTCCAATAGCGTAAGCGGCACCAGAATCCAACCAAGGAATCCAACGAACGAAGATGCTGCGATCTTCAGGACCCGCTTGCGGATCAACGCCCGTTTTCACAGTCACGATATCGCGACCAAAAACTTTATTCCAATAAAGAGCAGCTTCAGTCACAGCACCCACGTACTCCTGAGGAACCGCTGATGATACGCGCACGACGATA
>NZ_CAMLDV010000087.1 GCF_946478835.1 uncultured Bdellovibrio sp. | reverse complement strand
TTCCTTTTTTTTTCGGCACGCCAAGCTTGAACTTCCTTTTTGCGCTGACGAACTTTAGCAATCTCTTCGATTTTTTCTTTTTGATCATCCGTCAAAGTCACAGGATTCGCGACAAAGGTGTCGGCTTCAGGGAAAAGAACTTTTTGAGCCTGCTCCGTCGTGAAGTAATCCGTGGCATACGCCATAGACGTGATCATCGTGACGGGAAGAAGAGTAAGATATTCTTTTCTAAACAGGCTCATGCAAGTCCTTACGAGCTTAGAAGTTAAAGCCCACTTTTAAACGAGTTTCGTATTTTGTTTTTTCGATGAGGTGAAGGTTGTTGTCGTCTTGCGCATCAAACTTTTCACCGCCACCGCTGACTTGTTGAATCCAAGTCAAAGTCGCCCACCATTTTTCACTTCCGTAGTGCAAGCTTGGACCTGTGAAAACAGTCCAGCGCTCTGTGCCCACTTCAGTTTCATATTCACTCTCAAAAAGAGCTTCTGCTCCGACAAACCAGTTCGGCATGAAACGGTATGCAACACCTGTGTCCGCTGTGAAGCCGATTTCAACTTCCGGTTCTACAGGCCAGTCAAATCCAGGAGGAAGATCGTTCAAATCTCCGCGACGCGCATAAGTCGTTTCAAAGCCCAAGTTTGAAGACCAAACAACTTCACCTTCAAGGAAGTATTTTTGAGCGATGAAAAGAAGTTCCATCGAGTAGCTGTCTTTGTTTTGACCCGAATGTCTATCTAACCAATTGTAAGAGAAAGAAAGGTAAGAAGAAAGACCGATGTCGTCTTTTGCAGGACTTAAAAAATTGTATTTAAGACCGGCCTCAACACCTGAAGGACGAAGTGAAAGGTTGTTGTCTTTCGGCAAGTAACCATCGACAGACAAACCAGACATTTCAACTTGCAACATCTGCAAGCTGCCAGAAAGTGACAAGCTGTCAGTAGCGCCGTACTCAACTTCTGTTTTTGAATCCAAAGCGTGGTATTTACCCGCACCTTTGTTATCACGAGAAGTCAGGATCTGATAAAGCTCCCAACTTCCTTTTGGAAGAGTTTCAGCTCCCTTAACGTAGCCAAGAAGATTTTCATCAGCGCGTGCAAAAGACGCCTGCACCAGAACTGTTACTAGTAAACAAAATCCTAATTTTTTCATGTATTTCGCGTATCCTTAAGTAGGCTTAATGTTGAACGCTAGCAAGTACGCTAACGCTTTCGCGATGTCATGAAGACTTTTGATATTGATAATCAGTTGAAAACGCACTTTGATGCATCAGATCATAACGTCTATTCAAAGACCTTAGGCGTTTTCCAGTTGAGGCAGGGATTTTTCCGTTTTTGCTCCCAAACGCTTTAAATCTTCCACTTGATCAATCAAGTTTCCACGGCCTTCCGAAACCTTCTTGATGACTTCTTCGTGAGCTTTTTGAGCGGCTCCCAGTTTTTCACCTAAGTTTTGGAGATCTTTAAGAAGACCCGCGAATTTTTCGTAAAGAAGGCCGCCACGTTTAGCGATCTCCAGCGCATTTTTTTCCTGACGATCTTGTTTCCACAAAGCCGCCACTGTTCGCAAGGTCGCCAAAAGCGTTGTCGGGCTCACAATCGCCACGTTTCTTTCCCAAGCATATTGGAAAAGTTCAGGTTTTAATTTAAACGCCAACGCAAACGCGGGCTCCAAAGGCATAAAAAGAATCACGAAGTCAGGAGAGATCAACTTGTCAGCCGCGTGATATTTTTTCTCGGATAAACCATCGATGTGTTTTTTCAAAGACTCCACGTGAAGTTTTCCCGCGCGCTCCTGATCTTCCGGAGTTTCCGCTGACGTGTATTGTTCGTAAGCGATTAAGGTCATTTTCGAGTCGACGATCAAATGTTTTTCGTCAGGCAAATTCACGATGACATCCGGACGAAGAATCTGTCCGTCTTCACCGCGCAAATCCATGTCTGTGCCCTGAATGATGTACTCATCACCTTTGCGAAGACCTGAACGCTCTAAGATGTTTTCAAGAATCAACTCACCCCAATTACCTTGGGTTTTCACTTCGCCTTTTAAGGCCTTCGTAAGATTTTGAGTTTCCGCTGACATCACTTTGTTCAGTTCCATCAGTTTTGTCAGCTCACCGCGAAGGACACCGCGCTCGGAACGCTCGGTGGAGTATGTCTCTTCCACTTTTTTCTCGAAGTCTTTAATGCGTTCTTTGAGAGGTTCCAAAACAGAGGCGATGTTTTTGTGATTTTGATCCGTGAACTTCGCTGATTTTTCTTCAAAGATTTTTTGCGCAACGACTTCAAACTGCACGTTCATGCGGTTTGCCAGTTCTTCTTGTTGCTTGCGTGCTTCGGCCATCAAAGATTTTTGCTCTTGAATGCTTTGTGAGAGGAGGTCGTTTTTCATCTGCAAAGCTTGAACTTCGGCCTGTAATTGCGCTTTTTCTGCCGCAGCTTGGGCTTTATTTTTAAAATAAACCACGAGACCTGAAATGATGGCTCCTGCAATAAAAGCGGCAATGGCGATGAAATTCATAAAGGCCTCCTCTGACTTCCTCTTTCTGCCCTCAGAATTTCCTTTGGTCACGGAAAAAAGAATCTGATACAACAGCCTTTTACTGAACTCTTAACAATGCGATGCAAAAATGACTTCTGCGACTCAAATTAAAAGTATTATTCTCGCTTTTCGCCCTAAAACTTTAACAGCCGCTCTGGTTCCTTGCTTGGCAGGAACAGCGTTGGTCAAAGCCATCGGTCTTTCTTGGGATGGATGGGTTTTGTTTTACGCTTTGATGGCCTCGTTCCTTATTCAAATCGGCACAAACCTTGTGAATGATGCCGTGGATTTCAAAAAAGGTGCGGATACAGAAAAACGCATCGGTCCTCAGCGCATCACGCAAGCGGGAATTCTAACTGCAAATCAAGTGATGGCTTTGGGATCTTTGTGTTTCCTTTTGGCGGTTTTGTGTGGAGTGCCTCTGGTAATGAAAGGCGGCTGGGTCATTGTCGCTATCGGTGTTGCTTCAGTTTTGATGGGATACTCTTACACAGCAGGACCTTTCCCTTTGGCTTACCTGGGATTGGGTGATCTTTTTGTGATCTTGTTCTTTGGTCTTCTTGCGGTGACGGGAATTGTTTTCCTGAATACAGGTAAGTGGCTCACAGAAGCTTTGGTTCTTGGATTGCAGATCGGTTTCCACGCAACAGTGCTTATTGCCATCAACAATCTTCGCGATCACAGCGGAGACGCTTTGGTGAATAAGAAAACTTTGGCCGTGCGTTTTGGTGTGCGGTTTTCTCGTTGGGAGATTGCGACCCTGTGCTTTTTGCCATTTGTACTCAATATCTACTGGTGGACAGAAGGGTATAAGATCCCTGCGATCTTCTCTTTGTTTGCTTTGCCTTTGGCGGTGAAAATCACAAAAAATGTTTTCTCTACCGAACCAAGTCCGGCCTATAATCGTTTCTTAGGACAAGCAGCAGGATTGCATCTTGTCTTTGGATTACTTCTCGCGATTGGATTTGCATTTTGATTAAAATCTCCTACAGCCCTTACACTCTCAAGCCTGTTCAATCTTTGAATGCTGTTTCGTCAGCGGCGCCTCGCGAGGGTGTGCTTCTCAAAGTAGAATGGTCTGACGGTCTGACGGGCTATGCGGATCTTCATCCGTGGCCTGAGTTGGGTGATTTGTCTTTGGAGGATCAACTTTCAGAACTTCGCCGCGGTCGCATGTCTGTGCAAATCGAACAAAGCATTTGGCTGGCTCGCAGAGACGCGCAACTTCGCAAAGATAAAAAAAGCGTTTTTGAAAGTGGCGAAAAAATCAAAAACAATTATCTGCTGTCGGATTTTAAACTCATTAAGCCCGGCTTTTTAGATGAATTAAAGACAGAAGGTTTTACGACTCTAAAAATGAAAGTCGGCAGAGATCTGCAGGAAGAAGCCGATATCCTCACGCACATTGCAGCTGCGGGACTTAAGATTCGTTTGGATTTCAATGCGGTTGGAAGCTGGCAAACTTTTGAAAGATTCATTGGCAATCTACCTCCGACCGTACGTCCTTTGATTGAGTATGTGGAAGATCCGTTTCCTTTTGACGTGAATGCGTGGAAGGAAGCAAAAAAACTTGTGAAAATTGCCATCGACAATCAATACGACCGCGTTCCTTGGGATCGCTTGGTTGCTGCGCCTTTTGATGTGATCGTGATGAAGCCTGCAAAAACGGACATCGATAAAGCCATCGAACGTTGTAAGAAGTGGAATTTAAAAGCCACAGTGACAAGTTACATGGATCATCCCGTCGGTGTCGCACACGCCATTGGTGTTGCGATGGAGCTTAAGAAAAAATACGGTGAGATGATTTTGGAAGCTGGATGTTTGACTCACAGACTTTATCAAATGGACCCATTTGCGGCAGAGATTTCAACACAAGGCCCGTATTTATTGAAAGTGAAAGGCACAGGAGTTGGTTTTGACCGACTTCTTGAAGCAACGTCGTGGTTTCAAATCAAAATGAATTAGATCTTTATTCTGAGAAGAACGAAATTCTTCTTAATCCACGATGGCCCAAGGAGGACTATGAAAAACTTTGGGCTTTGGCGTCTCACGTTCAAGAAAAAAGAAAACTGCAAGGACATGTTTGGATTGCGACTTCGGGTTCCACGGCAGATTCAGTCGCGGGAACGAAACTTGTCGCTCTTTCAAAAAAAGCTCTCTTAAATTCAGCCCACTCTGTAAATAAACATTTAAACAGCACTTCGCAAGATGTGTGGACTCAAGTCCTTCCTCATTTCCATGTGGGCGGTCTCGGTATTGAAGTGCGTGCTTCCCTTGTTGGTGCGCGAGTGGTTCCCTCTTTGAAGGAACAAAAGTGGGATGTACACCACTTTTATGAAACTCTAAACGCAGAAAAGTGCACCCTGTCAGCCTTAGTTCCAACGCAAGTCTATGACCTCGTCACACATTCGTACAAAGCGCCTTCTTCGATGCGCGCGATTGTTGTTGGCGGCGGTGTCTTTGAAGTCGAGCTTTATAAAAAAGCCCGCGCTTTAGGATGGCCGGTTCTTCCAAGTTACGGAATGACAGAGACAGCTTCACAGATTGCCACGGCGACTTTGCAATCGTTGGAACAATCTGAATACCCATCAGTAGGTTTGCTGTCGCACGCAAAAGTGCAAAGAAACGCTGACGGTTTTTTACAGATTCATGCGACCTCGCTATTTACCTGTTATGCCCAAAACACGACAGAAGGAATGAAGTCGTGGGATCCCAAAACCGACGGCTGGTTTACAACGGAAGACCGTGGAGAAATCATCGACGGGGCTTTGCATATTCAAGGACGCAGTAAGGACTATATTAAAATTGGCGGTGAAGGTACCAACGTCGCTCGTTTGCGATCGCTTTTGGAAACCACGGCCTTGCAAATGAATCCGAGCTGGCCTGCGAAGTTGGCTCTGCTGGATATGCCTTCTGACAGATTGGGGAGTGAGATCCATTTAGTGAGTTTGCTCTCAGCGGACGACACGGAAAAAGTGGTACAGGTCTACTCAGAAAAAGTGCTTCCCTTCGAAAAAGTTCGTAAAATTTATTATATCAATGAAATTCCCCGTAGTGATCTTGGTAAAGTGTTGTGGGGAGAGTTAAGGAAACGGTTATGAAGCAAGAAGAAAATCCGTGGTCAAAAGGTGTTGTTTTGGTTTGCACAAAGTGCGGGAAGTCGATCAGTCCTAAATCTTTGCATGAAGAAGGCAATGCCGGAGAAAATCTTAAAACATTTTTAAAAAAATCATTTAAAGAGAGCGGCGACCTTTCAAAAATCCGCATCGTGACTTCAAGCTGTCTTGACGTGTGTATTGATGAATATCAAGCAGTGACGTATGCACCTGTGCAAGGTCCTACAGAAACTTTCATCGTTCATCCTGAAGAAGATCGTGAAAAGCTTCTGCAGCACCTGCGTGAAAAAATTAAATAGATCTTATTGGCAATGCCTAAGGTTGCACATTGAGTTCACGGGCTTTCGATGAAAGACCGGATGAACTTAAGTTGAAATGATAAATGCCGCTAGCGGTGCTAGATGACTTAAAATAGACGGTCATCGAAGTCGATTGAGCGGCAATCGACACATTGGAAATTGTTGTGCCTGCGCACGTCGAATCAGAATAGAAACTTCCTACGTTAGACTCTTGTGTGCCCAGAATAATATTTGTCGGCACACTCACAGGAATTAACGTTCCGTTGTCATTGACTGAAACTACACGGAAAGCAAAACAGGTATTTCGAGTCACGTCGCGAGGTCCCCAGATATCCACAGAGCTTACTGTTGCTTTCGATGTCAGATCCGCTCGCATAGCAATCGGACTTGCATCATAGACTAGAGAACCCGCCGTGCCTGTGCCAACCATGGTGATTGCAAAGTCTGTCATAGTTCCAGAGTCCATTGGTGACGGACTGTATTTTACATAGGCCGTGATTTCGGAACTGTAAGACGCAAACGCAAAGTTGGAAACTTCCGTTACACACGAAGAGCTTCCGTAAAACTTCACCTGAGTATCGGCGGAAGTCAAAGTCACGCTTCCCGGAAATTGATCATAAGCCGGAGCGCGATTGTAGTTATATGCACGTATTTTGATTGGATAACAGAGACCTTTATAAATTTGGTGAATGTACTCTTCCGCCGCAAGCCAACGGTAGGATGATGCAGCCGAAGAGTCGCGCAGGATAACATCGGTATAGTTGGCATCGGGAGTTAATGCTGATGACTGAACCACGCGGAATTCAAAGATTTGATTCAAAGGTGTTTCTGGGAATTTGTAAATGACATCTGTTCCGTCGGTGTTAGCAGGAATAGTAAACGTGCTTTGAGTGGCCGGAGTTCCACTGGCGCAATCTTGCCAGCTCGTATAAGCTTGCACCTTGCTTGTGGCAGAGCCACTGATGCGTCCTTCCAAACTAAAACTAATCGCTGTGGGAGTGGTCACTCGATAGCCGCCGGCACTGAGCACAGACACGCGGAAAGAATCGCACGTACTCGCGCCTGCGAAACCTCGAGGCCATGTTTTTTCTAAAGTAATTCTCGTAGGGGAATTGTTGGAGCCCGGTGAAGTCCCTGAATTATTATCAACCAAAGTCAAAGTCTCGGTATCACCAATTAAAGACTCACCCTTGATGTAGAGATAATCAACGTGGCTGCCGTTGGAACCAGTTTGAATGCCCCAGATATTTTGTAAATCGTTTTTCGTCAGATAAATATCAAATGTTCCGTCCGAACAATCGCGGTCATTTGTCGTTCCCCCGGGCAACGCTGTGCCTGTGATGTCAGGGTTTACAGGAGGTTGGTGCCAAAGTTGTTTGTTAAAACTAATAAAGACATTGCCGACGCGACTGTCGCAACTTCCTTGCACGCGAGCATAACCTTGCAACTCGAAATCTTGATTAAACGGGCTTGTCCCTTTAAGCGAAGGCGCTGGAAGTTTTTTACCTAACGAGGATACGTCCAAGTCAGGATCTTTGCAGCCCGCTAAAAAGACAGCAGATAAAATAAGAGCAATAAGATATCGGCCAGATACGTTCAACATGCTCTACTCATCGACAAAGAACGAGAGCATCTAAAGATTCAGAATGAGATTATTAATAGAACTAAGGGATTGTAAGAGTTCTGTGTCAAATAGAAGCAAATAAAAAATGTATTAAGAGTGAGTAAACATATTCATATTTTTGCCTGAAATTGCCGAATAATTAAGCATGAAGTTCGGAGCGTTTCTTGTTTTCATGAGCTCGCTGTTTCTTTTTGAGACGGCAGCGACCGGGGCGCCTGCGACCTTAACTTATCAAGGCAGGATCGTTCGGTCGGACGGGACTCCTTTGGAGTACTCGAACGTCAGTTTTATTTTTCAACTCACAGATCCGTCCGGTCAGTGCGTGATCTATCAGGAAAAAGTCACCGGGATTAATATGACAAACTCCAAAGGCGTTTTTGATGTGCCTCTTGGAAACGGTGTCGTTAATTATCCTTTGAGCGGAACTTTTTCTATTCTGGATGCTTTCAATAATTCGGCCAGTTTCACGTGCGGCGCATGCGTGGGCTACAACTGTGTCGACAGCACGAGCACGTATTCCTCTTTAAGTGCGGATGGCCGCGTGTTGCGCGTGCAGTTTCATGACGGTGCGGGATGGAAGACGATTTCTCCTGACAGTTTGATTCGCACGGTTCCTTACGCGGGTTACGCTTTGTCGGCGCAAAAAATCGGAACCAATGTGGCATCAGACTTTTTGTTAAAAGCAGGTCTTCCTACTTGTGGAGCCAATCAATTTCTTTCTTGGAATGGATCAGTGTTGGCGTGTTCTTCGGCGATGACGTCGTTGCCAAACACGACGGTGAATGCGGGATCTTATGGATCTAGTACGCAGGTTCCGACCTTCACGGTCGATGCGCAGGGACGTATGACCGCCGCCGCAAATGTTGCCATTCCCACAGCGAGTGGATCCTCCACAGGTCTTCTTACGGCGACAGATTGGAATGCGTTTAATAGTAAACTTGATGCTTCCGCCATCACAGGATTATTTTCTAAGGATGGAAATAGTTTTGGAGCGGCTGCCACCTTAGGAACGAACGATGCCTTTGCTTTGAATTTAGAAACGAATGGAGCTAACAGAGTGACGGTCACAAGTGGAGGTAGCGTCGGTGTCGGCACGACTTCACCAGGAGCAAAATTTCACGTTGCACAAGCCGCTTCGGAAAATCCCTTCCGCATTTCGCATTCCAATGGGTCCGCGATCATTGATGTCGATTGGGCAGGGCGAGTGAGCATGGATACCAATATCAATTCGACTGTGCCTCTTTTGAAAGTGGGAAATGGAAATTTCGGTGGAACTCTTTTAGAGGTGAACGGAAAAAGTTCGACAAGCGGTGTTCTTCTTTCCGTCAATCAGGCAAGTTCTCCGCTTTTCGCGGTGACAACTTCGGGTGTTGGTGTGGGAACGACATCACCGTCTTCGACATTCACGGTGCAAGGAACAATTGAGTCAAAAACAGGAGGAATTAAATTTCCAGATGGCACCGTGCAAACGACAGCAGCGACTGCTTCCACTTTACCGAGTGTTGTGACGTTTTCTACAACAAATACAACTGTGACGACGTCTTCAGCTCCTTCTTTTGTGACTCTGTATAGTGTGACGTGGACGGCGCCTGAGAGCGGAAAAGTGCTTATGACGATGTATAAAATTGCTCCTTACTTATTTGGTTGTGCTGGAGGAAATTTTGGTTTCAGATTCACCGTCAATGGTGCTACAGGAGCTATAAATAATCATAACTTCATTTCAAACATTGCTCGTTACCAAAACGGCGAAGCTGTTTTTGCTCCGACGGTGGACACTTTTAACGTGATAGCGGGAACAACGTACACACTTGCGATTCAATATTTTTCTCAGAGTTTTAGTTCGTGCACGATCAATACGCGCGGAAACTCCAGCGGCAGTGATACCATTGTCATTCAGTATATAAACTAGGGCGAATTATTTGCCCCAGCCTTTTTCGCTTTCAAGTTGTTCACGCAATTGCGCTTCGATTTTTTCGGCCGGGATTACGGGGCCGCGACCAACTCCAGGACAAAATGCTTTCACATCTTTTGCCCATGATTTTGCGTTCATCACTTCAGGCCAGAACGGCCAAGTACGACATTGTGTTGGGCGAGCTTCGTAGACGCCGCAAGCTTTTCCTTTAAGGAACATGCAATCCGGATTTTTTGGGTCTTCTTTCAGATGCCAGATGCCGCCGGTTTTTTCGCAATAACGGCGCGTGAAAGTGGAGGTGCTGATTTTCAAATATTTCGCAAAACGTTGGCGGTCTTCCAGGCTCAAATAAACAAAACCGTATTCGCCGTGAGACGTACAGCATTTGCCTGAACCCGTGCATTCAAAACGAACGCCTTCTCGCCACCATTCTTTTCCCGTGAATTTGAACTCTTCCATTATTTTCCTTGCACTGAGAGCTCAAAATAAGGCCGAAGAGCCTTGACAGCAAGCAGATAAATCGCGAAGTTAGGGCCTCTCCAGGAGACGAAATTGCAGCGAAGTGTCATTGATCTTAAAGTCTATGATCCAAAGGATTTTCCGGCCTATTTGCCAAAGCTGAATAAGCTTTATGACGACCTCTTTGCGGGCGGCAAAGGCTTTCGCGCAAAATTGATCCGCATGATGGGAGCAAACCTCTCATTAGATCCCAAAGCAGAACTTCTTTTGGGACAGACAATTGAGTTTATTCACAATGCTTCTTTGCTTCACGACGATTTGATCGATCGTTCGCACCTTCGTCGTGGAAAAACAGCGGCTTGGCTAAAGTATACTCCTGAGTACGCCGTGTTGGCAGGTGACTATTTGCTTGCGCGCGTGATGGTGAATCTTTCTGGTCACGGCAATATCAAACTTGTTCAGTACACAGCCGAAGTGATTTCCGATTTGCTTGAAGGGGAGTGGTTGCAGGATTCTGTGGTCGGCGACTTCTTTGTGACTTTGGAGCAGCTAGATCGCATTCACAATTTGAAAACAGCAAGCTTGTTTAAGTGGTGCATTCGCGCACCATTTATCGCGCAAGAAAGATACGACGAAGAACTTCATCGCATCTTGGAAGAGATGGGTACATTGTTGGGACAACTTTTCCAACGCAGTGATGATCTTCTTGATTACGATATTCGTAACGACGAAGGAAAAGCGATCTTGGGCGACTTGAAATCCGGCTATTTGAATTCTTTCGGTGCTTACGTTTGTAAAAACCGTTCTCGTCAAGAGATCGACAGCATCGTGAAAAGCAAAAACTTGGAAGAGTACTACGCCAACATCGGTGGCAAAGCACAATTCGATCAGAAGCTTCTTGAGTTTGATGAAATGAACAAAGGCCTGATACAAATGTACAATCATCATTTGGATCGTCTAAAAACATTCCTGAAGCCTGGCGAAGAAAAACTGATCGATCAGCTTCGTCCTTTGACAGAGATTCTTTACTGGAGAAGGAAGCCTTCGTGAGTGAATTGATCACGCTTTCTAAAAACTCTCCGGAGTTTGAATCCTACTTGATGGGAACTTTTGCTAAAGACAAAAGAGCTTTGCCATTGCAAACGCTCAATGTGAATTCGGCATCAGAGACTGTCACGTTTCGCGTGGTTCCTGTCGACAGTATTTCTCGTCCTTCCTCACTAATTGTCTTTTTAAGAACTTTTAAAGCGCGCAGCTTTTTACTAATTCTTGTGCCGCTTTTCTTAATCCTCACTAAAAACATTGTCGATCAAACGATTCTTGATCCGATCACAACAGGCATTGCGACTTTGGGAGTTCTTTTGGCCTTTGCGGCTGTGAACTTGCGCAATGATTATATGGATCACCTTAAAGGTGTGGATCGTGTTTTGGAAAAAAGCGGAAGTCGCGCTATTCAAAATGGCTGGGTGACGGCGGCGCAAGTAAAGTCATCATCGACGATTCTCTTGGTCCTGGCGATTCTTTGTGCGCTTCCGATTGTTTTTGCTTTTCCTGTGGTTGCCGTGGTGATTGCGTTGGGATTGGCTGTGGGACTCTGGGCGCAGTTTAAAAAGCAAAATTCATTTAAATATCAAATCGGTGGCGAGTTCGCGCTGTTTTTAATGTTAGGCCCTTTGCTTACAGTGGGTTATCAGCTTTCGATGGGCGCGCGCTTTGATCAGGAAAGTTTCTGGTTGGGTTGCGTGTGGGGATGGTTGGTTCTTTTCATCGTGCACTTAAGAAACTTCATCAGCATTCTTCCCAGTATTCAGGCGGGTTTTACAAACACAGTGAACTGGTTGGGCTTTGATAAATCGCGCCGCTTGCTTGCGGCGTGGTGGGGCCTCTTTGTTGGTTTCAATCTGATTTATCATTTATTGTTTGCTGGCGTTTACTGGGGAGTTTATCTTTCCATCGTCTTGCTCTTCTTGTCGGTGACTTTCGTTTACAAACTTAAGAATCTTTCAAGTCCGATCGGAAGCGAGCTTCGTGGCGTTTTCCGTTCAGGCTTTCAACTTTTCTTACTCACCATAGGCCTTTGGGTATTTGAATGTCTGTGGTATCTGCTTCACTAAATTCTAAGATTTGTGTTGTTGCTTCTTCGGAGGTTCTTTCTAAAGCGCAGGCATGGGCTGATTTTTTCAAGTGTCCTCTCAATCCCGTAAACCTTTCCGATTTCTTTTTTCATTTTCATGTCGAAAATGATCGCGTTTATGTTCGTGATTTAGAAAACCGCCTGCTTGAAATTGATTTTGATAAAAATCATCTCGATTACGAACGCAAAGGTCATCGCGGAAAAAATGAATTGATCGCAAAAGCTTTGGGTGTAGCCAAAGGCTATCGCAAAGTTTTGGATCTTTCCGTGGGACTTGCCGTGGACAGCGTTTTTCTGACTCAGTTGGGATTTGAAGTTACGGGGGTTGAGAGATCTCCGGTTCTGTATGCGCTTCTTAAAGAGGCCTTTGCAAAAACTGAAAAAGAATATCTGAAATCGTATCAATTGCATTTCTCCGACAGTCTTCAGTTTTTGAAAGAAAACAAAGGTAAACTCGATATTGAATGCATTTATTTTGATCCGATGTATCCGCACAAGAAAAAGTCAGCACTTCCCAAACAAGAGATGGTGGTCTTCCGTGATCTTGTTGGACACGACGACGATGCTGCGGAAGTTTTAAAAGAGGCTCTGACATGGCCGGTGCAACGAGTGGTGGTGAAGCGTCCGATGCATGCGGAAGAACTCTTGCCAGGGGTTCGTCACTCTTACGAAGGAAAGGTGGTTCGCTATGATACTTATGTGGTTGGGTAGTTTTGTCCTGATGATGTTTGGTCTGACTGAATCACAGAAGCACGCAGCGGCTTTCTTTGCAAAACTTCAAAAGTCTTTCTTTGAAAAAGGCTTTGAAACAACGACAGCGAAAATCTTTGTGCGCGCTTTGGATGTTGTGGTTTTAGAGGCGTCACCGCAAAAATCTCTTTATTCTGGACTGGCATTATATAACTTGCGCATTCTAAATCTGCGCGCGAGCAACTTAATCATGTGCTTAAGCATTCTCGGTGCGTGGTGGGTTTTGATTCTGGGTTTGTTATTTTTAAGCTTTAACGGATTTTTTCTTTTGGGTCTTTGTGCCTTAGGGCTTATCGGTGTGTGGCAAGCTCCGAAAGCTAAATTACTTTTAAAGTGGATTTTCGCGGTTGGTGTTTTCCTTGTTGGCGGTGAAACGATGCTTAGAAATTCGAGCGTTGTACAAACGGTTCTTGGTCAAAGTGATTTGGCCTTTTTCCTTGCCGATGGTCGCTTTGGCGCCGTGATTGGAATTTTATTAGCGAGTGTTCTGATCAGCTTTATCATCCAAGTAGAGTTTTGGTCCTTGGCCATGGCGCTGTCTTTACTTTTGACGAATACGATTTCTTTTAATGGCGCTTTGGCCCTTGTTGCCGGTGAAAGAATCGGGCGCATGATTTTATTCTGGTGGCGCAGTCGCGGCCTGAATCAAGATTGCCGTCGTATCGGATGGCAGCTTTCTGCGGTTTCTATTGTAGGTGTAATCATTGGATTTCTTGTCGCAGGGGAAGCACGCAGTTATTTTGATTTGGGGTTTGGCTCGGATCTTTCGGCATTCCAAGATAAAAGCCTGCAATTTGTTTTATTGTTCGGCGTGATTTTATTTGTTCAGTTTTTCGCGCAAATGATCTGGGGTCATTTCGGAAGTCTTGCCAAGGTCGATGAACTTCAAGACGCCAAATATTTCCCTCCCAAATGGGGAGAGTTTGAACTTCTGTCTCCCACCGCAATGAGTTGGGCGAAAGAAAAGGTACACAAAAGGCTGAGTGAAATTCGCTATCACTTGCAGGGACTTGGAACTTTAAAGGAAGGTCACGTGCCGGAGCACATTCAAGCTCGTCTTAAACTGGAAG
>NZ_CAMLDV010000086.1 GCF_946478835.1 uncultured Bdellovibrio sp. | reverse complement strand
TTCCGTTATTACCGTTATTACCGTTATTTCCGTTATTTCCGTTATTTCCGTTATTTCCGTTGTTACCGTTGTTCCCGTTGTTCCCGTTATTTCCGTTATTTCCGTTATTTCCGTTATTTCCGTTGTTTCCGTTGTTTCCGTTATTACCGTTATTACCGTTATTTCCGTTATTTCCGTTATTTCCGTTATTACCGTTATTACCGTTATTAACGTTGTTTCCGTTGTTTCCGTTATTGCCGTTATTAACGTTGTTTCCGTTATTACCGTTGTTACCTACAATACCGTTATTTCCAACAATACCACTGGAAGCTGCAACACCGTTGTTACCGTTATTGCCATTGTTAGCATTGTTTGTGTTGTTACCATTATTTCCGTTATTACCGTTGTTGCCATTATTTCCAACAATACCGTTATTTCCAACAATACCACTGGACGCCGCAACACCGTTGTTACCATTATTGGCATTATTTCCATTGTTACCATTATTGCCGTTGTTGCCCACGTTTCCTAAAACGCCGGCACTTCCAAGAATGCCAGAGTTTCCGACAACTCCGTTATTTCCGTTATCGCCATTGTTACCGTTGTTTCCGTTATTCCCTGTGACACCGAGAAGTCCAGAACTTCCAACGATCCCAGCGCTTCCAGCAACACCGTTGTTCCCGTTGTCGCCATTGTTGCCGTTATTTCCTACGACACCGTTGTTACCGACGATGCCGGCATTTCCAACAACTCCACTATTGCCATTGTTACCAGCAAAGAATTTCAACTTCGCTTCTGAGCACTGAACCCAGACATTATTCATCAAGCAGCGACCTTCAGCTGTGTTTTGAGCTGAGGGTTTGTGATTAATAAATCCCCCTTGTCCACGAACATCGACGACGGTTCTCGTATTCGAATTTACCGCCTGATTATTTTGGTTGATATTTTTCCAAGCCGGGTTCGCTGAAGGATTATTCGCGAGCGCGAAATTTGCCATCAACGTGACTCCGGCCAAGAAAACAACCTTTCTTGACTTCCCAGTCATGTGCATTCTCCTTTGTGTTTGTTGCTTGTTTTGTGTTCCTTGATGGAAATCTTTAAATCTCACAAAACAAGTTTGGCACTTTAAATAATTGATGGTTTCATTCATTTAATTGACAGCCTCACAACTGTTGGAACACACAATCTATTCTCTTTGCCGCCAAATTATTTTTCTTTTCACACGATTTCTCGAATGAAAAATGCCAATTGAGATCATCACAAACAATTACGGAACACAGCTAGGTTGCCGCTTTAATCATCACCCCGTGTTGCTGCTAAGAAATAAATAATTCGGGAAATGTCATCTTAGTTTCACAACAGTAAAGAACGTTCCGAAAAAATTTATGTTAAGAACCACAGACCAAATGAATCACAAACAATAAGTTTCGAGGGGGTTCTAGTGTTTAAATTTCTTAGAACAGACAAATGCCGTCGAATTTTTGGAATCTTCCAAAAGACTATCATTATAATGTTCTTCTTAGTGAATGTCGGAATCATGATCACCGACGGTTTACCGGATCGAAGTGCTCTTGGAGCAAGATTCATCAAACTCATTTCACGATATCAGGCCTTCGGAATGCTTTATCAACCATGGTCGATGTTTGCTCCAAATCCGATGAACACGAACGCTTTCATTCAGGCAGAACTGCACTTCGAAGATGGCACCGTTGAACAGTGGCCACTCCCACGCCAAACGCTGATGACAGGAATGCGTCGTGTGCTTGTCGGAGACCGCTATCGACTTTTTGGCCAGGAAACTCTTCTGCCAAATCAAAATGAACTCGCATGGTTTGATATTTCAAAATATATCACTCGCCAGATCGCACTGCGAGAACTCGATGGCCATCACCGCGCTCTAAAACAAATTATTTTTAACCGTTACTCCAGTGTTGTGCGCCCGCCTCCGGAAGCGCCCCTCATTCCGCACGGCACGCTCAGTACTTACTATAAAATGGATCCCGTTTTTTATTACGTCCCTACGGTCGAGAAGGTGAGATATGAAGCTAAAAACAGCCTTTAAAGCATTCCATGATTTTTTATTCGCACCACAACCCGTTTACAGTGTCGCTCTGTTGCGTATTGGAATGGGCTTTCTGATGATCTTCAATTGGATGATGATCTATTGTGATCTCGACACTCTTTATGGACCTGAAGGAATTGTCTCACTCGCAACAGCACAGCAGTACGGAAACCAACTGCGCTTTTCTTTGTTCGACTATTTACCGAATACATCAAAAACTGTGATGGTCTTGGCGACGATGAATCTCATCGCCGTCTTAGCGATGACAGTGGGAGCATGGACACGCACCGCGATCTTCGTGGCTTTTGTCACCATGGTTTCCTTTCATCATCGCAATGGATTTATTCTCAACAGCGCGGACTCTGTGTTGCGCGTCTTTTTATTCTTCTTAATGTTCACCCACTGCGGAGATTATTTCTCCGTCGACTATTGGAGAAAACGCGCTAAAGGTCTCGTGGGAGACATTCCTGCAGAGAAAAGCCCGTGGGCCTTACGGCTAATCCAAATTCAGTTCTGCGTGATTTATATCGCAACGGTGATGTTTAAAATTAAAGGCGACCGCTGGGTTGATGGCACAGCTGTCTATATAGCCACGCGCCTCGATGAATTTGTCCGCTTTGAATTGCCTTTGTTAAACAATCTCCTTTTCATCAAACTTCTCACTTGGTCCACACTGATAGTTGAATTCGCGCTTGGAACTTTGGTTTGGTTTAAAGAATTACGATACTGGGTTCTTCTGGCTGGAATTGGACTTCACCTCGGCATCGAATACACGATGAGCATTCCCGTCTTCGAATGGGCGATGATCGTGATGATGATCGCAATGATAGATTCCAGAGACATCCAACACTGGATGCAACTCCTTCGCGAAAAAAGACTGCGCGCCACAATTCCAAACTTAATCGCCGGGAAATAATGCTTTCCCAATTAAAAAGCCCCGCGATCTGCGGGGCTTTTCACTATCAACTTATACCGTGGCTTCTTTAAGTCTTTCTTGGCGGAATATTTTTACTTTATTTATCAGAACTTCGATATCCCTTGAATCAATCATACAAATCATTGCGACAATCATAATCCACTCAAACAGCGGTATGCTCATCGTATATTCGATTCCCAAATGCAACGCCACTCCGGCTAACAGCACCCAATAACGAAGCTCCCTGATCCATACGAGCGTCCCTAAAGAAAACTCAATCACCAACGTCGACCAGGTTAAAAATTTGATCACCATAAGACTGTTTAAAAGATCCAACGGCACACGTACAAACTCATCCAAGCGAGTGGCTATATAGACAGCCGTCCCATCCGCCCATGAAGGGCCCTTCA
Organism: uncultured Bdellovibrio sp.; assembly: GCF_946478835.1. The sequence continues at coordinate 10,616 of NZ_CAMLDV010000086.1, read as the reverse complement.
TCTTAAACATCACCGTCGCAATGTAAATTATCGAAAACTGGATCTGCATCAAGCGCAAAGCCCAAGGACTTCTCTCTGCGGGCTTACCTTGCACAAGACCTCGCGCCTTCGCCATCCACCTATCCAACGAAAACGCTTCTCCCGAATGAGAAAAGAACAGCAGAAACAAAAAGTTTCGCACCACCATATCCGAGCTGTTCAATATAAAGGCGTTGCGATTATGAAACGACAGCAAAGTAAAGAAAGTCAAAACCAACGATGCGCGAGTAAAAAATCCCAAAGTCATACCGATAACACCGATAAGATGTAAGACCGCCATCAGTGCCGGCACACGCGGATCATTCGGCAGAAACTCAAAAAGATTAAAGCGCATGGCTCCTGAATACTTCACAGCCGTATCCAGACTCAGAATGCCATCCACGCCCCAGAATAAATCGAGGTTTTTCCAAATGCTCAACCAGTTCAGAAGCAAAATAAGACCCAAGGTAATGCGGAGCAAAGCCACGCTGTAAACCGGTTGCGGTAGAAAGAAAAAATCATCAAGAGATTTAGTGATCGTTTTTAGCTTCATGTCTTACCTGCTCTGTAGGTTTGTATTGAAAAACAGATTCCGTTTGAAAATTCGTGCTCAACTTTCCGTGCTCGATGAATTGTTCCGTCGGAGGTTTCACTGTATTGAAGTGACGATAAAACTGCGCCTGCTCAAACACGCGACCGCGGCCGGAGCGTTCAATTCTGTTCACTTCTTTTTCAAGAAAATGCCCAAGATCAAGCCAGATTTCATTTCGCTCCATCGCTTTTAAATTTTCCTGCTGATATTTTCGAAATCGTTCTCCCCCGGTGAAACGATCCCAGTCACTCAGTTGAGACGAACGCGGAAAAGTCCACTTCTCTGTTGAACCATCTTTAAACGTGATTGTCGCATCCAAATACGAATTCACAGACGAAGGATTCGGAGCAAACATACTCCACGTCTGATCCAGGCCAAAAAACACCTGATAATCGCGCAGCTGATTTAAAATTCTTTGTCCTATCACGCTTCGATCTGGCAGCCCGCTCGTCACCATCATCGTGATGTGAGCAGCAATGAAAATCGATACAAGAGTCTTCACTAGAATTCTCATACGCACTCGCTTTCCTGTTATTAAACAGCTTGAGAATCTACTGACTGCCCCGAAATCGGGCAATGCCATTCCCTCTAAAACGGATTAAATAAAACGAAGATAGATTTCGGATTTTTAAGAAGCCAATCCAGTAGCATGAGATCTAAAGCGGATAAAAAAAAGAGGAAGTTCCAAAAAAAACTTCCTCTTTAAAATTACAAAGACGTTACGAAACTTTTACTTTTTCTTTTTAGATTCTTTCACTTCGATTTTGTCGGCAGCCATTGTGTATTCGATCGTCACTTTTTCTCCGACTTTAAGATCGCCAGTCACCTTCGTAGCCGCTGTTTTTTCGATCTCCCATTTATCTTTGCCTTTTTCCACGATGATCTTGCTGTCAGTCACCTCAACGACAGGACCTGTCACTTGATAAGTTTTTGCAGCGAATGCCATTGAAGAAGAAACTAAAATCAATGCGCCTAAAATAGACTTCATAAAAACTCCTTTTTATTTTTTTACTCTTCGTCACAAATCGTCGACAACATTGTTTTTTAAGAATCTGCTATTTCACAGCACCCGCAGCATTGGCGGAATCTCCGAGGACACCCGTCAAACCTTTGGGCAAAACGCCCTTTAGCGTCACCCGCGCTTTTGCCAGCTCGAAGCTAGAAATACTATGGGTCCAAATTGAATGGCATACCCCTTGTATACGTTCCCTTCGTGTTGAACGTGAACCGAGAAGGACCTGCCATGATCAAAATCCTAAGCATCTTGACGATCACTCTTATAAGCCTTAATAGCTTTGCCGAAAGCCTTTATGACGTCAAAGTCAATGGCACGCGCATTTACGATATGTTTAAAAAACAAGGCGTGCCTGAACCGGCAATGCAAAGAGCTTTTGAATTTCTTGATGTAAACGCAGGTAAAACCATTCGCGTGAAGGCTAAAATTCGCGAAAAAACCAAGACCTATATGGACGACCGCGAAGTTACAATTAAAGAAGAATCACTTGCGATCATCGACTTCTCAAAACCATCTAGCGAGCGTCGTCTTTATGTTTTGAATCTTAAAACCGGAGCCGTGTCCAAACATTTCGTGGCTCATGGCAAAGGTTCTGGCGTCAATGTGGCCGCAAAGTTTTCAAATGTAGACGGATCTAAGATGTCTTCTTTAGGTCTTTACGTCGGTGGCAACACTTACTACGGTGGTCACGGAGAATCTTTAAATCTATATGGCCTCGAAGGCTCGAACAGCAACGCGGCAGAACGCGACATTGTCGTTCATGCTGCCAACTATGTTTCTGAAGACTACGTAAAAGCTCGTGGTCGTCTGGGAAGAAGCTGGGGTTGCCCTGCGGTAGCCCCTGGAATCATCAACAAAATGATCACGACCTTCAAAGAAGGCGGCATCATCTACGATTACCAAAAAGACCTTACAGGCAATCAAGCGAAAAATCCTACTGTACAAGAAGTAACACCAGATCATGACGAAGAAGATGTTGATTTGCCGGAGGAAGAAGAATCCGTTCGTAAGGCTTTGGCCGAAGTTCAGGCCGAGAAGAAAAAATAAAAGGTACAGACTTATTTTTGGTTGAGACTCGCTTTGAATGCCGTCTCAACCAAAATCTCAAAAATTACTTTCTTTGATAATCATCCTGGTAACGGACGATATCATCCTCACCAAAATAAGATCCCAATTGCACTTCTACGAATTCCAGCACCGCATCGGTGTTGTTGCGAATACGGTGTTTTGCACCGAGTGGAATGTGAACGTGGCTCCCCGCTTTCACCGGAATCACTTTATCATCCAAAACCACTTCTCCAGAACCCTGTGTGATCGTCCAATGCTCTTCACGCTTTGCGTGTGACTGATAGGAAATCTGTGAGTGCGGATTCACACGAATCACTTTGGATTTAAAAAACTCCGTGTCTTTCAGAATCTCAAAATAACCCCAAGGACGATATTCAAAAACATGCTCTTTCACCAAAGAAGATTTTTGTTGAGTCAAAGCCTCAACAACATGGCGCACGTCTTGTGACTGCCCTTTTTTTACCAGCATCAAGGCATCTTCGGTATCGACAAGAATCACATCTTCCATGCCGATCATGGAATAGTTTTTCCCGGCGTCTCCAAAAACAAAATTGTCCTGACCTTTGACGTTCAAAATCTCATGGCCTTTTTGTAAAGACGCAACTGCATCCCAAGAGCCCACATCACTCCACCCGAACTCCGCCGGAATACAAGCCAGCTCGTCACCGCCCAGTTTTTCCATGATGGCATAATCGATAGAGATGCTTTGAACTTTAGAATACACGTCTTCCAAATTGGAAGAATCGTCTTTAAGACTGGAAATATGTTTCCACAATTCCGGCTGATGTTTTTCAAAAAGACTCACCATGTGTGAAACTTTGAAAACAAAGATGCCCGCATTCCAGCTAAAACTTCCTTGCGCAATAAATTCTTTGGCCTTTTGCAGATCCGGTTTTTCATGAAACTTCACCACCGAATACGCTTTCAAAGGTCCTTTTTCTTTAAGGCTCACCGCGCGGGTTTGAATATAGCCGTAACCTGTTTCTGGATAAGACGGAGTAATTCCCAAAGTCACAACACGGTTTTCTTCCGCCACCGTTTTTGCAAAAGAAACCACGTTCAAGAACGCTTCTTCTTTGCTAATCAAATGATCGGAAGGAAAGATACCGACAATCTCGCTGCCTTTTCCTTGCGAAACTAAAAGTTTGCAAAGGGCTGCAATGGCTGGCGCCGTATTTTTACCCATCGGCTCATACACCACGCGCACACTGTCTGCTTGGTTCTGTTTTAGATTCAGCTCCGTCAAAGTTTGCAAAGCCTTGGACGTCACAATCCACGGAGACCCCATCCTCAAACATCTTTGCAACGTCAAAGTCTGAAGTGGTTGTCCAAAAATATCACAAAATTGTTTAGGCATATGCTGGCGAGAAACGGGCCAAAGACGTGTTCCACTTCCCCCTGACAGTATTACCGGGATCAAAATTACCTCCGAGCTGAGTTCATAATCTATATCATCAAACACCGAGAGTGCGTAATTATAGTCACACCTTGGCTCGATTCGTCAAAAAACTGAGGACTTTTGTAAACAAAGGGCCGTGGCACTTTCACAACACTGGCCAAAAAGCTCTCGACCCAAAGCCGTAAAGCCTTGTCCTGATAGACATTTCCCTCGAAGAGGAGGATACTTTTTCATGTTTCAATTTACTATTTTTGGAGGCTACTAATGTCTATTCCTTTTATCGATCTTAAATCTCAATACAAAGCTTTGAAGACGTCTATCGACTCTCGCATCCACAAAGTTCTTGAGCACGGTGCGTACGTAAACGGACCTGAAGTTGTTGAGCTTGAGCAAACTCTTGCAAAATACGTTGGAACAAAACACTGCCTTACAATCGCAAACGGTACGGATGCGTTGTGGGTTCCATTGATGGCTTTGGGGATCGGCCAAGGTGACGAAGTTATCACGACAGCTTTCTCTTTCATCGCAACGGCGGAGACAATCGTTCTTGCCGGCGCAAAACCAATCTACGTTGATATCGATCCAAAAACTTTCAACATCGACGCTAACAAAATTGAAGCAGCGATCACTCCTCGCACAAAAGCAATCATGCCTGTGTCTCTTTACGGTCAAATGCCTGACATGGACAAAATCAATGCGATCGCGAAAAAGCATAACTTGCACGTGATCGAAGATGCGGCACAAAGCTTCGGAGCTCGTTACAAAGATCACCGCAGCGGCAGCATGACAACAGCAACAGGTACAAGCTTCTTCCCGGCAAAACCTTTGGGTTGCTACGGTGATGGTGGCGCGATCTTCACAAACGACGACAATCTTGTAAAGATCATCAAAGAAATCCGCGAGCACGTTTCTGAGTCTCGTTACTACCACACTCGTTTGGGTATCAACGGTCGTTTGGATACAATCCAATGCGCAGTTCTTCTTGCAAAAATGGAAAGATACGATTGGGAATTGGAACAACGTCAACGCGTAGCTGATCGCTACAACGACGCGTTCTCTTCAATTAAAGCTGAAGGCTTCACAACTCCGTTCGTAGATGCCACTTGCAAATCAGCTTGGGCGCAATACACATTGACTGTGAAAGACCGCGCGGGCTTCCAAAAGAAAATGTCTGATGCTGGCGTTCCAACATCCATCCACTATCCACGTATTATGCCAGACCAACCTTGGTACAAAGAACACACAGCAGATCCAAAACAAGAACTTCCAATCGCACGCTGGGCTGCAGAGCACGTAATCAGCTTGCCGATGTACCCTGATATGGACAACGCGACTCAAGATAAAATCATCGCGGCTGTTAAAGGAGCCTTTTAATGGGAACAGGATTCGGTCCTCTTAAAAAGCCTGTCGTTATGAAGACAGGCAATGAAACAATCACTTGGGGCGACGGAAAGAATTTTGTTCTTTTCGCAGGCCCTGACATTATTGAAGATGAAGGAATGGTTTTAGAGACAGGAAAAGAAATCCAAAGAATCACAAAGTCTTTGGGCATTCCTTGGATCTTGAAATGTTCTTTCGATAAAGCCAACCGTCAAAGCGCTGCCAGCTTCCGCGGTCCTGGGGTGAACTCAGCACTTAAGAGCTTGGAAAAAATCAAAAGCGAATTGGGTTGCGCTCTTTTGACTGACGTGCACGAAACAATTCAGGTGAAAGAAACAGCGGAAGTGGCAGACGTTCTGCAAATCCCGGCGTTCTTGTCTCGTCAAACGGACCTTTTGGTTGAAACGGCAAAAACAGGAAAAATCATTCACATCAAAAAGGGTCAGTTCTTGGCTCCTTGGGATATGAAAGCGATTGCTCAGAAAGCTGTGAACGCAGGGAATGATAAAATCCTTCTTTGCGAGCGCGGAACGACTTTCGGTTACAACCGTCTTATCAACGATATGACAGGCCTTGTAGAGATGCGCAACCTTGGCTTCCCTGTGATCATGGACTGCACGCACTCAACGCAATTGCCAGGTGCTACTGGCGAAAGCAGCGGCGGTCGTGGCGAAATGGTATGGCCTTTGGCTCGCGCTGCAATGGCTGTGGGTGTAGACGGGATCTTCTTGGAAACTCATCCAAACCCAGAGAAAGCTCTTTGCGACGGCCCAACGTCTTTGCCGTTGAGAAATCTCGAAACGGTCCTTACGAACCTTAAAAAAATCTGGACGACTCATTTCTAAGTAGAGTTCCCCGGTATTTTCAAGTAAGACTGAACCATGGTTAAGCAATCTAAAAAGCTCCTGGTTCAGTCTTTAAAAATCCTGTTTTCTGCGGGTATTATTTTCTGGCTCATCCAATCAGGAAAACTTAATTTCTCAGCGCTCAAAAATCTGCTCACTCCTGGTGCTGCGGCTTTGGCGTTGTTTTTAGTTCTGCTGAACCTTTTCTTTGCGAGCGAACGTTGGCGCATTCTCATTCGCTCCCAGGGCATGATCGCGCATCCATGGTCGGTTTTTAAATTAAGCCTTATCGGCACCTTCTTTAATTTCGCCATGCCCGGCGGAGTCGGTGGTGACGTTATTAAAGCTTATTATTTCACACGTGAGAATCCCGGCAGCAAAGTGGTCGCGGTGACCAGTGTCTTGATGGATCGCGTGCTAGGACTTTTTGCGATGGTTCTTTTAGCTCTTGTGGTGATGGTGTACGACATCAATCACATCATGAAGACCCCCGCCCTTCTAACGCTTCTATGGTTTATTGCGGGACTCTTTGTTGCGTTTGTGATCGCACTCTCTTTGATTTTTTCTCAGAAGGTTTATCAAAACGGCGGGCTTAAAAAACTAATCAACAAACTTCCTCTTTCAGAAAAGTTTATGAAACTTTATGAGAGCATGCATCTTTACGGGAAAGATGGAAAACGCTTTCTTCTTGTGATTTTCTTAAGCCTCGTTTCCCAAGCTTGCGCCATCACATTTCTTTATCTTGCAGGCACCATGGCTGGATTTAATGAAGTGCCAGCAAAAACTTACTTCCTAGTTGCACCACTGGGCTTTATGGCAACAGCCATTCCCATCTCCCCTGCTGGAGTGGGGGTAGGACAAGCTGCATTTTATTTCTTATTCAATCTCTACACAGGACACCCTTCAGAGATTGGTCCGACAAGCATCACAGCTTTCCAAGTGGGAACCTTCCTGATGAGTCTGTGGGGTGCTTTCTTTTATCTTCGCCGTAAAGACCGTGTCGAAGCCACAGAGATCGCTGCTAATTAAACTTTTACCTGAGAAAAATCCTTCGCCACCGTAAATTGAAAAGAAGGATTTTTTAATTGGAACTGCAAAAGATCTTTTTGTTCTTTTTCTAGCTTCTCGGAAGACAGCAAATAAAGGTGTCCAACACCAGCACCGAAAGCCGCAAGAAGATCTGAAGCGCTATCACCGACCATCACGGATTTTGCCATATTCACTTTGAGTTTTGCATTCACAAGCTGAAACATTCCCGTGCGCGGTTTACGAAGTCCCGCAAACTGACGACCTTGTGGCACCGGCTCTTTTTCGTAAAAACCCGCCCACACACAATCATCAATCCAACAACCCTTTTCAGCTAACAAAGACAACATCTTTTGATGCACCTTCTGATAATCCGTCCAAGGAATCCAACCACGGCCAAGGCCTGATTGATTTGTGACTAAAGCCACCCAGAAACCTTGCGCATGTGCTTTCTTTATAAGGTCATCAATGCCAGGCATCAGCTCTACAAGAGCGGGATCACGATTGTAAGGGACATTTTTTACAACGACATCATCACGATCTAAAAACAGGCAAGGCCCTTGATGACTGCCTTGATAATCTTCAATCGCGGAGACCTGATTCCAAACGGCGTGAAGCCTCTGCAAAGCCTCCGCCCAAGTTTTGAGATCACAGCCTGACCAAATAAAATCAACCAAAGGATTTTTTTCAGTCACTGCATTTGATGAAAGTAAAAGTCTTTGCCCCTGAAGAACAGGATTAAGTTTCGTTAGAATTTCATCTTGTTCAGAAAAAAGAATCACAAGATCCTGAAACGATGTTTGCAAACGGCCCGAAAGAAGATCTTGAGCACGACGTTTAACAAAGGGAATCTCACCTAAAAACAGCGATTGAAAAGGCATCATCCAAGCGGAAAGATCCTTCGGAGCCTTGTCCTCAACAAAGACAATACTGCCACCTAACTGAACTGTTTCTAAGATTAAAGTTTCCCACTGCATCATTGGCATCCTACGACAAGTTGCTCCCTCTGTCGTCGGCTTTCTACTTGCCGCCTTGCATTTATGCTTATTAGAATCTTATCCAAAAGACGGAGGAATTTGTGACTCTTTTATTGAAGCAGATTTTTAACTTCCTGAAACTCCTGAATTCAGACACGGGAACTAATCAACTGGCGATCGGGCTTTCTTTAGGATTGATCTTGGGCTTTGCTCCTGTTTTATCAATTCAAACTCTCGCCGTGTTTTTTATTATTTTTATTTTCCGTGTGCAAATCGGCGCCGCTTTCCTTGCCGCTTTCTTTTTTAAGTTCATCGCATACCTCTTTGACCAACCGGCACACTACCTTGGCAAAGCGGTTCTTGAGATGGACAGCCTTCGTCCCCTTTTTACAACGATGTACAACATGCCGTTTGTACCGATGACTCGTTTTAATAACAGCATCGTGATGGGTTCGATGATTGTTTCCATCATCCTTCTGCCTTTTGCTTATTTCGGATTTAAAGTGGCCATCATCAAGTATCGCGCCACTGTTGTCGCACGCTTTAAAGGAACGAAAGTCTGGAAAGCATTTGCCGCTACGAAATTCTATAACTGGTACCTAAAGTACGACGAACTTTACGGATAGGACAAGAGGCACAACATGACAGAGACAACAACTACGAAACCAAAAAAAGCCAAGGGTCCTATTCGCTGGGAAGCCATCATTCCTTTTGTCATCATCTGCTTGGTGATCGGACTTTATTTCCACTTCTTCTTTGATGGTCATTTGCGTCGCGCACTTGAGTGGGCCGGATACAACGCTGTCGGCGCCGAAGTGAACATCGCAAAACTTGAAACAAGTTTCTTCAACGCCAGCCTTCGCGTGCAAGGCATTGAGGTTACCGACGCTGAAAAACCAACTCATGACTCAATCAAGATCGGCGACATCCGTTTCTCAATGCTTTGGGATGCGCTTCTTCGCGCCAAAGTGGTCGTGAACGAAGCCGCTGTCGAACAAATCGAATTCGGCGTTAAAAGAAAACATCCAGGAAAAGTAAAACCACCAGAGCCCGTTTCTAACGAACCCGGCATGGCCGAAAAGCTCAAGGAACAGGCTTTAAAAGAAGCGCAAGAGCAGTATGGCGACAATGTTCTTGGCGATGTGATTGCAATGCTCGGCGGAGCTGATGCCAACGTGCAATTGCAAAAGCTGCAAGAGTCTTTGCCCTCCAAAGCCATGATCGAGAAATTCCAAGTGGATCTCAAAGCCAAGCAACAAAATTGGGATGCTCGCCTTAAGACGTTGCCGCAAAGTAAAGACATTCAGGCCTTGAGTGATCGTTTGAATAAAATCAAATACAAGGATTTTAAATCACCGCAAGAATTGCAGGCGTCTTTGCAAGAACTCGATAAAGTGTATAAAGACGGCGATGCTATGTACAAACAAGTGCAAAGCACTGGCGACGATCTCAGCAAAGATTTAAAAGCTCTTGAAGCGCAATACAAAGAGATCGATAAACAAGTGAAGACCGATATCAAGTCTTTGGAACAACACTTCCGCATTCCAAAGCTTGATGCGAAAGCCATGACGATGGCCGTCTTCAATCGCTACTTAGCTCCGTACAAAGCGAAGTTCTATCGCTATAAAGCGATGGCCGATAAATACTTGCCACCAAATCTTCTTAAGAAAGATAAGAAGGACGAAGAAGTCGTTATCCAGCCTCACCCTCGTGAAAAAGGCATTAGCTACGAATTCGGCCGTCTGAATTCCTATCCGCTTTTCTGGATCAAACGCACGGCCGTGAGTTCTCAAGCGGGCCTTACTCCTGAAGCGGGGAACATCAAAGGTGAGATTTTAGATATCACTTCGAATCAACGTTTGATTGGTAAACCAACCGTAGCGACTTTGGCAGGCGATTTCCCGGGTATGCAAATTTTCGGTTTCTTAGTTCGTCTTTCTTTAGACAACACGAAATCTGAAAGCATTATCGACTACAAATTGAAAGTCGACTCGTACTCCATCGTTGGGAAAGAACTCGTTCAATCTCCGGACGTGCAAATTGCTTTCAACAAAGCTAACGGCACCATTGGCGTTGAGGGTAAAGTCGTAGGACTTAAAAAAATCACTGTGGGCATGGATAACAAGTTCACAAAAATTGATTACGCCGTTTCATCCAAAAACGAAATCGCCGATCAGATTTTGAAAGCCGTCTTTGCCGGCATTCCTGTTGTGACTTTGACTGTTGACGGCCAAGGCGAGTTCCCGAATGTTCCGCTGAATGTGAACTCCAACCTGGGACCGGAATTGCAAAAAGG
>NZ_CAMLDV010000085.1 GCF_946478835.1 uncultured Bdellovibrio sp. | reverse complement strand
ACTTTGGGCAGAAAAAACAAAAAACCCGGAGGGGAGATCCCACCGGGTTTTAGATTTTGGTTATCTTATTCCAATTAACCGATCAGCTTAAGAGCCAATTGGTTAGATTGGTTAGCTTGCGCCAAAGTTGAAGTACCAGCTTGCAACAAGATGTTGTTACGAGTCATCTCAGAAGATGCTTGAGCAACGTCTGTGTCACGGATACGGCTGTTAGCAGCTGACAAGTTCTCTTGAGCAACGCCCAAGTTGTCTACTGTTGAAGTCAATCTGTTTTGGAGCGCACCAAGGTTAGCGCGAGTTCCAGAGATTGAAGTCTGAGCGTTATCCAACATACCCAAAGCTTCTTGAGCTCCCTCTTTAGAAGAGAAGTCAATACCACCGATTCCAAGAGCATCCAACGTAGCTACGTTTTCACCAGCGTTGAAAGAGATACGGTCTTCTTCTTGGTTGTTGAACAAACCAACTTGGAAATCAAACTTCGGAGATGAACCATCAAGAAGTTTAGTAGTACCCCAAGTAGTTACAGAAGCGATACGTTGAACTTCAGATTTCAATTGCTGAACCTCTTTATTCAACATGCCACGCTCTGTTTCACCAACAGTGTCAGAAGCCGCTTGGATTCCCAACTCACGAAGACGAACTACGATGTTACCGATTTCGTTCAAGCCACCCTCAGCAGTTTGAACCATTGAGATACCATCGTTCGCATTTCGTTGAGCTTGTGCTGCAGAACGAATCTGAGCTTTCAAGCCTTCAGAAATCGCAAGACCTGCTGCATCGTCAGCCGCTTTATTGATACGGCTTCCAGAAGCAAGTTTCGCCATAGAGTCGTTGATTTGTCTTTGCGAACCAACGAGGTTTCTTTGTGCGTTGATCGCTGCCATGTTTGTTGTTACTCTCATTCCCATTTTAAATTCCTCCGTTAATATTTATTTTTCATTTTCAATACCCTCCCTGATTTGTTTTTTTGGCTGGGCAGAACCTACTCTGCTTTGCCGAGCACTGACATCCGAGTCTGTGCTAATTGAATGGCCTTTATTGTTTAAACGTTTTCTTTTATAAAAACATTTTGGGCTTAGTCCGCTTTCGCCTTTCGGCTTCAGCTCCTGGGCGCTGCCCGTGAACAATCTGTTGTTCTACTTACGTCATCCTTGAAGGCCCTCCTTTCGGTTCTACAGAGAGAGTGACCTTCTCTCTCTGACTCCTTCTGAGTGAATCGTTGATGCGTATATGATCGGGATTTGAGACGTTCTCTTGACAGGACGTCAGGCGGGTTTTGTTTTATTTCTACAATACTAGTCTAAGGATAGATCGAGGTTTCAGGACGTAAGATTGTCCTGAGTCACTTAGATACAATACTTTCAGATGGAAAAATCGGGATTTGCTAGACGGAAGCTCAGTCAATTTCTAGAAAGCGACAAAAGGCCATGTTGCCAGCCAGTTCGTACTGATGAGATTGCTCCGCTTTTAAGTGGTGCAAAGGATTGTAGCCAATGGTGCAAACGGTCTTGTCTCCATCATAGTGAGAGCAATCTTCACAAGAAAAGCGCGTGTCATATTTCATAAAATCGCGGGGATTCACAGTGTCTTTTTTGATAGACGGCGTAAGACGGGGCTGTGACTTTTTTCCTTTGGGATTTACGATTCCTGGCATCTCGGTTCCTTAATAAATAATCCTATATTGACAAAGCTAAAATAGGACTCATCCTTTATTTCAGATGGAGGGAATATGAGCAACGATATTGAAAAAATGACGCGAAAAAGTCAGGAAGCCATGCAAGCGGCGGCCCGACTGGCCGAGCGCAAAAACAGCCCCTCTGTGGAGCCGGAACATTTGTTAACGGAGCTAGTACAGCAATCCGAAGGCATTGTTCCGCGTTTATTGGATAAATTAAACGTGGCGCAAGCACAGTTCTTAGCGGATCTTCGCACGCGCATGGATAAGTTTCCTCAGGTGACTGGAGGCGGGCAAAAACTTTTTGCGAGCCCTCGTTTAGAAAAGGTCTTTAAAGCGGCGGAAGCCGAGGCCGAAGCTTGGGGTGATACCTATATTTCTACAGAGCATTTCTTTTTAGGAATGTTGAAATCTGGTGATGCCGAGTTGAATGCTCTTTTTAAAAAAGCAAAGATCAACGTCGATGCCGTAAAAACAGCGTTGGAAGAAATGCGCGGCAATCAAAAGGTCACGGATGATGAGCCAGAAAATAAATATGAGATATTAAAAAAATACGCTCGTGATTTAACGGCTCTGGCCGCAGAAGGAAAACTAGACCCCGTGGTAGGACGTGACGAAGAAATTCGTCGTGTTGTGCAGGTTCTTTCGCGCAGAACAAAAAACAATCCGGTTTTAATCGGTGAACCCGGCGTTGGTAAAACAGCCATCGCGGAAGGTCTGGCGTTAAGAATTATCAAGCACGACGTGCCTGATAACCTGATCGGCAAAAAACTCATGTCTTTGGATATGGGAGCTTTGATCGCAGGAGCCAAATACCGCGGTGAATTTGAAGATCGTTTGAAAGCGGTCATTAAAGAAGTCACATCCAGTGATGGCCAAATCATTTTGTTCATCGACGAATTACACACGCTTGTCGGTGCCGGAAAAACGGAAGGCGCCATGGATGCAGGGCAGTTGTTAAAACCAGCCTTGGCGCGCGGTGAGTTGCGCTGTATTGGTGCAACGACTTTGGATGAGTATCGCAAGTACATCGAAAAAGATGCGGCTCTTGAACGTCGTTTCCAAACCGTAATGGTGGAAGAACCGAGCGTTGATGATGCGATCACGATCTTACGTGGTCTCAAAGAAAAATACGAAGTCCATCATGGTATTCGTATTACCGATGCAGCATTAGTGTCAGCGGTGAAATTATCTCACCGTTACATCACGAACCGTTTCTTGCCGGATAAAGCGATCGATTTGATCGACGAGGCGGCAAGTAAGCTTGGCATTGAAACACGCTCTGTTCCTGAAGAAGTGGATAAGATTGAGCGCGAGTTGATGCAGCTTCGTATTGAAAAAGAAGCGCTGAAAAAAGAAAAAGACGAAAGTGCCAAAGAGCGTTTGTCGGTGATTGATAAAGAGATCACAGACCTTAATGCCAAAAACCAACTCTTGCGGGAACAGTGGGAGTTTGAAAAAGGCGGCATTGATCAGATTAAAAAACTCAAGGCGGATATTGAGGACTTGAAAGTGGCGATCTCCAAAGCGGAACGCGAAGGGGATTTAGGAAAAGCAGCCGAGTTGAAATACGGCAAACTTCCAGAGACGGAAAAGAAACTCAAAACTTTTGAAGAGCGCAGTAAAGAACAAAAAGCCTCTGAAAACCGCATGCTCAAAGAAGAAGTCGGCCCGGAAGACGTGGCCGAAGTTGTGGCAAAGTGGACAGGCATTCCTGTTAGCAAGATGCTTGAAAGCGAATCACAAAAACTTTTGAACATGGAAGAGGAGCTTAAGAAACGCGTTGTCGGTCAAGACCACGCTTTGACGATTGTTGCAGACGCAATTCGCAGAGCGCGCGCTGAGATCTCGGACCCGAATCGTCCGATTGGAACATTTATGTTCTTGGGACCAACGGGTGTTGGTAAAACTGAGACCGTAAAAGCCTTGGCGGAATTTTTGTTCGACGATGAACAAGCGGTTGTGCGCATCGATATGAGTGAGTACATGGAAAAACATGCCGTCGCTCGTTTGATCGGTGCACCTCCGGGATACGTGGGCTACGAAGAAGGCGGTCAGTTGACTGAAGCCGTTCGTCGCAGACCTTATAGCGTGGTCTTGCTTGATGAAGTTGAGAAAGCGCATCCAGATGTGTTTAACATCTTGTTGCAAGTTCTTGACGACGGTCGTTTAACGGATGGTCAAGGTCGTACAGTAGACTTTAAAAATACGGTCTTGATCATGACTTCCAATGTGGGCTCGCAGTCTATTTTGGACAGTCACATGAGTGAGGCGGATAAACGGGAAGCCGTGATGGAAGCTTTAAGAGAACGCTTCCGCCCTGAGTTCCTCAACCGTATTGATGAAGTCGTGATGTTTAACTCTTTGGGAGAATCGCAAATCGGCGGTATTGTGAAAGTGCAGCTCGATCTTGTGGCGCAACGATTGAAAGCGAAGAAGATCAATATCGACTTTGATACATCGGCGGTGAATTTCTTAGCGAAGAAAGGTTACGATCCAGTCTATGGAGCAAGACCTTTAAAACGTGTGATTCAAACAGAACTTTTGAATCCACTTTCAAAAGAAATCATTTCAGGCAAAATCAAAGCTGGGGATACTGTGCACGTTAAAGGTTCGGATTCACAATTAACATTCTAATCAAAGGCTCCCGCGGATTTACCGTGGGAGCTTTTTTATTTCTGGTCTCACTTTTCATTTCTAAAAACAGTTTGACCTTTCTCCGTGAGACTTTTCACAATAGATATATGAAAAAATCAATTTTAGTTTTCATGATGATTTGTGGATTAACAGTGAGTTCTTGGGCGCAGTCTCGTGTCACTTATGATTTGAGCGGAGCTTCAGGAACGCGAGACGATGAATCCTTCAGCGAAATTCATTTGGGACTCAATTGGTATATTCACGATTGGCTGAATTGGCGCAACTCCATCTTCACGCAATTTGGAACTGATATTAATACAGTCTACGGTTTGGATACGGCGGCTTTATTTAATTGGGAAGCCTACACACAAGGACGAGGCTTAGGAATCGAATTCTTCGCGGGTCCCGGTTTGCGTTTTGCTTCTGAAAATTCCAACGCAGTTTTCGGAAAAGCGGGAATCACTTTTGGTTTGGGAGGACTTCGTCTTGGTGGCGGCATTCAAGCGTTTCACTATTTCGAAGATCGTCATGACAAACAAGACCGCATCCTCAACAAAGACGAAACACAATATTTTATTACGGTCTCTGGCGGTGGCAGTTTCTAAGCTGCCACCTTCATCACACTAGTCACCAACAACGATCAATTTCATTTCACCGTCGCAAGTCAGTGTGGCGTGAACCCAGCAATCCGCGCCCGATCCGCAAAGCCAGTAATACAATGAACCACTTTGGTAGCGATTGTTTCTAGCATCCCAGTGTGTTTGCAAAAGAACTTGGGACAGATGAGTCTTTGTGATGCAACCTTGATTCGGACGGCCTTTGCACAAGCCCACATTGTATTGCTGTTTCAATTCACTAAGAATTGTTCTGTCTTGGTTGAGCAAAACTTCACGGGCTTCCTCTTGAGAGAGGCACGCTTCGTTTGCATGCGCAGAAAATGCGACAAGAGAGAGAAGAACTAGCACAAATTTTTTCATAGCAGACTCCTAGGTTTTGAGGGTTAAACCACATCGCCTGGAAATTCCTCAAGTCAAGATTCTGTTCGTAGGGCGATCGAGTAGGAATTTCATTTTTCGCAGAGTGAAAAACATGTGGACAGTGAAGACGCAGAAGCGAGTGTTCCCATAAAAAAGGTTGAACAAAAGAGTCTAATGTTTCGACAAGCCAAAATTTTTTTGTAAATCGAAATTTTTTACCTTCACAATAAATTCATGCACTTAGCGTGTCTCAAGATAAGACCGGTTTTAGTTTTGCAAGTGTCGTCAATAACTTAGCTCTGGTTTAAGGTCCAGCCCATCTACTCCGTATACTGTGCATGAAACCTCCGCACGTATTTGTGGAAAGGGAAAGACATGAAATCGCAGAGCACGAATTGGTCGAAGAAGATTTTTAAAGCATCTATCATGGTGGCTGGTGCTGCAATGACGATGGGTAACCAGAAGTGTGAACAAAAACCACCAGAGGTTCCCGCACGCGCGCTGAAAAAAATCGTAGAGCTTGGTGCTATCAGATCAAGTCCGATCATCTTTCCTGGCGGAAGTGCTTTCGACTTTCAATTTGTCGCAAATCAACAAATCTACGGCGTGCTATTGGATAGCAAGGAATTTACATTGAAGTATAATCCGCCGATCGCGGTCCCTCCGCAGGAAGCAAGACCGGGGGATGTGGGCTTCTTCAATCTGACTAAAGCGGACGGTCAGATGATGAAGGCCTTCGCGCAAGCTGCGGGTAAAGACAACTACAACGTGCAATACGCAAAAACTGCGTGGTGTATGGTGAATATCCCGCAAGCAAAAATCGCGGGCTCGGTGAATTCATTTGAATTGATCGGCGGCGGCGGAATCACTTTGGGTTTCACTCCCGCAGGGGCTTTGCCTGTGAATGGTTTAAGTTCTGCCGGATTCAATGTTGAGTTCGCACAATTGGATTTATCCATGGTGGCCATGCGTCCTCTGACATCCAAAGCGATGGCGGCTGCAAACGTCACATCAAAACAAACAAAAACTAAAGTGAGCTTCGGCTTGAACTTTGGTGCGTTCTCGATTGGCCCAAGTGCTTACTATCAAACTCCTTTGGCGCAAGTCACAAAGAATGCACTGACGAAAGCTGTGGGCGATTTGAATGGACAGCTTAAATCAGAAGAATGGTACACGCGCGTTCTTGCCAACCACGATACACACTTGGTGATCGTCGGTGGTTTGGATGTGAAGTTGGAGCCGGGTGACCAGTTGCTCGTTTACAATGAAGACTATTACTGGGAAGGCGAGCCTTGTGATTCTCGTTACCTTGGTGGTGGCGCACAAGCAGGTTCGGCGGTTGCGAAAATTGAAATCGACTGGGTTGGTGATGAGATCTCTCGCGGTCGCGTGATTGAACAAAACGATGAAAACGCGGTGATCGGTGCGAAAGTGAAACTCTTTAAGTTCCACGATGCGAACTACAAACCGCAAGATCCAGGTGTGCAACCTGTGAACCCTTCAAATCCAAACAACGGTAACAGCGGCACTCCGCAAACACCTTCAAAACCAGGCCGCGGCTAAGGTCTCTACCTGGTTTTTATTAGATCTGGCGTCATGGCTAGAACAATGTGCAAACATGGCGCCCTTTCCTTGCCAATATAGAGGCAAAAGTGTAGGTTTCAGGCATTCAAGCTTGAGGCCTTTATGTTTTCTGGAATCGTAGAATCTGTGATGCCGATTGTGAGCTCCCAAGAGCTTCCGAATGCGTATCGTATTAAAGTTAAAAAACCTAGTGAATTCAATGATATAAAACTTGGCGACAGCATCGCTTGTGACGGCGTTTGTCTGACTGTGGAAGCCTTTGATGGCGAGCAAATGACCTTTGCTTTGGCGGCAGAGACGATCAAGGTTCTTGAATGGAATCCGCAGAGCTGGATTGGCAAGAAGATGAATCTTGAAAGATCCTTGCGTTTTGGTGATCGCATTCACGGTCACCTTGTCACGGGTCATGTCGACAGCCTGGGCACTGTGACTCGCGCTTCTCTTGAGGGCGAATCATTTTTCCTCGACGTTAAAGTGAAAAATACCATTCTGCCTTTTGTTTGGAAAAAGGGGAGTGTGACTTTGAATGGTGTAAGTCTCACTGTGAACGAACTTAACAACGACACGGTGTCTGTGTGTTTGATTCCTGAAACATTGAAACGCACAAACTTGGGCGATCTTAAAGTCGGTTCGGTTGTGAATGTGGAGCCCGACTACATGGCTCGCGCGATTCAACGTTCTTTGGAAGTTAGGAAAGATTAAAAATGTCTTTTAATACCATCCCTGAAATCATCGAAGATATTCGTAATGGAAAAATGGTCATCCTGGTTGATGACGAAGATCGTGAGAACGAAGGTGATTTGATTCTTGCGACAGATCACGTAACAACTCAGGCTGTGAACTTTATGATCACAGAGGCGCGCGGTCTCGTGTGCTTAACTGTGACAGCTCAACAAATTGAGCGCTTGCAATTGCCACTGATGGTTCGTGATGACATGAACTTTGCGCCGAACAAGACAGCCTTCACGGTGAGTATTGAAGCGGCGGAAGGAATCTCAACAGGGATCTCTGCTGCGGATCGTGCACACACTTTGAAAGTGGCGGCGAATCCTCACGCAAAACCTACAGACATTCACATGCCTGGTCATATCTTTCCGATTCGTGCGCAACAAGGTGGCGTGTTGAAGCGTGCCGGTCACACGGAGGCCAGCGTGGATTTGGCTCGCTTGGCGGGTCTTAATCCTGCAGCGGTGATCTGCGAAGTGATGAATCCAGACGGCACGATGGCTCGTGTGAATGACCTTAAAGACTTCGCAAAAAAACACAGTATCAAAATCGGCACAATCGTGGATTTGATCGCCTATCGTTTGGCGAATGAAACTTTGGTGGAAGAAATCGCTTCCATGGATTTGCCTCCTTCATTCGGCAAAGACATGAAAGCGCGCGTTTTCAGAAGCACCGTAGACGGTCTTGAACACCTGGTGATTCAAAAAGGCGAGATCACTCCAGAAAAAGAAACTTTGGTGCGCGTTCACGTGGATAACTTCACTCGTGATTTTATGGCGGTTCTGCAAAGAGGAGCTTCCACAGTTCTTGAAAGCATTAAACTTATCAATGAACAACCGAGCGGTGCTTTCGTATTGCTTCGTGGAAACAACCGCACACAAGGTCTTGCGCAAGAGTTGCAAGTTCTTGCGGGCATGGATGATGTTCGTCCTTCAACGCCGCTAATGGATGAAAGAGATTACGGTATCGGTGCGCAAATTTTGCGAGAAATTGGCGCGCGCAAGGTTCGTCTTTTGACGAACAAACCGGAAAAGAAAGTCGGCTTAAAAGCTTTTGATATTGAGATTGTTGAAATTGTCGCTATTGAAAATGTAAAGGGGCACAAGTAATGGGAACTATCAAAGTGGGTGTTGTCACAGCACGCTTTAACAACGAGATCACTGAAAAACTAGAAGAGGGTGCGATCAATTACCTAGAGTCTTGTGACGGGGTAGAGATCTTCGCAGCTCTTGTTCCTGGCGCCGTGGAATTGCCTCTAGCTTGCCAAGCTTTCTTGGATGCGGGTTGCGACGGTGTTGTGGCTTTGGGTGCGGTGATTCGTGGTGAAACTTCTCACTATGACTACGTTTGCAACTCTGTGACGGACGGTATCACTCGCTTGATGCTGGACTATAAAAAGCCGATCGGTTTTGGCGTTTTGACGACGGAAAACGACGAGCAGGCCCTTGATAGAGCTGGTGGTAAACACGGCAATAAAGGTGAGGAAGCCGCACAAGTCGTGATGGAAATGATCGGTTTGACGAACGAGATTCCGGCTGCTTTGAAAACAGCTTCTATGATGGCCAAGGCAAAACCTGCGAAGTCCGCGAAAAAGGCTTCTAAGCCCGCAGCAAAAGCGCAGAAAAATAAGAAAAAAACTAGAAAGTAATAGTCGAGAGTCCCTCTCTGGGACTAGCATAGGGTGTGATGGAAAATACACCGCAAAACGACGAATTTCTTCCTCCTGGTCCTCAGGAATTTAAAAAACGACGCCGCGAGATTTTATTGGTTCTTGTGGTGTCGTTTCTTTTTGGTCTTCTTACTTGGTTCGAGATCCGTCTTTTTGCGACAAGCCAGCAGCTTCCGTTTGTTCATAGTATCTTCTTCTTTGGTCTCGTAAACTTTAACATCATCCTGCTTTTGCTTTTGCTTTTCATGATCTTCCGCAATGTCGTGAAAGTTTTCGTGGAAAGACAAGGCCGAGTTTTCGGAAGCAGTCTGAAAGCAAAACTGATTGCAGCCTTTGTGACCTTCAGTTTTGTTCCGACGGTGTTGATGTTTATTATCTCGGTGTTTTATATCAACTCGAGTTTTGATAAGTGGTTTAGTGCAAAGATGGCCGGCGTTTTAAAAAGCTCCATCGAAGTCACGAATGCTTATTATTTTAATGCGAAGAAAAAGAACTATCACTTCGCCCATCAGATTGCTGATGCGATTCGTCCTTTGAAAAATCAAAACGAGATTAAAAATAAAATTGATCATCTAAGAAAAGAATTTAGCTTAGACGCGGTTGAATACTACCCATCGCTTTTTGGAAAGCGTGCGGTGGTGTCAGCCGAAGACGACACAGTTCCGACGGTTCCTGCGGTGTCGCTTGAATTCTTGCAAAAAGGAATCAAGCTTCAAGCGGAAGCCAGCATCATCCATCAATTCGGGGATGGAAATTTAGTCCGCGTGATTGTGCCCGTGCAAGAGGGGGCTGAAAAAGGCGCTGTCGTTGTATCAAGCTTCTTGCCGTTGTCACTTATTTCTAAAATGAATGACATCTCGACGGCCTATGATGAGTTTCGCGATATCAATCCGCTCGAGTATCCGCTAAAGTCCATTTACTTATACATCCTGGTCTTGATGACCTTTGTGATCTTGCTTGCGGCGACTTGGTTTGGATTCTATCTAGCGAAACAACTTTCCATTCCGATTGTGCAACTGGGGCGTGCGACAAGACGAGTTGCGGGCGGGGACTATACGCCTTTGCAAATTCAAGCCGGATCTGAAGAGATCAACGATTTGATTTCTAGTTTTAACTCCATGACCGTGACTCTTGAAAAAACATTGGAAGAACTGGATCAACATGCGCGCTACACGGACACCGTTCTTAAGAACGTCAGTGCCGGTGTGATCTCTGTGGATGAAATGGGGCAGGTCACGACGATCAATCGTCATGCGGCTCAGTTGCTAAAGATTGATGCTGAAAAATACATAGGAAAATCGGTCCGTGATCTTTTGACGTTAGAGTACTTCAGAACTTTTGCTGAATTACAGAAGACCATGATCGATCACAAGATTGAAAGTATTCAAAAAGAATTGCGTCTCAATATTCAAGGTGAGGCGTTGCCGCTTCTGATGACTCTTTCCATTCTGAAGGATGAAAAGGGACATGAGATGGGTAAGATCTTGGTGTTCGACGATTTGACTCCGATTGCAAATGCGCAAAGAGCGGCAGCTTGGACGGAAGTGGCTCGTCGTATCGCGCATGAAATTAAAAATCCTCTGACGCCGATTAAGTTGTCAGCGGAACGTTTGCAAAGAAAGTTTGGTGCTTCGATCACAGATCCCGCCTTCAGTGAATGTACGACGATGATCGTGAAACAAGTGGATGGTCTTAAAAATCTTGTGAACGAGTTCAGTAACTTTGCTCGTTTGCCACAAGCGCGTCCCGTGGTTGCAAATTTGAACAGTGTTGTTGAAGAATCCATCGGGCTTTATCGTCAGGCGCATCCGCAAGTTCGCTTTGATTTTAAGAAAGACGTAGAGCTTCCCGATTTCAAATTCGATCCGGATCAGATCAAGCGCGTTCTTGTGAATTTGGTCGATAATTCGGTTTCGGCTGTTGCAAAAGAGCCACAGGCCACAGTGGAAATCGTGACTCGATACGACAAGGACATCAAAACCGTGCGTTTAACGGTGGCTGATAACGGGGAAGGCATTCCTGCGGCAGATCGAAGTCGCATTTTTGAGCCATACTACTCTACAAAAGAAGGCGGAACTGGGCTAGGCTTAGCCATTGTGAAAAGGATCATTGAAGACCATAATGGATTCATTCGAGCGACAGCCAATGAACCCAAAGGGGTGAAGATGGTGATCGAAATGCCTGTCAATGAAGTAGGTGCGTGGAAACCTGCTGGCGAATAGAAAGAAGGTTCCGATGACGGCTCTAAATACTAAAATTCTTATTATCGACGACGAAGCTCCGATTCGTGATGTGTTGTCAGCGTCTTTGAAAGACGAGGGCTATCAAGTGGCTTTTGCTCATGACGGAGAAACGGGCTTGCAAGCCATTCGTGATTTCCAACCCGACATCGTTTTCCAAGATATCTGGATGCCAGGCAAGTACGATGGTATTGAAGTTCTAACGATGGCTCGTAAAGAGTTCCCGCATTTGGAGTTCATTATGATCTCTGGTCACGGAACGATTGAAACGGCCGTGAAGTCGACAAAACTGGGCGCATGGGATTTTATCGAGAAGCCTTTGTCGATGGATAAAATTCTGATCACGATTACGAACATTCTAAGCTTCCAACAACAAAAAGAAGAAAAAGTTCTTTTGTTGAATAAACTTCGTAAGTCGATCGCATTGATCGGTGAAGCTCCGTCGATTGTGCAAACAAAACAAATCATCGCGCGTGTAGCGCCAACGAACTCTTGGGTTTTAATCCAGGGAGAGGCGGGCACAGGCAAAGAACTTGTCGCCCAAAATATTCACTACATGAGTGCGCGTGCCAGCCGTCCGTTTGTGGAAATCAACTGCGGCGGAATTCCTGAAGATCTTTTAGAATCAGAAATCTTCGGAATTGAAAAAGGTGCGATGCCGGGTGTGGATCGCGTGAAAAAAGGAAAGCTTGATTTGGCTCAAGGCGGAACTCTTTATATCGCTGAAATCTGCGAAATGAATATGGCCGCACAAGCAAAACTTTTGAGCTACCTTGATGAAAAGAAATACTCTCGCGTCGGTGGTCATGAGCTGATTGAAAACGACGTGCGCGTGATTGCAGCGTCTTCCAAAGACCTTGAAAAAGAAGTGAAAGACGGCCGCTTCCGTGAAGATCTTTATTACCGCTTAAACGTGATTCCATTCCGCGTGCCGGCTTTGCGTGAGCACATGGAAGATATTCCGGTGCTTGTGTCCTTCTTCTCTGACAATGTTTCCAGAGAAAGCGGATATCCGAAGAAAGCGTTTTCGGAAAAAGCCATTGAGAAAATGATTTCCTACCAATGGCCAGGGAACGTGAGAGAGCTAAAAAACTTTATTGAACGCGTGTATATTTTAACTCCAAGTGAGTTCGTGGATGTGCACGATCTGCGTTTTGCGGGTCTTATCGATAAAGACGATGAGAAAGCCGTCGAGATGCAGGATCTTTCCACTTTCAGAGAAGCCCGCGCGCAATTTGAAAAAGAATATCTTTTGCGCAAGATTTCTGAAAACAACGGAAACATCAGTAAAACAGCGGAAGTCATTGGTCTTGAAAGAAGTTACCTTCATAGAAAGATCAAAGCCTACGGTATTGATACAAAAGACAACTAAGATGAAAAAGGTACCAGGTACCTTTTTCCCAGAAAGAGACTAGAAATGTCAGATACAGCTATTACGCCAACGCGTGCGCAAAATTATCCTGAGTGGTACCAACAAGTCATCGTCGCTGCCGACATGGCGGAAAATTCTCCCGTTCGCGGTTGCATGGTGATCAAGCCTTGGGGTTACGCTGTTTGGGAAAATATGCAAGCCGTTCTTGATCGCATGTTCAAAGACACAGGCCACGTGAATGCTTACTTCCCCTTGTTGATCCCATTAAGTTTCCTGGAAAAAGAAGCGGCTCACGTTGAAGGTTTCGCGAAAGAGTGCGCAGTTGTGACTCATCACCGTTTGAAAGGTGACGGCAACGGCAAACTTGTTCCAGATGGCGAACTTGAAGAACCACTTATCATTCGTCCAACGAGTGAAACGATCATCGGTCACCAATTCGCAAAATGGGTGAAGTCATACCGTGATCTTCCAATCTTGGTAAACCAATGGTGTAACGTGATGAGATGGGAAATGCGCACACGCATGTTCCTTCGTACAGCAGAATTCCTCTGGCAAGAAGGTCACACCGTTCACGCGACAGCGAAAGAAGCGCAAGAAGAGACTTTGCAAATGTTGGATGTTTATTCTGACTTTGCCGAGAACTACATGGCGATGCCTGTGATCAAAGGTATGAAAACGCCGGATGAAAGATTCCCAGGAGCGGTGGACACTTATACGATTGAAGCATTGATGCAAGATCGTAAAGCGTTGCAAGCGGGAACGTCTCACTTCTTGGGTCAAAACTTTGCGAAAGCTTCAGAGATCAAATATCTCAGCGCTGAAGGTAAAGAAGAGTTTGCATGGACCACGTCTTGGGGTGTTTCAACTCGCTTGATCGGCGGTTTGATCATGACTCACTCTGATGACAATGGTTTCATTGCTCCACCAAGAATTGCGCCTTTGCATGTTGTGATTATTCCAATTTATCGCAATGACGAAGAAAAAGCTCAGGTGCTTGAGTATGTTCAAGCGCTGGCGAAAGATTTGAAACAACAAAACTACGTGGGCTCTTCCGTGCGCGTGAAAATCGACGATCGCGATATGCGCGGTGGTGAAAAAGCATGGCAGTACATCAAGCAAGGTGTGCCTGTGCGTGTGGAAGTCGGTCCTCGTGATATGGCCAAGGGCGAAGTCTTTGTTGGACGTCGT
>NZ_CAMLDV010000084.1 GCF_946478835.1 uncultured Bdellovibrio sp. | reverse complement strand
AAACGGTCGTTTTGCGTATGAAACTGTTCAAAAATCGCTTTGGCATCTGCACCACGTGCGACGAACTGTGCTTTTCCTGGGCCAATTGAGGCGAAATTAGATCTGTGAATTGTAATGGAGCACTGGTAATTGTTCTCGCCTTTTTTAGCGCAGATAAAGTTTAAAACTTTCTGTGGCGTATCGAGAACTTTTCCGCGGCCCACCATGGAATCCTGCTCAGGACGATCCATCGCCTCAAACAACACTTGCGGAGATCCATCCACGGAGCCGTCATAAGACGTCGACCAGATATTGACGAGCATTTGCAATCCTACGAACTGCCCGCGCGTTGTCGCAAAAGAAGTTGAGAAGGAAAGACTTAAAAGTGCAAATAAAAGTAATCTCATCCGACACGTCCTTGTTTGATTTATTTGAGCTTAGCGAGTGTCTAAAACATATTCAACCGCATTCCCAAACCTGTCATGTGAGGGCTCTAACACCCCTTTTCTGGCATGACCCATTCTGAGACTGTTTTATCCAGTAATTTCAATCATTTATGACGCATCGCGGATGGGTAATTTGAGCCCTTCTGGCACCTGCCTTGCTCCTATAAAAGACAAAGACTGAAACCTGAACAAGGGGGACCTTATGAAAACACTTCTAACAATCGCACTCTTGGCTTTTTCGTGCACTTCATTTGCTTGGTCAAGCAAGGGCACTCCCGAGAAAGAATACACTTTCAAATACAAACTCTCAGGCCAAACGCTTGAAATCAAGAGAACGGCAGCGAGTTATGAGGACGCTTATGAAGGCGCGGCTCAACAGTGCTTTAATTTCTATAAAGGTGCTGGCAAGGTCTCGGAAGATCGCGGTCTTGATATCATCGACGTGTGCGCAAATCCCCGTTCTTAATTTAGGCCTTCCCTTCAGGTCACTCCTCGCTTATATTAAAACCGTTATTTAAGGAGCGGTTTTAAATGGGAATTCTCAAAGCCATTGGCGATTTTTTAGTAGGAAAAGATCCAGACATTTTCGACGAAAAAGGAAATGTGTCACACAAACTTCCAAAAAAGAAATGGGAAGCTTGGCACAACCGCACTAAAACAGACCCTCAATACAACTGGCGCAACCACACTGGCATGGCCGGCGGCGCGAAAAAGAAAAATAACAGCAACTAATTAAGTTCGTACTTTTGCCTCAAGGCTGCAATCAGTTCTTGAGGCTCACGATCCGCCTTCACAAAAAAGATATCGTCGACCTGACGACCCCATGTGTGCACACGAGCGGACTTTACACTGACACCCAAATCACTTAAAGATTTCGCGGCAGAGGCCAACAACCCTGTCTGATCCGGCGCTTTGAAACTGATCACGAGTTCTTTATCATCAGCACTGATAAGTTGAATTGCATCGAACTTCACAGCCGGAATTGGTTTTGACTGAACTTGCGCGTTTTCTAAAACCTTCGACAACTGCTGAATGTTTTTGGAAGTCGCAACCTGGAACCAATCGTAAACACCGACCTTCGAGATTGTATGAATCGAAGCGTGGCGAATTCCTAAGCCCAGTGAATACAACTGCCCCACATAATCCGCCAAAAGCCCTTTACGGTCTTTTTTCTCATGAAAGCGAATCCAAATATCCCCTTTACGGGTTTTATGAACCCAGGGCTTTAAAGACGTTTCGCTGAGTTCCGCTTTTTTCATATCGTCGACAAGGTCTTTGACTGCGAAACTATCCAGCAAGACCGGACCCAGTTCTTCGATAATCTCTGAAGGAATTTGTAACTTCTTGCGCAGGCGCAGAGTTTGGAAATCGAAATAGTCTTGTGCCTTTTTAGATTCAAGACTGATAACAAGTTCCTTTAAGAGTTTGGCTTTCCACTCATTCCAAGCTTCCGGATTTGTCGCGCGAATATCAATCGCGGTGAAAAGTGCCAAACGATAAAGTCTTGCGCCTTCCACTCCTTTTTGGTGGAGTTCCTGCCACACTTTCGGGTCTTTAGGATTTTTTCTGAAAGCCGCTTGTGAAAGCTCCAGATGGTTCTTCACCATCCATTTTACTTCTTCAGTTAAAGTTTTACTTAAACCGTAAGATTTAAAATCTCTCTCGGTGATGGTCACACCAAGGTCGGAGTGATGCTCTGAACTTTCTAAACCTTTTGCAAGATCGTGATACAGGCAACTCCAAGAAAGAATGCGCCAGTCTTCCTGCGTGAGATTTTTATGAATGAATTTAAGAGGTCCCAATTCCGATGGTTTTTTATAGACACGTTTTACTTCACGACATGCCTGCATGATGTGCGAGTCGGCCGTGAAGCGGTGATATTGGTCGTGTTGAACATATCCAACTAAACGACGGATTTCAGGAACTAATTTGTCGATCAAGCGCGAACGGAAAACGCTGACTAAAAGTTCATCCTCTGCTTGAACATTGAGAACTTGTTCTAATGCAGCCCCTCTTCGTTTCGCGGTCGTTTTGACTTTCTTATCAGGCAAAAGAACGTCGAGGTTTTCGCGGACTTTCTTTTGCACTAAAACGCTGGAATTTTTATGTAACGCACTTACAAGATCTTCGATCTTTTTAAACTCCAATTGTTCAATTTGCTTAAGCTCTTTTTCTGAAGCCTCGGCCACTTCAACAATCCAGTCCGAATAAAAATGCACCCGGGAAAGACCGCGCTGCAAATCGCGCATAAACTCTTTATGACTTTTAAAACCCATCCATTTACCAAGATCAAATTGAATGGCACTGGATAAAATATCCCCGTGGCCTTCCAAATGAAGCTTCTGCCGGATGTTCAGGAAATAACTGCGATAGTATTGTAAAACATTAAGCGCGTGCCCTGGATGCGTGAACTTTTCAGCGAAGAGTTCATAAATTTGCAGACCTTGCTCAAGATCGCGCAAGCCACCTGGACCATATTTGATATTCGGTTCAAGATAATTCGTGATCGAATCAAAACGTTTCGCACGATTCTTACGTTCGTCTTTTACGGCCTTCAGTAAAATACGACGGTAGTGCTTTTTCTTAGCCCAGATTTTCTTTTGCTGCTCAAAAAGTTTTTTCGCCGCCTCCGGAGTCCACGGACGGGCTTTCAGCAACGCCAAGATATCAAATGCTTCGACATTCTCAGTCCAGTCCTCTGGATTATGAGGCATGCGGTAGCGAAGTTTTAGGCCTTGCTCTTGAACCGCATCGACAAACTTTTTTACTTTTTCTTCGTCACCACAAAAAAGCACATCGATATCGGATTTGGGACTGAGCTCTTCACGGGCCCAAGACCCCAGAATGACCGGATGACAGTCTTCCCACTCTTTAGAAGATTTAAAAATATCTTCAAGACGCGCCCCCAGCCAGTTCGAAAAGTTCTCAGTAGAAAAGCAAAACACCTGACGAACATCTCCGTCAGGTGTCATAAGAGGTGGATTTAACACTTCCTTCGCTTGTTCCCACTGTTCAGAACTTAAGAACGACTTTTGCGCCATAAGTTTTAAACTTCCGTTCCGGCGCGAGCAACGATCTCTTTCCACTTCGCGATCTGATTCATCGCCTCAAGAGGACTCATTTGCATGAGCGGATATTTTTCAACCTCCGCCATCAAGCTCTTGATCTCTTCAGGAACTTTCGCAGTTTCAATTTCGATTGGAGCTGCATCATCGTGTGCAAAAGAATCTAGAAGTGACAACTGACTTGTGGCTTGAACGCGTTTTGATTCCACCTCGCGAAGAAGACTTTTCGCACGTTTCGTCACTGACGGAGGAAGACCGGCAAGCTCTGCCACTTGAACCCCGTAGGATTTTAAAGCAGGGCCCTTCACCAATGTATGCAAGAAACGAATTTCGCCGTTTCTTTCAGCCACTGTCATATGCGCATTTGTGATTTGGCCAAAGCTTTGATCCAAAGACGTCAACTCATGATAGTGAGTCGCAAAGAACGTCAACGCTTTCACGTCACTTAAAAGATGTTCAAGGATGGATTGCGCCAAACACATTCCATCAAACGTGCTTGTTCCGCGTCCGACTTCATCCAGAATCACTAAAGATTCTTTCGTCGCATTTTTTAACATTGCCGAAGTCTCTGTCATTTCAACCATGAATGTTGAAAGACCTTCAGACAACTGGTCACTCGCTCCGATACGCGTGAAGATTGCATCAAAGATGGGTAATGAAGCTTCATCACAAGGAACAAAAGATCCCATTTGCGCCATGATCGCAATCAAAGCGACTTGCCTCATGAGTGTCGACTTACCGGCCATATTCGGGCCTGTCAGAAGCAAACAAGAGTGCGGGCGAAGTTCAATATCATTTGCCACGAAATTCTTTTTTACGGTTTGCTCAACAACCGGATGACGGCTGGCTCTTAATTTCAAAGAACCATCTTGAGTGAATTGCGGGCGCACGTATTTTTCTTCAAGACTTAGCCAAGCAAGAGCAGACACGACATCCACTTCACTGCACTCATGCGCGAGGTTCAACAATGAAGGGCACTGCGCAAGAATCTGCTTACGAAGCGCTTCAAAGAATTCAAATTCAAGGTCCGCACGTTTTGTATTGGCACTGAGAACTTTTCTTTCAAGCTCGACCAATTCATCTGTGCAATAGCGTTCCGCATTTGTGAGCGTCTGCTTTCTTTGATAGTGTGCAGGAGCCTTGTCTTTATGCGTGTTCGTAATTTCAATGTAATAACCAAAAACGTTGTTGTAGCGGATTTTAAGACTGGAAATTCCCGTCTTTTCTTTTTCTTCCGCTTCCATACGAGCGACCAACGCTTGAGAGTGTGTTGAAAGTTCAATCAACTCATCCAGCTCAGCCGAAACGCCCTGACGGATCAAGTAACCTTGTTTGGTCGTAAGAGGTGGCTCCTCAACAATAGTGCGTTCGATTTTGTAAGCCAAATCACGAAGAGGTTCAAAGTTCGCGGTTCCACCGGAAGCATGAACCAAAACCTCCAAAGCACTGATACCTGCGTGAACACTTCCCGCCAAAGCCAAAAGATCGCGACCATTGCACTGAGGTTGAGAGATTTTTCCAAGACGGCGCTCGATATCGCCCATTTGTCCCAAGATCTGACGAACGCGTTTTAATTCAACAACGTGACTGCGCCAGAACTCAACGGAACTAAGACGGCTTTCAATAGCCTTTGGATCACGCAATGGAAAACTCAACCACTGACGAAGAAGACGGCTTCCCGCTGAAGTTTGCGTGCGGTTGATCGCGTGGAATAAACTTCCTAAGCCCTCGCCTTTGTACGTTGAGAAAATTTCTAAGTGACGAAGAACCGTTCCTGAAATCTCAAGACGGTGCTCAAGGTCTCTTTCAACAAACGGAGACAATGTCGCCAGCGACTCTTCTCCAGAAAGACTTTTCACGTAAGAAACCAAACGAGCTGCTGACATCGGCGCTTCGTTTTTCAAAAGATCGTGAAGCATGTCCGGCAGTTCGTCGTGACGACTGATTAAGATACCATCAACACCTACAAGCAAAGACTCATCTTCACTGGCAATCACGATTTCCGCGACAGGAAGGATTTGCAGGAAACGCAAAAGCTCAGACGTTTTTTGAGATCTAAAAAAGAACGCCTCGCCCGTTGTTGTATCTAAGAAGCTGATAGATTCTTTATCAAGACCTACAAGGTAGTGAGGTTTTGTTCCATCCAAAGTATCAGAATCGTAAACCATGCCCGGAGTGAGAACACGTGTCACTCCACGCTTCACAATTCCCTTGGCCATTTTTGGATCTTCTAACTGATCACAGATCGCAACTTTAAAACCGGCTGCCAAAAGTTTATTGATGGGTCCAGCGATCGAGTGATGAGGCACTCCGCACATCGGCGTTTCGTCCTGGGATTTTTTATTTCTTTGAGTCAGAGCAATACCGATCACTGGTGCTGCTTTCACCGCATCGTCAAAGAACATTTCAAAGAAATCCCCCATACGGAAAAGGAGGATTTTATCTTGGTGAACGGACTTGATGTCCCAGAACTGCTTCATGAGTGGAGTTTGATTCGACATAGTTGAAAAAAGTATCGAAGGCCGCACGGCGTTTCACTCAAAAACGCATCGCATCTTAGAGGGAAAATGAATGCTTTAACCAGCAAGGTGCCTCTTAAGGCCCCGCACTGCGTTAGTTGGCTATTTTATGATTATTTTCTCCGCACATTTCAGCAGAGACAATTGCACGATCTTCCACCATCCATGAGCGAGCTGTTTCCCGCTCTACCAAGAAGCTTGGTGTCACCTAAATTATAACGTAAAAATGCTTGACGAGAAATCGTCATTCCTAGAGCGCCCTTGGTGGAGTTCTTCTATCAACCTTGAGGTCGATCTCTCGTGGAAGATTCTCTACGCTGTATGAAACTCTGGTGAATAATAATACAGCTACAAATCGCCTATTTCCATTCTCTTCGAATTTTAGGAAAACCTCAAAAAATGAAAAATAAAACCTATGGTAGAACTTCTAGGAAGAGATTTATTCGCAGGAGTAATTATGGATCTTTCAAAAATTGCCAATTCCGAATTATTAGGTCGTTTAGAAAAACTGACTCGAACGGAGCGGAAGATGACCCATTTAATTCTATGTCATATCAATGAAGTAGAGTCGCGCCGACTCTATGCAGAGCTTGGGTTTGATTCTATGTTTAAGTATTTAACGAAATACTTAGGTTATGGCGAGGACAGTGCTTATCGTCGATTGCAAGCGGCTCGGCTTTTAAAGCAAGTTCCTGCCGTTGCCGAAAAAATTGAAAATGGCGCGTTGAATCTGACCCAACTAACCCAAGTCCAAAAATGCTTAAAACAAGAAATCCATCTAACTGGAAAAACAGTTAAGCCAAATAATACAAAATCTCAGTCATTAAAATGCGAAGGAAAATTAACACCAAGCTTCACGACTGAGCGAAAACGAAAACATGTCAAAGTTACTTTAAAACGAGAACTCTTAAAGAACGCAAATCACTGTTGTGAATATATTGCTCCAACCACTGGAATAAAGTGCACGAGCACCTATCAACTCCAAGTCGATCATCGTATTCCATTAGCATGTGGAGGAAGCCATTCACCTGATAACTTAAGAGATTGTGTCGCACCCACAATTTGCTATCAGCACAGCAATGGGGACTCTCATGATCATGCCTTGGCGGAAAAAATAAGGCTCAAAAAAATCACTGGTTTTCAGGATGTTTGTAGCCCCTGAAAACCAGTCTAATTTTTTAGTTTTGCGGAGTGCCCGTCGTCACCCATTTTTCTACGATCGCTCTCATTTGGGAGGACATCAAACCTGAACGAGGCATCGGACTTCCGGCATCGTTGATACGAGTGAGGATCTTACTTGCTGCATTTTTTGAAGCTGTGTAGTTGCTAAGATCAAGACCACCATTAGCTCCCGCACCTGTGTGACAACTGAAGCACTGAGTTCTAAACACATTCAGCGTTCCTGTGGTTGCGGTTAACTGCGCGAAGCTCACTGTGGCAGGTGTATTATCAATTGGAGCCGTGTCTGTAGAACCTGTACCGCACTTCGCTGTAGATTCCGCTTTTTCAATCGAAGTGAACTGCAGCGCAAACTTGTCTGTATTTTTGATTGGCGACATCACAAGAAGCTGTGCATTTCCGACTGGCGCCAAATTCAACGGAGTACCAGGGCACACAACAGCATTGATATTACGATAGACCGTTGCGGAATCTAAAAGCTTGCTATTCACATAAAAGAACAACGCCTTCACGCGATACTTTGCCGTACCCGAAGTTATGGACATTGTTGGATTGCGAACCGCATACCCGACTTCATTGCCACTCACTTTAGCCACTTGCGCTTCCACTGTCATTTGCAGAGGAAATTTCGGCATATTCGCCGCAACTTCCGTATTCAAATTCCAAGTCAAAGTCGTCCAAGTCGCCGAGTTGGCTTTTGAAGCAATGATATTTGCATCCGTTTTATTTATCGTCACGATCGACTTATCTTGCGCATCAGATCCCTTACACTGCAACCACGCCGCTTGCGCCGATTCCCATTCTTGTTTCAAACTGCTGATGGCACCGTTATTATGCGCACCTGTCGCTGGAGGATTGTGTTTCTCGCTCACAGCATTGTTTGAAATCGCCAAATAACCTTTGTCTTTAAAAACTTGATAAGAAGCGAGAACGTTTTTAGAAGCAAATGCTGGTGCCTCATGATTTCCATCATGGCAACCTGCACAGTTCTGCTTCAAGAAGACGTGATAGCCGGATCCAAATTTCGCCAGCAGCTGATCTTCACAAAGATCACCGGTGCTTGCCTCACCTAAATCTTCATCGCCGTCACCAGTAGGAGTCTTTGTTCCTGTATCGACATTCCCTAAAGAATTTCCTTGGCTATTCAACTGAACAGACTTGGTGTCGATTTGGAAACCTTCCCCTAATTGTTGCCCGCAGTTTTGAAACGCCAACAGAAGCAAAACCGTTCCTGAAACTGTGCCTAAAATTTTAAGAGCCTGAGGTTTACTCATTCTCATCGTCATCCCCTCTTAAGCAACGTGCAATTTAACTACTTTTTCAACGTCGTCCGCTTGCAATGTCGCAGGAGCAAGCTGTTTAAACATTCCTAATTTTTTATTTAAATTAAGATAGTTCGCAAGAACCGCTGCCGCAACATAATCCGGACGAGATCCAACCAATGTGGTTGTATCCACACTTTGATCATCCAAGTAATGACCGATTTGCGTTCCACTTGAAGCGACTTTGCCATTCGGATCAAAAGCAATAATAAACTGCAATGAAGATGAATAGTCACTGGACCAGATGCTCGTTGCTGACTCAGAAGTTTCTGAAACGCAGGCGCCATCTGTCGTCACAAGAATGAACAGCGGTTTTTTCATTTTCAAGGCAAGCTCCAGCATACGACCGATCTGCACGCCCGCAGTGAAGTCTTTTGCATCCGCTTGAGCTCTTAAACCGGGAGCGTGATAGTCATAACCACCCATTGTGATGCGACCATGAGAAATATTTCCGTTCAAAGCATTATATACAACACCCGCAGCCATCGCCGTGGCATCATTTGCCGCCGTCGTTGCCGTAATTTTATAAACGGCTTGGGCCATGGCGTCTTTACGCGGATCCACGCCAGAAGCACCACCGGCCTTGATGATGTCACCGGATTTAATACCTGCTTCTTGCAGAACAGTTTTTAAACCGTCGTCTTTGGAATTGAGCTTGGCAATTTGTGAACGAGTCATCTTCGAGACAAAAGAGCTCAAAGCTTCTTTTTGTTTTTTATTTAAAAGACCATTATCCGCAAGAACACTTGAATAATTCAAGGCACCGAACATTGAATCAAGGCTCGCCATTTCCAATGTTGAGTTAGGCGCACCAAATACAGGTTTTAAGTTTTCTGCAGAACTTCCTAAATGCACCGTCGGAAGAACTTTCCCGATAAGACCCGCTTTTTCAAGGGGACCAGAGAGATCATAGAAAGGACGTTGAGCCACCAAGGCATTCGTATCATTGGCTGTATTCGTACAAAGCGCCACAAGGCGCGATTTAGAAAGAGCTTCATTAGAAGCAACAGACTTAATTCCTTTGTGAAGCTGCGCGGTTGCCGCGAAGTCAGCCCCTAGTAATTTCTCTGTTGAAAATCCGGCATTACCCAGACCTAGTTTTGTATAAGCACTGAGCAAATCTCCACCGGCATTTTTCACAACGAAATTACCGTGAAGAGCGGCACCACCACTGAGACTTAAAGTCACAAATGGCATCATTGAGCCCGCGGCGGCTTGCGCTTCGGCTTTTTGAGTCATTGTTAAAATAGAAGTAACCGCCCCTGGAACCGCAATGCGAGCCGCGAATGAAATCACACCCGCTTCAAGAAGTTCACGACGAGATAGGCGAAGACCCGGCAAATCCGTCTTAGCCTCCAAGACTTTTTTTAGTTTGTCGTTTTTCATGATTCCCCCAATTCCCCTCGTGCTAATCAAAGAAGATAAGATTCAGGAACAGCTAACATGCCCGTGCAAATAAAAATCGCAAGCTTATCAGACTCAGCAGCTTTCCCCATCGCTGTCGAATCCAATGTACTGAAATACTCGTCCACCGCTTCTGTGATCGCCTGCAATTCCTCTTTTGAAGGCTTGCGCATCCATAGACGGTCCACCAACGAAATATAAGTGTTTATGGCACCCATTTTTCCGTAAGCCTTAGGACCTTGAGCAAAATCGATGAACTTAAAAATATCGCGAGTTCCCTTTTTCTCTTTATTCACCGCCTGCTTACAAACCACGCCAGCCAAAGAGGTCATGGCAATGATTGAAGGCGAATTTAAAAGTGTGATATCGTTCTGAGGGACAAGCAAATTACGCCGATAGTTGATCTCGCTATTCACTTCATTCATATTGATATCCTTTGGAGTTAAACCCAATAAAGACATCATTGATTCAAGTGATTGTTTTGCATCTGTCGGAGAGACACCCAGATCACTTTCCACTTTGGTAACTAGAGTGTCCGTGCCACCCGTTGAACTGCCATTCACGCTGTCGTTGGCCTCAAGGCTTGCCATATCGACTTGTTGCGCACAGTTTTGAAACCCCAGACCGACAATCAGGAAAGAAAACGTAAGACCAATGAATGCACCAATTTTATTTTTTGTCTTCATGGTTTACTCCCCCTTCATTACGCCGCAGACTGGGTCTAGAGCGATTTCCTGATAGAGATTTTTAAGGTTGTAGTTTAATGCTTCAAAGCGGTCGCCTAAACGAACCAATGTCGTGTATTGAGTTGATTCCAATTTTTTAAGACAGACACTTTCGTAAACACGTTTAGCCATACACTGACTGAATCTACGCGAATCACCCAGCATACGACCAAAATCCTTTGGACCGTTACCGCCCGATTTGTTCGTCCCCCTCCAACCAAAGAAAGTGGATTTACTTCCCAATACCGCGTTATTCACAAACGAGTCGCTTTTCACAACGAAACCATATGGATAACTTCCCTTATTCATTTTCGTTGCGACACCCGTTTCAGTATCAAAAGCATTACGTGCGTAAAGTTTAGACATGTCTTTAGCTTGAAGGTACGCAATGATCATATTGCCGTTTGTTGCGCGCCCCCTGTTAATCAGCTTACCCAAAAGACGATCCTTCTCAGCATCAGACGTCTTGCCAGCAGTCAAAGCGTCGGAATAATGTGCATAGATCAACGACATGTCTTTTTTATTGTCGAGATTGCAAAGCAAAAACTTTTCTTCTTGTTGTTGCTGAGTCAGAGCTGTGTTGCTGAAATGATCCAAGCAAGCTTTCACGTAAGTAGTTCTATAAGTCGCATTGTTTCTATTTGTTTTAAGATCCGCCAAAAGCGTTGTATTTTTCGCGCGGAAATCAGCAATCAAGTCCGTTGCAATCTTGGGATCACGAACTGTATTTAAAACGCCGTCCAAAGACGATTTCGCTTGTGCCGCTGTTGATCCACGCGCCACCAAGAAATCGTAACGAGTTTTATAATACATTGAATTAGCCTGATTCACTTCAAGATCAGGAATAATTGTATTTATTGTTGGGGTTACCACATCCGTTACATATTTATTATAAGCGGCAGTAATACCTTCATCTCTGAAGAAGTCACCATGCATTTGCGAATAAACGCCTGTGGCTGCAGAGTTCGTAAAGTTGCCGTAATCCAATTTCGCAAAAGCGCCGCGCATACCATCCATCACTGAGTGGCAGCTTTTACAGCTTGTAAGATATTTATTATAGTCGCCAGCAGGAAAGCGCTCTACGTCACGACCGACATATTGATCTGAAGCGCTGGAATCTGCGGCTTCCGCCATAGAAACACAAAGAAACTGTTTCAATGAAAATTCCACAGCACGACGGTTCGAACCGCCACCCAAGTTTCTTTCAGCAAATGTTCTTGTTGTTAAAACGCCCGCCGCCTCTTTATTGGGTCTTGTCGTCATCAGTGGATATGATTTTTGGTTTTGCATGTAAGGTGTGTCGTAAGCGACCGTCACCATTTGCTGCTGACCTCTAAAAGTCAAAGCCTTCGTTAAATCAACGTAGCTTGTTTCAACGGCCGCAAAATTGTTCTGATTAAAATATCTTGTTCTTAAGTCATCATCATTCGCAACGCCCGTGATGTCGTAATAATAATCCGACGTTAAAATCTCACGGAAGTCTCTGTTGTCGCGAACAACACCGACGATCAACGCTGAAAAATCGTTGAACGGTACTTTCACGGATTCATCTTTATTGGAAAGACGAAGTGAAAAATTCTTGATCTGCACATTTAAAAAGTCGGACGTGGTCGTAATATATTTCGCGGCTTCCGCATTCTTACCCAGCGCCAATAGATCCGCGACAGTTTTAAGCTCCGGCTTCTTTGAAGAAACCTTCACCCCTGTCATGCGTTCATAAAGTCGCTTTGCACTGCGCATATCCGCTTCTGAAGCTGCTGCACTGGCATTAACAGACGAAAATACCAATGAAGCCACAACTAGCAACTTGTAGCCCCTCATATTTCACTCCCCCGAGTGAATACATTATCGTCTAAATTTCAAAAAAAGGTGACTCGCGAAAGGAGCTTTTAGAAGCGCGTTTGAGTACACTCGGTTCATAAACATCACAGAATGAAACGATTTTTATCAAGCAACAGTGTTAAGTATTTGATAAGAGGTCATGAAGTGCTTCAGAACAAGATGGAACACTTCATAACAAACTGTTTCCTCACTCCAGGAAAACACTCGGAGGAACACCAAAAGTGAACCACTTTGAGACTAAGAACCCTCTATGCG
Source organism: uncultured Bdellovibrio sp. (assembly GCF_946478835.1). The sequence continues at coordinate 1,388 of NZ_CAMLDV010000084.1, read as the reverse complement.
AGGGCCTTTAGCAATTTTCCATAGATGCCGTCAAAGCCACCATTGCTCATGATCAGAATCACATCACCGGTTTTTGCGCGCGATTTCAAAGCCGCCACGATATCATCAGCCGTATCGAAATCCGCCGCCGTGACGCCGGACTTTTTTAGATCCTCAACAAGCTCATGGGAAGAAAAACGATTTTCTTCATCAATCTTGGATTGATCAAAAGCCTTCGCCAAAAGAACTTCATGCGATCCTTTAAAGGCGTCCACGTAGTCTTGTTGGAAAACTTTACGACGAGACGTCGCACTTCGAGGTTCAAACACCGAGAACACCTTGCGGTTTGGATATTTTTTCTGAATCCCCTTCACCGTTTCACGCACCGCTGTTGGATGATGGGCAAAGTCTTCAATCACAAGAACACCGTTCGGTTCCCCCAAGATCTCCTGACGGCGCTTAACACCCTCAAAAGACTCCAGCGCGATTTGAATTCTATTTTCAGAGAATCCCAAGATCTTCGACATTGCAACCACCGCCGTGGCATTCAGAACATTGTAATCGCCGGTGATTTGCATAGCATAAGGACCTAGAATTTCACCTTTGTGATGAACTTCAAATCCCAAACCTTTTTCATTCTGGAAAAGCACTTTAGCGCGGAAGTCCGCGTTACTGTTGAATCCATAAGTGAAAGAGTTTTTGCACCTAGCAAGCTTACGAAGCTCCATGACGTTGGCGTCTTCTGCACACGCCAGCAACGTTCCATTTTCTGGAATCAGAGTCATCAAACGCGCAAAAGCGTCTTTCACCGCTTGTAAGTCTTTGTAAATATCGGCGTGATCAAACTCCACAGAAGTCAAAATCACGTGTTTTGGTTTGTAGTGAATAAATTTAGGAACTTTATCAAAGAAAGCAGTGTCGTACTCGTCCCCTTCAATAATAAAGTAATTGCCTTCAGGATTTTTAAAAGACTGAGAGAAGTTCTTTGGAATTCCACCAATCAAAAAGCCCGGTTTCACACCCGCATTTTCAGCAACCCACGACATCATGGATGTTGTCGTCGTTTTTCCGTGAGTTCCAGAGATCACAACGCTTTCGCGGTCTGCAATGATAAATTCACCCATTGCCTTAGGAAGTGATGTGTATGGAATTTCAAGTTTCTTAAGCTCCTGGGCCTCTTCATTGTTTGCAGAAATCACGTTTCCAACAATCACGAAGTCTGGTTTTGGATGAAGATTTTCAGCCTTATAACCTTTCATGATATTGATGCCCAAACTTTCGAGCTGAGTCGACATCGGAGGATAAGGATTTAAGTCACTGCCCGTAATTTTAAAGCCACGATCTTTAAGAAGACCGGCCAAAGAAGCCATGGCTGTGCCACAAATACCCATCAAATGAAGATGACTGCC
>NZ_CAMLDV010000083.1 GCF_946478835.1 uncultured Bdellovibrio sp. | reverse complement strand
TTGGGTTTAGAACTAAGTCGTCTTTCTCAAAAAGCAGAAGCGGAAGGCATCACTTCAAATCCTCCGATTCCAGAGCAGACTGCCGATCTCGCGGGCTTAACGTTAGAGCAGTCTTTGTTGGGTAATTTTTTTGGTGTTGCTGATCGCGGCGTAGTGAATGCCGCTGAACTCACTTACCAGGCAAACAATATTGCTCGCGCAAACGAACTTGAAGAAGTCGTGCTTGAGGCGATCCGTCAGTTCTGGAACACTTATGTTTCACAAGAAAACTTTAAAGAGGCTGTGAACTCTCGCGATCGTTATAAAAAACTTGTCGATGCGGTGAAAAGAAAAACGTCTTTGGGTTACTCCAACCCGGGCGATCTTCCACAAGTTCAAGCGGAGTTTGAAACTCGCGAACAAAAAGTAAAAACGGCTTCAACAGACTATCTTGCGAACCTGGAAAACCTCCTCACACTTCTAGCTTTGGAGCCAGGAACTGAAATCAAGTTTGAAGTTCCGAAAGATATTCCAGCCGTTCCAAAACTGGTTGAAAAGAAAGTGGAAGACCTTCGTTCAATCCGTTCGCAAAAGCTCAAAGTCGAAGCAGCTCAAGAGTCTTTGGATGCCGCTCAGTCCTTGAGCTACCCGACTTTGAATTTTGTCGGCAAGGTCTATACTTCAGGCGCGGATGAGTCGGCAGAAAATTCTTACTCAGAACTCGCGTCAGGGACGCATCCAAAATATTATGCAGGTCTTAAGTTTGCTTACAACTTTGGATCAGACATTCAAAATGAAACTGTTATCAATAGAAAGCTGACGAAAGATCTGGAACAAACTCGTTTGACCCGGGAACTTTCTGAAGCACAAAATTCAGAAGCTCAAGCACAGCGCAAAGTTCAAGCGGCTTATGCGATTGCTTTGAGTACTGAAAAACAGAAAGGCTTCCGTGAAAAGGCTTCGCAAGAGCTCAACCGCTCTTACAATCAGGGCCGTACGGATATTTCTGTGTTGATCACTGCAATGAATAATTTCTTCGACTCTGAAGTTCAGTACAGTCGCGCCGTGGGTGATTATGCTATCGCCCTGAACGAATGGGCTGCAGCCAGAGACGAATTGATTCCAGATGACTCTGCGTCTTCTGAGTATAATAAATAAGAGGGGCACGTATGTTGAAAAAATTAATCCTTTCAGTTGCGATTCTAAGCTTAACAGCTTGCGCATTTGATAAAGACAAATCGAAAAACAACTCGAAAGAAGCGGCGGACCTTCAAGAGCAATCCAACAACTTCGAAAAAGTAGCTGGAACTTACGGCGGAAAACTAACAACACCAATCTCACAACAAGACGTGGAGCTGCGCCTTTTCACATTGTCAGAGCCTATCGGCAAATATTCAGATGGCGAAGATATCTACCGTTTGGTTTTGCGCGGAAACTACAAAAAGCTTAATCCAGTAGGACCCGGCTACAACTTCAAAATCCGTTACATTCCGCAAAGCTCTCAGTTGATTTTTACGAACTCCGTGGTGGGAACTGCAGGCGAAAGCAATTTGGGACCTGATGATATTCACACGATCAATGCACAAATTCGCGGTCAGCAAATTGTCGGCCAAGTGAAGTCTGTCTCGGGAGTTATTGGTGCTTTGAACCTGACATTGTCTTCTTCTGAAAACAATGTTCCAGGCAATAACGAGCAAAACGAATACTACGAAAGACTTCGTCGTCAGTACGAAAGCATCGCGGGCACTTATGCTGGCAGCAACGTCGTAGACGGAAAAGTTAAGTTTGGGTTTAAAATCACTTTGCAGGTTATCAAAGATGGCGCCGTTCCATTGCTGATCGGCGAATTCAAACGCGATGATGATCCGGGTGAAACAGTGTCTTTGACCTTAACGGCGGTTTACCAACCAGAGTTGACTCCAGCGACTCTGACTTTGACTGGAAAGCCCCGCTACAATCCAAACAATTCTCCATACCAGGCGACGTTTGAGGGAACTTTGATTGGTGACGAGTACAAAGGTTCTTGGAGAACCAACATCAAAGGGTTTGAAGGCAACTTCATCCTTCGTAAAGCTCACTAATTTTCTTTTACAGTGATTTTCAAAAACCCCGATCTAAAAAGTCGGGGTTTTTATTTTTAAGGAAATCTCATCATTTATTTCACGAAAAAGATAAAATCCCGGTCTATAATAGACCCATGAAACTTTTCTCGATTCTTCTAGCTTCCCTTCTCAATGTGACCTCCGCTTCCGCACAGGATTGGCGTACGGCTTCGCGTGACAGTGCGGGCCTCGCTCCAGATCCCCACAAAGAAAAAGAAGCCGTGGTGCAAGTTTACGCCGCAAGAACCTTTGCTTGGCGTGGATACTTTTCCGTGCACTCGTGGATTGCTACCAAAGAAAAAAATGCTACCGAGTACACAACCTACCACGTGATTGGCTGGCGCGTGAACCGCGGCCTTGAGGCTGTCGTTATTCAGCACGATATTCCAGATCGCTACTGGTATGGTGCCAAGCCAGAATTGCTTGAAGACCTGCGCGGAGAAGCCGCCGAAAAAGCGATCCCGCAAATTGATAAGCTCGCAAAACATTATGCTTACAAAAATGTCTACCGCGCGTATCCAGGTCCCAACAGCAACACTTTTATTTCGCACATTATTCGCAATGTGGATGAATTAAAAGTCGAGCTTCCGTCCAACGCCATCGGGAAAGATTGGATTAATCAAGGCGATCTTGTAGGATGGAGTGAATCCGGCACAGGTGTGCAAGTGTCCTTGTGGGGCCTTTTAGGTTTTACGGTGGGATTAAATGAAGGCGTGGAGTTGAATCTTTTGGGGCTTAACTTTGGCATCGATTTTTTAAGACCGGCTTTAAAACTTCCCTTGGTCGGCCGCGTGGGCATGAAAGACAAAGCGTTTTAACGAGGACAACATGAAAGACATCATCGAAGAATCCATCAAGATTCACGCAACGGCGGCTGAAATATGGAACGCCTTGACTGACACTGACGAACTTGAAAACTGGTGGAGCGAAGACGTTGTCCTAGAGCCCAAGGCCGGCGGAAAATTCCGCGAAGCTTGGGAAGATGACAGCGGCAAAGCTCAACTGGCTTCCGGAAAAGTTCTCGCGGTGAAAGCAAAACAAGAAATCACTTTTACCTGGAAAGAAAAAGATTGGGTCAAGGACGCTGAAACTCGCTGTACGTTTCGGATTCAAGACGACAAATCACAAAGAGTTCTGACCGTCGTCCATGAAGGCTGGAACACACTGCCCGAGGCAAAACGTGCTCAGGCCATTAAAGACTTCACGATTGGCTGGAAATATCACTTAAAGGAACTCAAAGCCTATCTTGACGACTAAGAGCCCTTTTCTTTTTTCTCAAGCTCCGCCCAGCGGGCGTAAAGCTTTTCGATTTTTCCCTGAAGATCTGCGATCACACTGTAAAGCTCTTGAACCTTGGAAGCCTGACTCACGACTTCAGGCTTTTGCGATTCCTCTTGCGCCGCACTCAACTTTTCTTCCAGCTCCAAAATTGTGGCTTCCATGTTTTCCAATTCAAACTTTTCTTTGAATGAAAGCTTCACAGGCTTCGAAGAAGATTTAGCTGCTTCTTTTTTCGCTTCCGCCTCACGCTTAAGTTCCGCCGCTTCGATTTCTTTTTGTTCTTCAAACCACTCTTCCCATTGCAGATAGCCCGCAAAGTTTTCCAGTGATGTCGTGCCGTCAGATTTTTTATGAAAAGCAATAATCTGCGACGCCACTTGATCCATGAAGTAACGATCATGGGTCACAAGAATAACAGCGCCATTGAATTCTTTTAAGGATTCTTCAAGAACCGTCAACGTCGCCACATCCAAATCATTCGTCGGCTCATCGAGAATCAAAACTTGCGCTTCATTAAGCATCAACTGCGCGAGACGCAAACGACTTTGTTCCCCACCCGACAGTTTTTCAACCGGAAGATCCATTTGCTGGCGATTAAACAAAAAACGTTCCAAATAACTGCGCGCAAAAACATACTGTCCCTGGTAGTGAACATAGTCTCCATCAGACACAATATTTTTAAGAACCGATTCTTTAGGTTTTAATGTCTCGCGATTTTGTTCAAAATACGCGACTTTTAATTTATCAGCACGTGCCACGCGTCCCGTATCCGGCGCTTCTTCGCCCAACAAAATACGAATCAATGTGGATTTGCCAGAGCCGTTATCCCCCAACAAAGCCAAACGTGTTTTCGGCGAAACCAAATAAGAGAAATCTTTAAAGAGCACGCGTCCATCATAAGCTTTGGTCACGTGATCGACTTCCATTAGCTTTTGCGGATTGCGTTCAGCATCTTTAAATTCAATTTTCGCCACACGAGCGGCGTTTTTCACTACCAACTCTTGAACGTCATCCTTCAATGTTCCCGCTCTTTCGATACGCGCCTTTTGTTTTGTCTGACGAGCTTTAGCTCCGCGACGAAGCCACTCGGTCTCGCGACGAAGTGTGTTCTTCAAAACCAATTCGCGCTGTTCTTGCGCATTGATCAAAAGATCTTTGGCCTCAAGATACTCTAAGTAGCCCCCCTTAACGGAAAGCAAGTAGTTGGGATTTTTGGGATCAAGATCAAAGATCTTATTCGTCACACGTTGTAAGAACAAACGATCATGCGTGATGATCAATGTCGCAAAAGGCGCACGCTCCAAAAACTCCTCAAGCCATTTGATACTCGTCACGTCCAAGTGATTCGTCGGCTCATCGAGCATTAAAAGTTCGGGTTCTAAAATCAGCTCGCGCGCCAAGGCCACACGTTTTCTCCAACCGCCAGAAAGATCTTTTACTAAAAAATCTTCGCCGAATTGAGAAAGTTCCAAACGCGCCATCCATTCGTAGGCCGCACCCAAAGACTCATGATGATCTGAAGTTTTACTTAAGACTGCTTCGAGAATAGTTTCGCCGTCTTTAAAATGAGGGGTCTGCTCCAGAAATCCAAGGCGCAGACCTTTTTTCATCGTCACATCGCCCGAATCTGCTTCCATCTGCCCGGCCAGGATGCGCAAGAGAGTAGATTTCCCGGCACCATTTGGACCGACAAGTCCCACGCGCTCACCTTCTTCAATGCCCAAACTGACATTGCGAAACAAAGATTTACCGGCAAAAGATTTTTCGAGTTTGTATGTACTGATCAGAAGCATGGCTTAAAGTACGTTGATTTAGATTTATTCGCTACGTTTTTTACCAATATCCGCCAGGATTTTTTCAATCGGAGTGATGAACTCCCCAGAACAGCCTTTATTAGAGCAACGCTTCACTTGAACCGCAGAGTCATCATCGGATTTTTGAGTAAAATCAGATTCACCGCTAGACAAAATACCGACAAGCTGATGGGTTTTAGCTGAAAACACCGGCGATCCCGAGTTCCCCTCAAAGACATCCAAAGTCGACACATAGACTTGTGATTCAGGAACGGTTTTACGGATTTTCCCCAAGGCCTTCTTCATAAAACTGCCTAACGGATATCCCAAAGAATACACACTGTCTGTTACTTGAGGGCGTTTAAAATCCGGAGAGTTTAAGACGTAATTGCGACGTCCCATATTTTTTTCCAAACGAATTAAAGCATAATCCAGTCCCGCGCCGTTGATGTCATTGCGGTATTTCACAACTTCCTTACATCCAACGGCCGTTGTCACCTGACTGTCAGCAGAAAAGTGAAAGACAATGTTCGTATTTGTACATGAAAAATCATTTTCAACACAATGCCCGGCGGTCAAAATCAGATCATCACCCAGAAAGACTCCGGAACAAAAAGCTAAAGCAGGCTGATCGCTCCACGAAAGATCTTCCACGCCATAAACTTCGCCAACACTGTAAATCGCCCTATTTTTTTTGTATTGATCGTAAAGAGATTTTTTAACAAGAGCCACACTGGCTTCAGAGTTTGGTGCTTCGCCGATCACATCGCGGATCGAGTCGTCACCATAAATAACCTGGGAAGAGTCTCTGTTGTCGAGCTCTAAAGCAGACGTGGGTGCGGCTTCAAACCCGCACCCTGCCATCTTTATACATAGAACTCCAAGAAGGAGGACCTTCCAAATTCGCATTAGTGTCCTCTTGTATCCATTTCGTCTTCAGCGTGAGCACCTGCCAAGTGGCCTTCCAACCATTTTTCTTCGATGTTGTCTTTACCAACAACCTCTTCAGATGTTCCCACTTTTTCGATTTGATAAGTCGCTGTCGCCACTTCTTTATCCAAACGGTCTTTCACCGCGATACGAACCAAAGCGTCTTCACCTTTTTGCGCGATCGCACGAACCGCATCCAGGCTCAAATCACCTTTAAGTTCTGTTGTCACGCCATCGATAGAGATCATTTTCTTAAGACCTGCACGTTGAGCGTCTTTACCAACAAGTTGGAATTTCATAGAGTCATCCGCAGAAACCATTTTGATATCCAAATCCCAGTGGCGAGCCATTGTCGCTGCTTTTGGACGTGGAAGTTTCGCAAAGTTACCGGCTTGCAAAGCGGCGATCTCTGAAGAAGATTTACCTTCTACGAATTTCAACAAGTCTGCGTAAGTTCCGCACTTCACTTCTGGCTTCGAGCACACTTCGTTTGCGAATTCATAGAATACTTCAAGGTAAGCACCGCTCATCCAGCTAGAGAAGTGGTGACCGATATGAATTGGCGCGCGGTTGCCGTAGTAGTTCGTGTTGAAGTAAGAGCGATAGATATTAAGCATGTTTGCTTTCACTTTCGCTTTTTGTTCGGCCGAAATCGCCTTCAAGCAGAACTTATCGTTGTTCTTGATTGTTTTACCTTTTTTAGAATCATAAGCTGTTACACTCATCGCGTCTGGTTGCTCAGCCAAAATTCTTGCAGAGTCACGCACGCAGAAGTTGTAATCCATAGAGATCCAACGACGTGCACCACCTGGCTCTTTCACTTCAGCCAATGGGAAGTTCCAAGTGCCATAAGAGTTTCTTGTCGGCCAGTAGTTTTCCATCGCTGTTTTAGATGTGTCATATTTAAAACCATAGCTAGCAAGTGTCGGATAAAGACCTTTGCTCACACCCAACTGCGGTGCGCGGAATCCCACGATGTCTTTAAGGAAGATCAATGAATTGTACTGACGAGACGTCGTACGCAATCCGTTGATCGAGAACATATTTTTAACGATATAATCAAACTGACTGAATTCAGATTTCCAGTCTTCTTCCGTCCAACGGCTGCCGTCAAAGTGACCGACCGCATGCGAACCGATCTCATGACCTTCACGATAAGCATCGTTCATTTGGTTTACGCGCTCGGAAACATCTGGATTGTCATCACCCCAACCTATCGCTGAACCGCGATTTCCACCTGGAGCTTTATAAATAGATTTCGTTGCAGGAGTTAAAAGATAAACAGGGTTAATAAAGAATGTGAAGTGCGTATCAACGCCTTCTGATTTCTTGTGTTTTGTAAAATCACGAGAGTACTGCCAGATTTCATTATTGTAGGAGCCGTCAAATGCAAATGCGACAAACTGTGGTGGTCTTTCCACTGTCTTTGTTGTTTGTGCCCACGCGAAGTGCTGCGTGAATAGAGACAAAGTCACAAGGCCCTTAGCCAATAAATTCTTCTTAGACATACTTCCTCCCGAAAAATTAATGATTCGAGGAAATAAAATGCAACGGCTATACCCCCGGTCTTTCAAGGGTTTAAGCCACTTGGCCTGTCTAAACTTTGTACGAAGAACAATTAAGGCTTAGCAACGTCTCAGAGCGAGACAGGAGCCAGAGAGGCTAAAATAGCCTCTCTGGAGAGACGAAAAATTAACGATTGATTGCAGGGATTTGGATAGGACCAGGAGTTGCCGTCAAGTATTCAGGAACCGATGTTCTGAACGCTGACAAACCACCCGTACGAACCGCACCACCTGTCGCAGAGTAACTTGGATGTTGGTAGTTTACGAAACGACCTTCATCAACCAAGAAATAACCTCTGAAATTCGAAGCACCTTTGTTTTTCTTGTCGATGTTATAACGGTCGCCTGATTTACCCGAAGCCGCTGACTTCGTATAATCAAGTCCCATCACTGTTGGATAATGATTTACCTCGTAAATACCTTGTTCGATCAAGTTAGCTGAACTCACGCGAACACCTTGTGAACGGATCGTGTTTGCATCCGCTGTCAAACCGCCGGACTCTGCCGCACCATTCGTTAACAACATAAACTCCCAACGGAATGGATTGTTGTAGGCACTTCTGTAGCGCGAGTACGGAGCCACTTCACGAGTCGCTTCTCTTGCGTAGACACGGTAGATATCTGTGCCTACTGGCAACAAGTGTCTCATGTATGCTACTGCTCTGTTTTCCAAACGCGTGCAACCATGTGAACCCGGATTTGAGAAGAAGTTGATCATCTTACCGCGAGTCATCTCAATAGGTTTCGCACCGTCTTTACCCCAACCAATCGTCCCGTGGATCCATTGGTAGTTCACGCCGTCTTCACCTTCAGGAGAAAGCTTCGCTGCATACCAACCGAAAGCTCCATAGTTTGAAGTTTTACCTTGAGAGTTTTTAACGATCCACTTTCTTCCACCCATTAACAAACTTATGCTGTCTGTTACCGGATCTGGAATCGTGCTGATGTCTTGGCCTGGAGTGTACCAACGAGGATAAAAACCAAGACCGTCTTGATAGAACTTCACCCACGAAGCAATACGACCGTGACCCACCCACGTTTTAAACGCGTTAGGATCACTGTCAGTTCCTTCTTCAGGACGACCCACAACAGTGTCTGTTTCCATCACCAATGTGTGAGGGCAACCTGGAGACGTCGTGCAACGCTCATAAATACGTGTCTTTTCTGTCGCAATATTCTGAATCACGAAATACTTTGAATTCGACTCTGGAGTGACAACAAGAACGGCACTCAAGTAGTCCTTAGAAACATACAGCTCAGGAGCCGCTGTGCTTGAGATATTGGAAGACTTAATAATCTTCACTTGCACCAAAGGTGTGGCTTCGTTCAACACATCATAGATTTCTACGATGTCGTTCTTTACAAGCTTACCGACAACGTTATTTGCCGTCGTCGAGTTGCTTGAACGAACGTTCAAAGAATCCGCAGAGATATAATATCTCTGACCAACAGTAAGCTGGCTCTTAGCTACGGCCACACTCCCTTGGGATTGGGCATGAGCGGGGGTTCCAGCAAGAACACTCAGAAGAACTGCAGCGGCAGCTCCTAATAAATGGGCTTTCATATCATCTCCGTTCCATTATCTCGAGGACGGGAGAGCAAGAACCATGGCATGAAAAACCCGTAATCATTTCGAATATAAAAGAGATCGCAAAGCGACCTATGAAACAAATTCCCGGTGAAGCTCAAAGTGAGCTCACTGACTAAAGAGTGATCACTCAAAGCCGAGATCTTGATGACGCTTTTTTAGCATCTCAAGATAGTCTTCGCGGTCGACATATTTGCCTCCCATACTTCCAATCACGGGAGTCACCATTTGCACGTCAATCCAATCGTGACCTTGGCTTTGCAAAAGCTCGACAAGAAACCACAACGCCAATTTGGAAGCGTTGGGTTTTTTATAAAACATACTTTCGCCACTGAAAACACCTTCGACAAGAACGCCGTAGATTCCTCCGATCACGATATTGTTTTCGCGCACTTCAATCGAGAGACAGTATCCCTCTTTAAAAAAATCCAAATACGCGCGTTTCATCATCGGCGTGATCCACGTTCCCTCTTGTCCCGGACGTGGTTGTTTTGAACACTCTTCGATCACTTGGTGAAAATCTTTATTTACGGTGAAATCAATTTGCGGATTTCGGCGACGATACCGACGCAGACTTTCTGGAACCTTGAAGTCTTTGAATTCTAAAACACCCCGCTGTTCAGGAGAAAACCAAAGCATAGGAAGCCCCGGCTGAGGCCACGGAAAAATTCCGCGAGAGTAAGCCGCATACAGCGTTCCCACATCTAACTTTCCTCCGACCGCAATGATTCCTTCTGCAAGCGTGTCGCGAGCGTCAGGAAAATCCACTGAGGAGTGCTGAACCTTTACGACCATTATTTCCCCTGATACGTCACGCGGTAAATAACGCCGGCCTTGTCGTCAGAGACAAGCATTGAACCATCGCTCAGAACTTCTACGTCCACAGGACGTCCCCACGCGGAGTCCCCTTGCAGCCAACCTTCGATAAACCCTTCCGTTTTTTCAACTTGTGAACCGTTCAGCTTTACAAACGTCAGACGGTAGCCTTGGGCTGTCGAGCGGTTCCAGGATCCATGCTCAGCAAGAATGATGCTGTTTTTATATTCCGCCGGAAACATCGCTCCGGTATAAAAACGCATTCCCAAAGCCGCCACGTGCGCCCGCAATTCAGCAACAGGAGGAGTAAAATTCTTGCACGATTTTTCCTTGCCAAATTCGGGATCTAAAATGTCTTTCCCATGGCAAACAGGAAAACCAAAGTTCTCGCCGATTTTCGTCAAACGATTGAGCTCATCAGGTGGACGATCATCCCCCAACCAATCGCGTCCGTTATCGGTGAACCACAGTTCTTTTGTCGTTGGATGAAAATCAAAGCCGACAGTGTTGCGAATGCCTTGCGCGACTTCTTCTTTTGAATTTCCGTTCACATCAATTTTGTAAATGCGCGCGTATTCTTTTCCCGGATCGCAAATATTGCAGTTGGCGCCAACAGGAACATAAAGAAATCCATCAGGACCAAAGCGGATGAACTTCCAACCGTGATGAGTGTCCGAAGGAAATCTTTGTTCTAAAATGCGGGACGGCTTCATCGGCAAAGCTGTTTGTTTGCTGACGTCAAACTCCAAGATGCGACTGATTTCTGCGACATAAAGTTTTCCGTCTTTAAAGGCAACGCCGTTCGGCGTGTCCAGGCCCTGCGCCAAAACTTGGGTCTTCCCATTTTGTACGACATAGACTTTGTCGCCGCTACGAGTGCCCACAAAAATACGGCCATCAGGAGCTTGCGCTAAAGAACGTGCCCCGGGCACCGTGGCCCACACGGAAATTTTAAATCCCGCAGGCATTTTTAATTTTTCAAGAGGAAGTTTTGCAGCTAAGCCCGACGACACGAAAAACATTGAGCCGACGAACAAAAGAACTTTGAAAGACATTTTCATTTTCTATCCTCCGTTTCTCGCTCTACAGACATCACACTTTCCACAAGGTGTTTCATGCTCATGCCCGAAGTAATGATAAATTCTGTTCAGGCGACATTCAGAATCCTGTGTCGCCCACTGCACCATCTTGAGCAGTTTTGTATTCTGAGCTTTTAAAATCTCCGCTCCATTTTCAGTAGCGAACTGCTCGTCCGTCGGCGCATGCACACAGACGTAAGGAAATGGATCGTCGGATTTTTCCAAACATCCCCAGCGTTCGAGAATACTCACCGCCGCTTCTGAACGGAAATCCCGGCGATTTTTAAAGTTCATTTGCTCGCGCAAGAAATCAAAACCGCCCTGATCGACTTGCATGCGCTTTTCATCAATCAATTGATAGATTTTACGAATGAACTCAGGTTCGGGATGCGACCACTTTAAAAACTCCATTTGAATCGTGACATCATCCTGATCATAGAGCAAATGACAAGAGGACTCTTTGCCATCTCTCCCCGCGCGTCCGACTTCCTGAAAGTAAGACTCCAGGGAACTTGGTGTTTCTGCATGAACCAGAACCCGCACGTTGTCTTTGTCAATTCCCAAACCAAATGCGGGAGTGGCAATCATCAGCGGTGCCGCTTCGGTGATAAATCTTTTTTGATTGCGCTTGCGGTCCTGCGGAGGAAGATCTCCGTGATAAATCAAATGCTCAATGCCCAGCCGATTTAAAGAGGAAGAAACTTTTTTGAGAGTTTGAATGAGAGAACAATAAACAATGGCCGCGCCCCCGTGCTGATGACGAAGTCCCACAATTGCACGGATCTTTTCGTCGATGCCGTAGATGTCGTGAACATTCAAAGCCAGATTCGGTCTTTCAATTCCGGCAGAAATAATCTCCGCCTCCGGCATAAATAGTTTTGCGAGAATATCTTTTTGCACTTCCGGAGTTGCCGTCGCTGTCAGTGCCAGCGTTGGAGGATTTCCCAAGAGCGCGCGAAATTCTCCCACGCGGGAATAGTCCGGGCGGAAGTCATGTCCCCATTGCGAAATACAGTGAGCCTCATCGACGGCCAAAAGCTGGATCTTCCTGCCTTTGATCGCCTCTAGGAATTCGGTTTTGCGAAAACGCTCGGGAGTGACATAAAGCAGTTTAAAGTCTCCGGCGGCAATCCGAGCCTGCCTTGACAAACGTTCATCACGACTCAATGTTGAACTAAGAAATGTAGCGGGAATCCCCAGGTCTTGGGCCTTAAAAACCTGATCTTGCATGAGTGCGATTAGGGGCGAAATAACCACGACCAATCCCTCGCGAATCTTGGCTGGAAACTGAAAGCAGAGGCTTTTTCCCATTCCCGTCGGCATTAATGCGAGGAGATTTTCATTTGCCCAAACTTTGCGCAAAATAGCTTCTTGCTCTCCTCGGAAAGAGGTAAAATTAAAATTCGTGGTCAGCAGTTCGTGGAGGTCCGTCATGCCACCAAGTTTACGTCAAGCCTAGGCGCTACGCCAAGCCAAGGTCCGCCTCAAAGAGAGAGCGGCGCCTTTAGCGTTGCATTGCGTCACTGGCCTAGCCTAGAATCTTCTTTTGCACTCGGCTTTATTTGGTGATAATCCGAATGCTTTCATAAATATAACTATTAAAACAACGACCAATTAAGAAGGGTAAAGTTATGTCCAAAAAATGGAATATTGATATGGTCAGAAATATCGGTATCTCGGCTCACATCGACTCGGGAAAAACGACGACTTCTGAGCGTATTTTGTTCTATGGAGGCCGTATCCACGCTATCCACGAAGTTCGTGGTAAAGACGGCGTCGGTGCAACAATGGACTCCATGGATCTAGAGAGAGAAAAAGGTATCACTATCCAGTCTGCGGCGACGCAAGTTCACTGGAAAGACTACACAATCAATTTGATCGACACTCCGGGGCACGTGGACTTCACAGTTGAAGTTGAACGTTCTCTTCGCGTTCTTGATGGTGCCGTTCTTCTTCTTTGCGGTGTTGCCGGTGTTCAATCTCAGTCCATCACAGTTGACCGTCAGATGAAACGTTACAACGTTCCTCGTTTGGCCTTCGTTAACAAATTGGACCGTCAAGGTGCGAACCCTTACCGTGTAACTGACGCTTTGATTGAAAAATTGCGCTTGAACGCAGTGATGATCCAAATCCCAATCGGTTTGGAAGATCAACACAGAGGTCACGTTGATTTGACTGATATGAAGTCTTACATCAACGAAGGTGAAAACGGTGAAAACGTTGTTGTTGGCGAGATCCCACCGGATCTAGTTGAAACAGCGAAAAAATACCGTCAAATCATGATCGGTAAGTTGGCTGATATCGACTCTGCTATCGAAGAGAAATTCTTGATGGAAGAAGAACCAACAACTGAAGAGATTCGCGCTGCTATCCGTAAAGGAACTATCGGCTTGAAACTTGTTCCAGTTCTTTGCGGTTCTGCTTTCAAAAACAAAGGTGTTCAACGTTTGATGGACGCGGTTACTTACTATCTTCCGTCTCCTGCTGAGAAAAAAGAGCAAGCTCTTGATCTTGACAAGAACGAAGAGAAATTTGACCTGTTCCCAGACAACAACAAACCATTGGTTTCTTTGGCGTTCAAACTTCAAGAGACTCCATTTGGTCAGTTGACTTACATGCGTATCTACCAAGGTAAGATGTCTAAAGGTGATTTCATCGTGAACCAAGTGAACAAGAAATCTGTTAAGATTCCTCGTTTGGTTCGTATGCACTCTGATAAGATGGAAGATATCGATACAGCTTACGCTGGTGACATCGTTGCCTTGTTCGGTATCGACTGTGCATCTGGTGATACTTTCTGTGACGAGAACATCCACGCATCTATGCAATCTATGCACGTTCCAGACGCAGTTATCTCTTTGGCAGTTGCTCCTAAGGACAAAACTGCTGCGAATAACTTCTCTAAAGCGTTGCAAAAATTCCGTAAGGAAGACCCTACATTCCGCGTACACCGTGACGAGGAATCAAATGAGACTATCATCTCTGGTATGGGTGAGTTGCACTTGGAAATCTACGTTGAGCGCATGAAGCGTGAGTTCAACTGTGAAGTGATCGTAGGTCAACCTCAGGTTGCTTACCGTGAGACAATCTCTCAAGAAGCTGCATTCGATTACACTCATAAAAAACAAACGGGTGGTTCGGGTCAGTACGCGAAGATTGTTGGTAAAATCGCTCCACTTCCTCCGCAAGAAGATGGCTCCGTATTTAAATTCGACAACAAAGTTGTGGGTGGTCGTATTCCAAAAGAATTCATCCCAGCTGTTGAAGAAGGTTTCAAAGAACAAACTGTTAAGGGTCCACTCATTGGTTTCCCAATTGTTGGCGTTGAAGTTGTTCTTGAAGACGGTGCTTACCATGACGTCGACTCTTCATACATGGCATTTAAAATCGCTGGTATGGCGGCTCTTCGTGAAGTGTACGGTGCTGCGAAACCAACAGTTCTTGAGCCTATCATGAAGCTTGAGACAACTGTTCCAGACGAATACCAAGGTTCAGCGGTTGGTCAAATCAACCAACGCCGTGGTACTATCGTAGGAACTACTGCTTTCGAAGGTAACTGCGTTATCGAAGCGGAAGTACCATTGACTGAAATGTTCGGTTACTCAACTGATCTTCGTTCAGGTACTAAAGGTAAAGGTGAGTTCTCTATGGAATTCGCGAAGTACGCTCCAGTACCTCGTAACATCCAAGAAGAACTTGCGAAGAAATACCAAGCTAAGCGTGCAGCTGAGCAGAAGTAATTCTGAGTTCTTAGTTAGAACTTCAAAGCCCCGGTGGAAACATCGGGGCTTTTTTTTGCTCAATTTGCAACTCTCGGTGCGCGCTGTGGGTTGGTTCTGAGGCTTAGTGCTGCGGGCGGCACGCATCCATGCTCAACGGCGCCGGCTTCGCCGGTTCGCGCATCCATGCGCCACCGAAGGGCGACAATAATAGCTATACACAGAGC
>NZ_CAMLDV010000082.1 GCF_946478835.1 uncultured Bdellovibrio sp. | reverse complement strand
GGCGTAGTTAATAGGAATGTCTCGGATCAAGTCGACGGCGATATCGCTGACAGGGATGTCGCGAATAAAATCCAGTCCCAATTCTTTGCAGAGATCGGCGACGACTTCATCCGCCGTGGAAAATTCTTTTGCGGCTAAAGCTTCTCCGACCGTGACGGGTCTCACCACGGAAGGATTGGCTAACACAGAACGCACTTGGTCCTGTGTCAGGGATGTTGCTTTAGTTAAGATCGTTTGAATATCCACGGAGGCCATTCTTATTATTCCTCTTCAATAGCAGGGGCTGGAACATCGCTCGCAGTGCCCTGAGCGCGACGTTGAATTTCATCCATCTTTTTACCATAAGGATCCACGCCGCCCTGAGATTTGATGAAATCAAGACGCTCGTCCAGCTTTTTAGACACGATTTGGTTCGTATCGGCAGAGTTTCTCACAATTTTCGGAGTTAAGAACACCACCATGTTTGTTTTGTCCTTCACAATCGTGCGGGACTTAAACAACCAACCCAAAATAGGAATATCGCCGAGAAGTGGAACTTTCGTCACAGATTCGATGTCTTGTTCTCTCATCAAACCACCCAGAATCGCTGTATCGCCGTTGTTCACGTTGATCACAGTTTTGATCGAACGTTTCGCCAAAGGCTGAGTCGAGTCTTGGAACGCTTTTGGCGTACTTGCTGTTGAAAGCTGAGAAACCTGTTGTTTGATTTCCATACGAATCGCATTTGTCGTTGGGCTGATGAACGGTTTCAAATTCAATTTGATCGTTGCATCTTCAAACACAGGTGTTGTGACTGTCGTACC
Organism: uncultured Bdellovibrio sp.; assembly: GCF_946478835.1. The sequence continues at coordinate 14,285 of NZ_CAMLDV010000082.1, read as the reverse complement.
GCTTGTTCCGCTGCTTGTCGCATTCGAACCCACGACGACTTTATCACCGACCTCAATTTCACCCTCTTGATTGTCCAAAGTCATGATCTGAGGAGTGGAGAGGATGTTGGCTTTTTTCGCTGTCTTTAAGAAGTTAATAAAGCCCAAAAGGTTTGGAATCTTCAAGCTTGTTTTGCTCACAGGATCTGTGACCTCAACAACTTTACCTTCACCAAAACCAATCACGGCCCCGTTACCACCCGTCGGACTCAAGAGTGTATTCAGGTTATCAATACCATTGAAACCCACTTTGCCGTAACCAGAGTCGCCGTATTTATAGTAACCAATACCCCAAGAAGTTCCGTCGTTGGCACTCATCTCCATGATGATCGCCTCAACAAAAACCTGATCGCGAGGAGTGTCGATTTTATTTAAAAGATTCAAAACCACTTCGTAATCTTGTTTGCTGGCCGTGATGATCAAGCTGTTTGTCGTTTTATCGCCGACAATCTTAACATCGCCACCGAAGATCTCTTGCGGAGCCTGCATTTGACCACCAACGCCGATAGGGGAAAGAATGCTACCGCCTGTTTGCGGTTTTGGAGAAGCATCTTTCGTCACACCTTGAAGAGTTTGTGCCAATTTTTCAGCATCGCCATTTTTCACGTGATAAACATAAACGCCGCCAGATTCTTCTGCGCGGATTTTGAAATCAAGTTGAGAGATCAATTTTTTAACACGAACGATACCTGATTTATTTCCGACTACGATGATAGAGTTTGTTCTGTCATCGGGGATGGCCATAAAGAAGCTTGCACCCTGTTGCGACGTCGCTCCCGCGGAACGAGAGAAGCGCGGAACACCCGCTGTGAAAGTTCCTGGCGCGCCACCTTGAGTTTTATTTCCTTTGTTAACAATCTTGTCAACGAGGTCCGCAAGATCTTTGGCCTTTGCGTACTTAATAGGAATAACTTCAAGTTGTTCTTCAAATCCCGGGACGTCCAACTGGCTGATGATTTTCATCACGCGGTCAATGTTAGAGCCGTAGTCAGAGATGATGATCGAGTTCGTTGGCTCATAGATATTCATTTCACCATCTTTAGACGGAAGAATACGAAGATCTCTGTTCACTTGCGCTGCTGAAATGTGCTTCAAGTGAATGATACGAGTGATCATTTGATCCGAGTTTGGATAGTAAGCGCCAGAGAATGTTTCAATGTTGTCGCGTTGAGCATTTCTTGCCGACTTCACTTTTAAGAAGCTGCCTGAAGGAACTACGGTGAAACCGTTGATCGCAAGGGCAGAAAGGAAAGCTTTATAAGCTTCCGCAACAGTGATTTTAGATGGTGCGATGATTGTGATCTTTCCGCGCACACCTGGATCAATGATAAAGTTTTTTCCTGTCAATTCACTGATCGCTTTGATGATGTCTGTGATTTCCACGTTCGGAAAGTCGAAAGACTCAATCGTCTCAGGAAAGTTTTTGCTATTGATATCTTCAATCGGAGCTTTAGCAAATTTCTCTTTCGCACTTTTGTTCATGACTTCATTGCCACCAGCAGCGCCTTTGTGATTCGAGCCACTGTTAGAACCAGGCGTTGCTGAAGGACCTGAAGAGAATGAATCGCTCGGATTTGGAAGTCCGCCGCCAGAATCGCCAAAATCCGGTGGTGGAGGAGGAGGTGGAAAGTCCTCAAACTGTGCATTCGCTGCGGGGCCCACTAACTGGGCTGTCATCAATGAAGCAATTCCTATGCTGACGGTTTTTTTCATTTTCCCTCTCCTCTATCCTTGAGGATTATTGAATATTATAAGTCATAGTTTCGTTTTTGCCGTTTCTCTCAACTTGCAAAGTCACCTTTGGTGAATTTTTGAGAGTGTTGTAAAGCTCCATCGCTTTTGCGGGGCTATCAACCGGAGTTCCATCGACAGATTTAATCACGTCCATGCGTTGCAAACCGAGTTGCTCATAAATACTTCCTGGCTGCATATCAAGAAGGCGGAAGCCATTGATATTTCCAGTACCGGGTTCACGATTGGGAACAGCACGGGCTTGCATCAAAATACTTGAAAGATCGTTTGTGTATTTCAAAAGGTCGGCGCGTTTGATCGTGAAATTGTTTTCTCCCGTTTTCATGACTTCACGTCCTGTACCGCCACCCATGGGACGAGCGCCGCCGAACGCCACCTTGTTACCTTCTTTTTTCATTTCGATGTACTCAAGACGGTTGGAGTTGAGGTTGCGGAAAATCACTTTTTGACGCTCTACTTTTAGGATTGAAGCCATGCCTTCAATCTCTTTTCCCGGACTGTAAGAAACAACTTGGTTTTTGCCACGAACTTCAATCGCGGCAATGGATTTTTCAGGGTTGGAATGCACCAAAGTTCCGATCAAATTCAACGGCAATTGTGAAGGAACAGGTTCGTCTTCTTTCTGCGCTTCGGCACCTTTGGATTTATCCACTAAGGCATCAGGAATTTGGCCATTGGAAGCAAACATGTTACGGCTGGTTATGCTGTTGTAAGCGCCGCGACTGACGCTGGAATCGATTTGTGCAGATTTTGGATGCGATGGGGGAGCCGATTGAGGAAGCATGCGATCTCTGTAAGCCAAGATAGCTAAGTCAGCAATGCAGTAACCAACAAACACAAAGAGAATGTAGGCGTACCATCTTTCAAATGGAGGGCGTTGATTCTTCGGGTTACGTGAAATCACAGTTGTACAATCCTTTGTCTAATGATCGGCCTAGTCCTTGGGCCTCTCACAATCCTATCAAAAAGGCGGGGGATCGGCACTAAAAAATACAAGCTGGACCATGGTCTTGATTGTTTAAATTTCTACACACATTCTCAAAAGTTAAGTCATGATAGAAGTATGAGAATTCTCTACTTCACGGATGGAGCAGGAATTGATCTTCTGGGGATTCGCGAATCTCTTTTGAGAATACCAGAAGTACTCACCTCCCTTCGTCGCGGCCAGGAATCGGCTCGCTACGTTGATTTGATGCAGGTGATGTCGTTGCCGGACGAAGATTTTCGTCTGGTCCCTAGTGTATTGCGCAACTTCTTAATTAATTTAGTGCAAAGAGGTCTTCATCAACGTTGGATCAATCGCGATCATCGTGCGGATTTGATTCTTCGCCGAATCAACTATCGGTCTTTTGCTGATATCAAAGCTGAAGTTCTCAATTTCATACGCGGAAAAACGGAAGGGAAGGCCGTTGCCACTCAGGACCTTCATCTTTTGCATTTTTTAAGTCGTGTTGAAATCACCATCATTGGTCCAGGATATGATGAAATCGAGATTTGGCTTCGCCGCGAAATCTCAACGAAAACGGACATTAAGGTCTTAATTAAAGACGTTATTGCTTCTGATCCTCAATTGGATTGGTTCTGGCCACAAGTGCGGGAAACTTTCACATCTGGTGAAAATCCTCTCATATAAACAAGAATTACTGCTTTAAATTTTTGTTAGGAAACCGAAGAGTCCTCCAACTTAAAACTCGAGGTTTCTTCCATGAATGTGTTTGCAAAAGTTCGTCTTTTTAATTTTTTCTCTGTCGGCTTAGTTCTAGCGTTGTACGTCTGTATTGGGACAGCTTTTTTCTATGAAAAAGAACTTAATAAAGCTCACGAATCGAAGTTCGTTTCCATGAAGCTTGCGCAAGAACTTCGAGATGGTTCTGCTAATTTGACTCGTACGGCGCGTACTTTCGTTGTGACAGGTGATTCTAAGTACGAAAAAGAATATTTTGATATCATCGCGGTTAGAAACGGTGAAAAGGCGCGTCCTGACGGCCGCAAAGTCGCTTTGAAAGAATTAATGAAGGAAGCGGGTTTCACGACGGAAGAATTTGCCCTTTTAGAAGAAGCTGAAAAAAGATCCAACGCACTAGTGGAAACCGAAACTGTGGCGATGAATGCAGCGAAAGGTCTTTTCAAAGACGACGCTGGAAAGTTCACGGTGAAAAAAGATCCAGATTTGAATATGGCAAGAGCGCTGATGCACGATGAAGCTTATCATAAGTTCATCGCAACTATCGGTGAGCCTATCAATGAGTTCGAAAAATCTTTAGAGGCTCGTACTCGTGGCGCGGTTGAAGCCGCAATGGTTTACGCTCAGTGGGCGTTGGGCAGTGTGGCTGTGATGATCATCGGTCTTTCCCTGACAATGTTGATGGCATCAAATGCGTTGAAACAAGGTATCCGTTTGCAAACAGAAGCTTTGGCGGCAGCGTACTCGCAAATCCGCAATCTTGTGGCAAATTTGACGGGTTCAAGCTCGGCCCTTTCTGCGGCATCAACAGAATCCGCAGCTTCTCTTGAAGAAACAGTGGCGTCTCTTGAAGAGCTTTCAAGCATGATCAAACTCAATGCCGATAACGCTAAACTGGCTTCTGAACTTTCACAAGTTTCTAAAGGTTCCGCGGAGGAAGGTTCTCGTGAGATCGCAAGTCTTATGACTTCTATGCAAGACATCGTAAAATCTTCCAAGAAAATTGAAGATATCATCACAGTGATTGATGATATCGCATTCCAAACAAATCTTTTGGCTCTTAACGCAGCGGTGGAAGCGGCTCGCGCGGGTGAACAAGGTAAAGGTTTTGCGGTCGTTGCTGATGCTGTTCGTGCCTTGGCGCAAAGAAGTGCCACTTCAGCAAAAGAAATTTCTGATTTGATTTCTGAAAGTGTCACGCAAATCGAACAGGGACAAAAAGTAGCTGATTCAAGTTATGAAGTTCTTAAAAAGATCGTAGATTCAGTTAATAAAGTGGCAGGCCTTAATAATGAAATCGCAACAGCGAGTGTAGAGCAAAGCACGGGTGTATCACAAATCACTCAAGCGATGAATCAATTGGATCAGGCAACCCAAACGAACGCTGCTTCTTCAGAGACAATTTCTGAAGCCGCTTCAAGCTTGAATGATTCAACAGAAGGTTTAACAACAACTATTGGAAACCTTGAGAATTTGACGGGTATTAAAAAAGCCGCTTAATCGCAGGATTCGTTCATCGAACTTCGACCTTGTGGGTAAGGCTTACAGACGCTGGCTGCGAATTTCGCGCCAGCCATGTGCTGAGACACGGTCCAATCAAAATCAATTTCCCAACTGCTGATCGTGCCCAAAGCTTTGCGGCACGATTCTACAGACAGGCCACTGCCGCAAATATTCAGGGGCACTTCGGCCTGCGACACCAGCCATTTCATGAACGGATGCGGACCAAAAAGTTGTGAGCGAGAGCAAGGAAGACTGATCCCTGCAATTTCTCCGCTGACATGCCATGCAGCGTAGAGACCGCTAGCAATCATGTTGTCCATGTATTTTTCAATAAGTCCTTTAGCGCGATCTTCAAGACGTTGAATTGAAAGATCAAACGGAGCACCGACGGTTTGCAAAAGTTCACAAAGAGCATCGTCTTTGGATTTTTGTGAAAGACATGTTTTGTTGCGACCGTACTCCAAAGCCTTTGCTATAACGGCGTCTTCAAAGCGATAACTCGCGGGACGTTTGCGGATTTCAGGATGTCTTTGCAATTTCCAAAAAAGGCTCGCTGGAACTTCAATGCTTTGGCAAAGACGAATACCACGGTACAAATTCGCTGCCATGGATTCTACACGCACAGCCAAAAAGGGAGAAAGACCCGCTTCAATCATCTGACAAGTCATGAAGGCCGCGCCCAAGACGTGATAGTTCTTAGAGGCGATCTGTACGGATGTTTTTCCAGGATATTGAACTTTCAGAATTCTCTTTTTTAGAGCGTCCTCGATATCATCCTTTCGTCCCAAAGAACCAGAAATGAAAAAGTCAGAAGTCAAAGGAGGGCATGGTGAATCTTGAGCACCGTCCTCGCCAGCTAAGAAAAGAGCTTCGTGATTAAAACCGGCATTAGCAAGTTTGCTTTCGACTTGTGAGTTTGCGAAGTTCCCTTGTTTGGTGTCGTCATGCCCGCACATGCCAATTAAAGTGAGTGCTAAATTTGGATTGCCGTTAGCATACTTTAAAGCTTTGTTGTAAAGCCAGCCTTCGGGAAGATCTTTGCGAGTGTTGCCGGATTTGTCCCCTAAAGAGGGACGGCTGTTGCGTTTCTCTTCGGGATTTGTTTTTTGCGAAATTTTTGTTGTCGAACGAACGTCATGATAAAAACGCAATGCCTTTTCTGCAAAGCAAGCATTGTTTTTAAAGTGATATTCAAAGAAGTGGGCAACGCCGGTATTGTTGATCGCAACATCGTTATCACTTGTATAAGCTTGAGGATTTAAAATCTGGTAATAGCGTAAAAGACCACTTTTAGTTCCTGAATCAGGAAGAGTCTCAATCAAAGTGCGTGCGATACGATCCGCCGAAGAAATATTATTGTTGTCGGTAGGACCCACGCTCATAGCATCTTGCGCATTGGCAGAAAGAGCCCATAGAAAACCCACTCCACAGAGGAGTTTTGTCATGTGTTTCAAACTGAGACGGCTCGGGATCGTTTTCATCATCCAAAAGAGCAGCAAAACCAAGGCCTGTCCAGGCTCCTTTGTAGAGGAGCTGGGATCAGTAAACTGCCCAAGGTGCCAAAAATAAGCTTAGTTTTTTTGATTTTTTCCGATGAAGGATACTCAATCAACACCGGAGATTCAGCTATGATTCGCTCAACGAAATGCCTTCGAGCAGCACTGTCAGTTTTCGTGGTCTTCTGTCATGTACTCCCATTGCAAGCTCACGCAGCCTTTATGAAAACGGGCCTTAAACCTATCAGTCCTGAAGAGCAGGTCTCTTTAGAGAAAAGAAAATTAAAGAGGATTCGTCTGAATGCTCTAGGAGCATCGCGGGTGAACCACGAAAGAAAAAAACACGGCCTTGTTCCAATCAAAAAAGAGGCCTTTCTTCCAGAAGTGGATGCAGAAACTTCTGGAGCTGCCGCTAATATTACGGAGGTCAGTTCCTTAGGGACTTTAGATATTCCGGCTCAGTTGGATAACTCGGCCTTGCCGTCATTTCCGGTGATCGTGAATCAGGGACCTCAAGCGTCGTGCGTGGCATTTGCGAGTACTTATTATCTGGCCAGTCATGAACTTTGTTTGACCTTGGGTTGTGATAATAAATCAGCGCAACAAAAAGTTCTTTCTCCGAAATGGACCTACAATCTTATTAACGGAGGTGTCGACGATGGCGCGAGTTTTTCAGACGCGTTTTCTGTTCTGGAAAAGCATGGTGCGCCTTTAAATGCGGAGTTTCCCGTGGATGCTGATTTTCGTGCGTGGAGTTTGAACTCTGCTCTTTGGAAAGAAGCTCTGGGTGCAAGATTATCTCCTTTCGTCTCTGTCGCTATCAATACGGATGCAGCGATTGCCAACGTCAAACAAGTTCTTCTGAACGGACATGTTTTGATGATGGGCACCTACATTAATAGCTGGGTGTTCAACACGGTGAAAGCCAATCCATCAGCGATAAGTAATCCATTTGTGGGGCAAAAGATCGTCACCCATCTCAATGGTAAATTGGGCGGTCATGCAATGACTATCGTTGGTTACGATGACAACATCTGGACGGACATCAATGGAAACGGCTTGGTTGAGCCTTCTGAGTTGGGAGCCTTCAAAGTGGCAAATTCTTGGGGCGTTTACTGGGGTAACCAAGGGTATTCGTGGGCTTCATACGACGCTTTTAGAACCACGACGACAGTTCCAGGTTGGAATGTGACAGGTCGTTTGCCGGTGACACAAACCTCGACGGTGTTCTTTGCATCGTATGCTCCCGCAGTGTCAAAAGCGTTGGTTGAAGTGACTTTGTCGCACGCTCGCCGTAATCAAGTGGCGGTGCAATTGGGATCTTCTTCAAATATGCAAACAACTCCGAATACCACATGGAAGCCATTTGCATTTTCAAATATTGGCGGCGATTTTGCCTTTGATGGAACCACTGTTGAAAAAGAAGGAACATTCTACTTTGATATTTCCGCTCTGGTTTCGGATTTAAGTACAGAGAAGTACTATCTCACTGTATCTGATGCAACAACGGGCAGTGCCTTGCAGGTGAAGTCATTTAAAATTATCGACCCTCAGGTCGGGACGACTTTGTTTGCAGCTTCGAATGTTCCACTTTTCGTGGATGCTGGAACGGCGACTCTTTCCGTAGGAAATCCTTATTTGGGTGATGTCACTCCTCCTTCCGTTCCGCAGAATTTCAAGGCGACTTTGGAGTCGTATAAAGTAGGTAAAAAGACACAATACCGTACGGCGATGAGTTGGACGGCGGCGACGGACAATGTGGGCGTTGCAAAATACCGAATCTATCGTAACGGAGTAAGGCTGAATGAAACTACTTCATCAAAGTACACTGATTCCAGTATTTCACAGGGTGTGAGTTATACCTATGAGATCACAGCTTTGGATGCTAAGGGCAATGAGTCTCAAAAATCTGTCGCTATGACTGTTCGTTGGTAGTTTTGAATCTATAAAAGACGACCTTTGCGCTGCAAGGGCGTCTTTATCTATCTTCTAAAGCGCGAAAAACGGTTCCATCTCAATCGGTTTTTCATTTCCGGGATGTAAAAATTTAGGCGGTTCCTGGTCGGGAGCTAAAAGCACATAAACCCCAAATGGCATCTTCGCGACAATCCAATTTTGCGGGCGACGATAGATGTATTCTGAGCGGATTTGATTGTAGACTAAAAATTCATTATCGCGAGCTTCGTCATAAGCCTTCCAAAGAAGGCTTTCAAAAATATCTCCGTTATCGGCAAATAAGAAATTCAAATATTTAAAATTAAATCCCGCTTCGATCTTCAAGCGAGAATAAGGTTTGGTCAGAGTTCTTGTCCAACCCAACATCTTTCCAAACTTTAAAAACTGACGGAAGTTGTGCGCACGCAGAGAGTACTCCATCGGAATAAAATCTTGAATGCCGCCTGACGACCATGGCGCTGCACAGCCCACGATATTGTCATCTTTATCAAACGCAATCAGGAAATCTTCAAGCTTTAGACCTTTCCAACGATCGAGTTTATCGTGAAAGCTCTGCGCATCCCAAACAGTGGAAAGATCCTTCTGACGGGATTTTTGAATAATATAATAAATCAAAGCGTCGACATTGTTTTCGTTGCCGCGGCGAATGCGCAAATGTGGAAGTGGATTTTGCGCCCATGGCAGTCGTCCATGCACAGACACCATATTGAATCTTCGGAAAAGATAATAGTGTGGCAAAGGACGCTTCATCGTGCGCGGGCGCACAAAAGCATTCATCGCTTGCACTTCGCTCATACTTAAAACCGAAAATAAATGTTTGCAGCCAAAGGTGTGGAATACTTCTTCCATCACAGGTAAAAAGTGCTGAGACCATTGTAAAATCGCACGGCGATTTGAAGAAATACGCAGATCGCGACCAAAAGCGACAGGACGAACTTTATTGTCCAAAAGCACATCACGCATCACAAAACTCGCAACGCCTTCGATTTTATTTTCATCATCTTTGAGCTGATAAGTCAGATGACGATCCGATTGAATCGAGTAGGGAGCAAAAAAATCTCCGTCTCGATCAATTTTCATTTCGACAAGGCCGCGCAGAGGAAAACCTTTGTAAAATTCAACCAGCGCCTTAGAGTCTTCCGGTTTTGCGATCTCTAACTTCATTAAGTCTTCTTCCAAAGAACATCGCCGTGTCCCGTTTTCATATTAGCCCAACGAGCCGCTACAAAAAGATAGTCACTCAAGCGATTCAGATATTGAAGAGGCATCATATAGCGGTCATCTTTCACCGCGATTTCAGCCGAGCGGCGTTCACTGCGACGGCACGACGTGCGCGCCACATGTAAAGCTGCCGCAACCGGATGACCTGCTGGCAAAATAAAATTGCGAAGTTCAGGAAGTTGTACGGTCAATTCGTCAATTTGCACTTCTAGAAAACGAATCTGTTCTTCCGTGATCGGCGGAAGCATTTTTAAAACTTCATCTTTTTCTGTGGCCAAAAGACTTCCGATATTGAAAAGTTCATTCTGCACTTTTTCAAGAGGCGCATCCAATGAAGCCAATTCTGTAACAGATGACAAAGCCGCACGGACAACGCCAAGAGAACTATTGAGTTCATCGACTGTCCCATAAGCTTCCACGCGAGGGTTGAATTTTTCGACACAAGATCCGTCCACCAAACGTGTCGTTCCTTTGTCACCTGTCCGCGTATAAATTTTTGCTTTGGGAGCATTCGTCATAAGCATTATCCTTTACTAAATTCTTGCTTTTTCCCGGCAAGAGGTCAAGGGTTGAAGCCGCGGACGCGGGCAGAGCGCAGGGCCAGCGGCCCGGAGCTGAAGCAGATCTAAAGGAGTAGTATTATGAGTTCCACTGACATCCCATTGATCGTAACGATTCCACATTCAGGCGAAAAAGTTCCACCACAAACGCCGTGGCTGAATTCTTTGCCGGAAGAAGTTTTGATGTGCGACGTCGACCGTTATGTGGACTTTTTGTATGAACCTGCACTTCATAAACTCCACATCCCTTTTGTAAAAACAGAGTGGCATCGTTATGCCGCCGATTTAAATCGCATTCCTGAAGATGTGGATGCGTCCTCCGTGGTTGGAAATGTGAATCCGGCGGGAACTCACAATCGCGGTTTTCACTGGGTGATCACGACTTACAAACACCAACTGATGAAAGAGCCGATGACACCGCAAGTGCACGATGAACTTGTAAAACTGATTTATGAACCTTTCCACAGCGGCGTGCGCGCTCTTTATCAAGACCTTCATTCCAAAGGTTATAAAAAGACTTTTCATATTGATGCGCACAGCATGCCGTCCGTAGGTACCAGCGAGCACCGCGATCCAGGGGAACTTCGCGCTGACATTGTGGTCAGTGACAGCAAAGGAAAAAGCTGTGATCCAAGATTCAAGGATCTCGTGATTGCGGCGTATGTGACAGCGGGTTTTAAAGTGGGTTACAATTGGCCTTACTTTGGCGGGCGCGTCACAGAGCAGTATGGAGATCCCCGTCGTGATCAACACACTCTGCAAGTTGAAATGAATCGCTCTCTGTATATGGATGAGAAAACAAAAAAGCTCAAACCTGAAGAGGCGAAGAAAGTTCAGGAAAAAGTTCTCTTTGCCCTGAGCTATATCCGCAACAATTTGATGCATATAATGTAGGGCGTCGAAAAGTAAAAAGCATAGTCAGCCGAGCCGACTTAAATTATTGATAGCTATCAGCAATTAAAATTTTTTTAGCTTTCAAGGACGGCTCGTTGGATAAACCCTCTTTGCCCAAAAAATCTCTGCTCAAGAGGCTCAATAAGCCTCTAGCTTCAGTTAAGCTGGCTGTTTTCATTATCATTTCTATTGCAGCGATCACGGCGGTCGGTACGTTCGTTGAAGCGAAGTACGATTCGTACGCTGCTCGAAAACTCGTTTACGACACTTGGTTCATGTACGGCATTATGGGACTTTTGGTGATCAACCTCACTGCGGTGATGTTGGATCGTTGGCCGTGGAAAAAACGTCATGCGGCGTTTGTTCTTGCGCACATTGGGATCATCGTCATGCTTGCGGGAGCAGTTCTAACAATGAACTACGGTCTTGATGGCTCTATGCGTGTTGGAATTGGTGAAGACAACAATCTTGTTCAGACATCTGAAACAGATCTTGTTGTGTACACGTCCTTCGATGGCGACCGCTATTCAAAAACTCTCGAACAAGAAGTGGATTTCTTTAAGAACCCACCGTCTGAAAAACACCCCGTTGTGATTCCGGCTTACGAGGGCGAAATCCGCATTGTAGACTACAAAAAATATGTTTTGCCTTCACGTAAAGTCGTCGTCGATGAAAGCGGTAAAGGTGGAGCCGGTCTGCGTTTTCAACTGCAAAATCCCAACGTGAATGTGATTGAGTGGTTAGTGCAAAGAAAGTCGGATTCGGTTGCGACTCATAATTTCGGTCCGGCGCAAATTCATTTAGGCAAGGCTCCTGAAAAAGGCCGTGGTGCCAATGAAATTTTCCTAACGCCGGAAGATAACAACACTCTTCGTTACGTTGTTTTTCAAAAAGGGCCTCAATTACGTCGTTTTCTATAAAGACTCTGTGAAGCCTGGTAAAAAAGGTTTCGTTAAAGAGGGTGATGTCTTTGATCCGGGCTTTAAGATGGCTTTGAATTTCCGCGTTCTGCGTTTTCTTCCTTCGGCGATCGAAGATTGGGATTTGCAACCGTCAGCTCGTCCGACGCCTTTGACAACATCCGCGATTAAGATCGTGTTCGATGGCAAAGAACATTGGGTTCTTTTGAATGACATGGTGAAGTTGTTTACAAACAACGCCGTGTATCTTTTGACATACGGAAATCGTCGTACGGATATCGGTTTTAAAATTAAGCTTAAAAACTTCGCGGTGACACGTTATCAGGGCACAATGCGTGCGATGGCTTACGAAAGTGTCGTGGAAGTTCCTGAAAAGGGCGAGCAGGTCATTTCAATGAATGAACCTCTTAAGTACAAAGGTCTCACGATTTATCAGGCGAGCTTTCAAGAAGAAGAAGGAAAGCCCATAGCCTCGATTTTCTCTGTGAATCACGATCCGGGACGTTTTTTGAAATATCTTGGTTCTTTGATTATGAGTTTGGGAATTGTTTTACTGATGTGGTTTAAACACCTGGATTTTAAAATTGCGCGCAAATCGCAAAAAGACGGGGAAGAGTAATATGAAAAAGTTGATGTTGTTGATTGCCTCCTTACTTGTGAGCGTCTCTGTTTTTGCAAAAACAGGGGATGCGCTGAACTATCTGCAAGTGCAAGACGGTGGACGTATTAAGCCTTACGACAGTTTTGCTCGTGAAATGCTTGAAATCGTTTACGGTAAAACGCAGTACGAAGGTCGTCTGGCGACGGAGATTGTCATGACGTGGATGCTGTCTCCGCAAGCATGGCATGACAAAAAAATCTTTGAAGTGCGCAACCATCAAGTTTTGGATGCGATGAAACTTCCAAAAGATCAACGCTGGTTCACCGGCGAAGAACTTTTTGGTGGCGAAAGATTCGCTCTTCTTCGTCAAGAGTTGCAGGCTAAACGTGAATCCAAAGAAAAACTCGATCCTTACTTCCAGGCATTGCAACGCCTCGAAAATCAATTCGTAGTTTTCCAGGAGGTCGCTGCAGGCCGCATGCTTAAGGTCGTTCCTCCTAAAGAAGGCGACGCTTGGATCGCAGTTGCCGATTTAGATCCGGTTCAGCAAGAAAAGTTCATGGATCTCACAAAAGCTTTCGTGAGTCATATCGGGGCCGTTGCAAAAGGGGAGAGCACGGAGGCAACAGGTGCTGAGCTTGATAAAGCTGTTCATGCTTTTGAAGACGTTGCTCGTGCAAACAATCCCGCTCTTTATAACCACGAAACAAAGATGAAAGCCGAAGTTCACTACAATAACTTCCATCCGTTCCGTTGGGCTTATGTGTGCTACTTCATCGCCTTTATGGTTTTGCTTTTGGTGTGGACTCTCAGCAAAGAATCTTTGATGAAGGTCGTGTGGATTTTCCTCATGTTGGGATTTGTGTTGCACACTTACGGCTTTGGCCTTCGCATGTACATCATGGAGCGTCCGCCGGTTTCTAATATGTATGAAACAGTGGTGTGGGTCGCGTGGGGAACAATTTTATTCGCTGCGATCTTGGAGCTTATCTATAAGTATCGTTTGATTTTAGTCGCAGGAACTTTGGTTTCGGCTTTTGGTCTTGTGATCGCTGACTTTGCTCCAGCCGTTCTTGATCCGACGCTTCAACCTTTGGAGCCGGTTCTTCGCAGCAACTATTGGCTGACGATTCACGTGATGACTATCACTATCAGTTACGCGGCGTTTTTCTTGGCGTTCGGTTTGGGCGACATTGGTCTTATCTACTATCTCCGTGGAGAACAAAAACATCAGGCTCAGATCAAGGCCGTGGTGACGGGAATTTATCGCGCGATGCAAATCGGCGTGGCGTTTCTAGCACCTGGAATTATTTTGGGTGGCATCTGGGCGGACTACTCTTGGGGGCGCTTCTGGGGCTGGGATCCAAAAGAGACGTGGGCGTTGATCGCTCTCTTAGGATATCTCGCGGTTCTTCACGCGCGCTACGCCGGCATGATCAAAAATTTTGGAATGATAGTGACGGCAGTGATCACTTTCTCTCTCGTGATCATGGCTTGGTACGGAGTGAACTTCGTTCTTGGCGCAGGGCTTCATTCGTACGGCTTTGGTGCGGGTGGTGTTGAATACGTCTCTGCATTTGTTGCTGCACATCTATTAATGGTTGTGTACGTGGCTGTGATTCGCAGTGGGAAGAAGAAAGCAACTTAGACGAAAGAGCT
>NZ_CAMLDV010000081.1 GCF_946478835.1 uncultured Bdellovibrio sp. | reverse complement strand
TTCGTCTGCTTGGCCGCGTCCCAGTACTGGTACTCGTAGGTCGTCGTGACCGTGGTCCGAAAGAAAAAGCGTCACAAGCTAGAAATGCGTTTGTTGAAAATATCGGAAATCTTTTGCAAGAGATCCAAGACGGTCTTTTCGAAAGAGCGAAGAAATTCCGCGATGACAACATCAAGCGCATCACAAACTTGCAAGACTTTGAAAAACACTTTGCAGGTGACGAAGCTTCTGCGCCCGGTTTTGCGATGGTTCCATGGTGCGAAGAAGGCATTGGGCATGAGCTTCTTGCGAAACTTAAAGTCACTCCACGTTGTATCCCATTGAAACAAGAACCTGTGCAAGGAGCTTGTATCTTCTCTGGAAAACCAGCAACGAAGTGGGTTTTGTTCGCGAAATCTTACTAAGAAGAGATATAAATTCAAAAATGGAAAGCCTGCGCGAAACCGCAGGCTTTTTTTATTTCACACAGCGGACATTTACGTCAGCAGCGTATCCAGCCCAGCCCCAAGAGCCGTCAACGAGGCTTAAGATAATGTATTTATCCAACTCTGTGTATTGCGTGCGCGTCCAAAGGTAGTCTTCGGATTTAGAAAGGCCCAGGAACCAACCCAATTCGTCGGCAGAAGGAAGGCGCCACCCTTTAAAAGAATCTCCGTTGCAAGGCGTACCGTCAGCTCGCAGCTCACAGACAGAGTTCAGTGTCCGGCAATAATTTGCGGCATCGACAAGGTTCATTTTATTGGAGCTTTCCGACGACACCATTTCTGGCCCGGAAAGAGCGAGACTGTTTGTAGATGCGTGCGTAGGAATGGCAAAAAGAAGTGCGCAGAAAAACGTGCAGGAAGTCACCAACGAAATTGTTTTCATAAAAACCCCCTGCCAATAAGACTGCGTCTAATTTGCCGAAAAGGGTACTTTCATTCCTGATATTTTAGACGGGGCCAGTGTTAAAACTATTCGCGCGGAGTCTCTTGCCCTTGGAAGAAATAGCGAATTCCGATGGCGATTCCATATTGATCAGAAAACTCATCATGCTTTTTTGTCAAAGCCCACGAGTAACGGCCCTCTGCCACCAGGGCATAACGGCCGCGGCTCCAAAGTTCTGTTTGCAAACCAAAATCTAATCCGGTTTCTGCATTTTCTTCGGCATAAGTGGCAACGGCATTTCCTTGTGGAAAAGTATTGAAGATTTTTTCCGCGTCACCCAGAGGATAGGAGGTGTAAAGGGACATGGAGGCACTTAACCAAGGTTTGAGCCAACGGCGATAACCTGCCGAAACGTGAACGACTTGTGATTTTTCTGCCACCGTATATCCGCTGTCGCGGCGATAGAATATTTTATTCATGAAGATCGTCGTGATCTCAAAACTTCCACGATCATTGACATCACCCAAAATCACCCAATAAAGGCCGCCGGAATCGTAGCTCGTTCTAGCACCTTCGCCATCATAGTTTGTTTTAAAAATGTAGGGAGCTAAGATGGTATGGACATTGCCTCTTTGCGGTGAATAAGCTTGGGCTTTCGCAAAAGGAAAAAATAAAATAAAGGACAAAATAGCTAGAATCAGTTTACAGTAGTCCATGTAAGGAGATTAAGTTTTGAGCGGAAAAATACAATCAAAAAAGCTCCAAGTCATGTGGAGGCTCACAGTCCTTTTGTGCTTCTTTGTGGTATGTATTTCCGCTCCCGTGGAGGCAAAGGAATATCTCCTTGATCATGCCGACCCGGAGGCTTCCGAAAGCTTTGAACAATCCATGATTCGCGGAAATATTTCCGTTGCTCAGTGGTTCAATGGTGTGGCTGACGGTCTCGATTTGTTTTTAGCCGGTGAACGCTATACCAAAAAACCCAATGAAACTTCTGTGACATTGGAGTCTTCCGGTTTCTATAACGAGGCCGACGGAGCTTCAGGCGCAATCAACTTTAATGTTGATTTACGTCTTCCCAATGTCGAAGAGTACTGGCAGCTGACTTTCACGAGTTACGATGAAATGGAAGATCGAAGCGCGAAAACCAGATACTTGCGGCAAACACCGAGAGAAAGAAATATCGGTGCTTCCGTGGGGCTTTTTAAAAAACTTGGTGAAGTCAAAACCTCTTTCCGCCCGCGCATTGCTTTTGAGGGAACTCCTGCGATTTCTCACTCGCTTAAATTTGAAAGCGTGGCGGAACGTCGAAATTACAGGATCAATCCAGAACTTGAATTTTATGCGACTCCAAGTAAAGGCGCGGGACTGTTTCAGTCTCTGAACTTTAATTGGGAATTAACAAAAATGTATTCCGTCACGCTTATCAACGAGGGCGACTATCAAAGCCGCCCCCATATTTACACCGTTACGAATGGTATATCCCTGGGACAGCAGTTTAACAAAAGGATGTCGCTGGCCTACAATACATTTGTGACTTCCATCAATAGACCGAACTATCAGTTGGATGCTTACAACTTCTCAGTGACATGGCACCATGTCGTTTATAAGAAAATTCTTGAGTACAGAGTGATCCCCAATCTGGATTTCACACAAAAACGCAATTTTGCGATGAACCCAGGAGTCAACGTTAGTATTGATATTAACTTCTAACATGTTGTCTTTTCCGGCGAAGTTCTTACAGTAAAAGAACTCAATAACCAAAGGAGAGACTGAATGAAGTTCTTATTACTCTCGTTCTTTTTATTTGTTCTTTCTTTGCAGGCCGCCGCAGTGGATTTACAGGCTCCAGAGGAGATTTCGGAAGCTTTAGGTTTACCACAGACCCGATATACCACTCAGGTGCGAAGTCTTGCGGAGTTTCAACAAGTCGAAGCGATGAATATTTTTTCAGAGTTTCCGATTGTTTTAGTCATCAATAAAAAAGCCTCCGGACCGGGAGCGCAACGAATGAAAGTATATGAATACGGAAAGCTCGTCGCGGAATGGAAAACTTCCACTGGACGAGAGCGTTGGGAAACAGCGAAAAGTGGAAGAACTTATTTTACCGGCACACCGACCGGTTACTATTATCCCTATGAGTTGATCCGCAATGGTTGGTCTGAAACTTGGGATGCACCAATGGACTTCAGTGTTTTCTTTAACGGTGGAGTCGCAGTGCACGCAACGACTTCCAATCATTACAGCGAGCTTGGCTACCGTGCTTCGGGAGGATGTGTTCGTTTGCACCGTAACAACGCCTCATATATTTACGAAAGAATTCTGCAAGAGGGCCGCGGTCTGGTGCCGATCATTAATCAAAGTGGCATGGTCTCTCGCGATCGTTACGGGCGTCCTTTACGTGCCGTAAAGTGGAGAACTTTGATTGTTGTCGAAGACATTTAATTAAAGCGCCGAACGAGCTGTCTCGATCACCAAGATGCCACTTAGCGTGTCTTGGTGATATGTTGGAATGAACCAATGAAGCTGGCTAAATACATGGAGACGTTCCAACGTTTCTTTTTCACGAATGGAGTGTTCTTTAAAATCAAGCTTCATTGAGGCCGGATTTTTCAAGAACTCCGTCACTTTTTCCGCCGTTGCCGCGTGATCTTCTTCATGTCTTTCGTAGAGATGATACCACTTGCGGCAATAGAGATCTTCCAAAGTGTAGCTGGAAAGTTCAAAGAAACGGAAACTTCTAAAAATTTGTAACTGTGACAGATTGTAGATTTCAACTAAATGATGGGATTCAATTAATTCAAGGTCGTCTTGTCTCACAGAGTAACCAAATTCTTTTAATGCCATTTCCGTCATCAGGCGGGTGTCCTTGAGAGTGCCGCCGGATTTCTTCACATTGGTGCAGATTTGGTAATAAGTTTGGAGGTCACGAATGACGTCCTCTTGTTCATTGTCTGAAAGCATACCGAAATACGGCAGAGACGGTTGGGCATAAGGACGAAAGAGAATCCCTTCTTCAAAGATCAACGCCGCGGTTTTTTCGCTAGAGGCTTTAAAACTGTCAATTCTATTTTGGTTGTTCTTTGTTATCGTCATTGCAGTGCCATCATACTGGACGTTGGCAGATTTAACAAACTAAGATAAAAAAACTTATGAGCACGACACTGATTGAGGAATTTAAAAAACACCATGATATCTCGCCTGACGGGACGGCGTTTTTAACGGAGTTAGAGACGTCTATTGGTAAAGATCTTTGGTTGAGTGCTGGTGGTCATTGGGCCGAAATTTCGATCGCGAAATTTCGTCGTGTCGCGATGGAAAAGTTGGCGGCGGAACTGCGCGGAAATTCCGTGGATTCTTATAAGAGTGCGTGGACAGAGGTTGTCCGTGACTTTCACGACAGCTTTTGGGGTGAACACCGTCTTGCCAAAAAAGAAAAAAAGCCTCACACTGAAGAGCAGATCATTTTTTGGGAATTGTTTTCTTATATCTGGATTCTTTTACAGGCCTTATTCATAGTTAAAACTTTGATTTTTTATCTGGGACTTAAATCCGCGCAGGAGGGCACCACTGATGGAAAGGTTTCTGTGGCCCTCGCGATTTTATTTTCTTTTGTTTCTCTTGGATGGTTTGCTTACCGTAAATCCAAAAACTCGAAGGAGGACTGAGACCCGTGAAGTTTGTAGCGTGGATTGTTTTAGGCATTCTCTTGGGTCCTTCACTTTTCAACTTGAGTATGCCTTTTTGGTTCTCTTTAGTTTCTCAGGCGGCGGGCGGAGTGTTTTTATTTTTTGCGGGCTGGGAAATGCGTTTTTTAAACCTCAAAAAAGATGCGCGTTTTTATGCTCTTGTTTTCATCGGTTCTTTTATTATTCCGTGTGTCTTAGGTTATTTTTTGTTGGGCCAGAAAATGTTTCTGGCTTTGGCTATGGGAATTTCGGCATTGCCTGTAGCCATCCAGCTTCTGAAGGAAAAAGGCCTTTATGGAACTCTTCTTGCGAAGCGGACCATCACGCTCGCAAGTCTTTGCGACATCTGTCCCTGGCTTATTTTGATTTTTCTTTTGCCCCAGCAGGATGTTAAAGCATGGATCATCAGTCATTGGGTTGTGCTGGCATTTTTCGTAGGGCTTGTGATCGGACGCTTTAAGACTTTGCAAACCACTTCGGGCCTACTTCATTTCCAAATGTGGGTGTTAGCACCTGTCTTTTTTGTGGGCCTGGGATGGAAGGTCGACATTGTTAATTTGTTCTCTTTGCCTGTGTTCTTAAGTTTGTTGGCTGTGGCCATCGTGACGAAAAGTTTGGGAACTTATATCTTTTCGCGCTGGGCAGGGGAGAGTCATCAAGGAGCCATGGATCTATCCATTCTTCTGAATGCCCGTGGAGCGATGGAGGTTTTAGCAGCACACTTTGCCTATCGTGCAGGGTTGATTGACGGAGCTTCTTTCGCAGGATTGGTATTAGTTGGGATTATTACTTCTTTGATGGCAGTTCCATTAGTTCGAAAAACTAAGGCGCCTCATTTAGAATCAATCGATAACTGCGCTGAACATTGTTGATAAGTTTGAGAATCGCGTTTCCTGGAGTTGCTGAAGCGCGGCCATCCGTAAGACTTGCGACAATCGCGTCGAGTTTTGTCGCAAAGCTCATTGGCAGATATCCATGTGCTCCTAAGATCCAGTCCGTCAGTAAAACAGAGGTTCTTCCATTGGCGTCAATAAAAGGATGAATGCTGACAAGCCAATATTGGCAAAGAGCGGCTTGGATCAACGGATTGGAATCTTGTTTAAAGTGCAGAATCTGTTCCTTGAAGCAACCAAGAGCCCTTTCCATATCTTCTAGAGGGCAGGCTTCAATCGGTCCTAGAAAAATTCTTTTATCACGTAGAGTGCCGTGGGAACTTCCTAGAAGAAGAGCATTGATTTGCGTGATGTCTTCCCAAGTTGGAAGCTGATCTGTTTGGATTTTTTGCGCAACATAGATGTTGGCTTGCTGCCAACTCTCGACGTCGCCTTTTTTGAGAGTGCCCGATGATTTCAGGCGAAAAGGTGCTAAACGCAAAAGACCTTCCTGCCATTTGTCAGCGGGAAGGTCTTCAGTTTTTTGACGGAGCTCTTCAAGAATATTCAACTGCTTTTGAATCTCAGTCGATTCAGAATCCGTGGGTTTTCTTGAAAGGCGCTCGACAAAATCAGACATTATTTTTCTACAGGTGCTTCAATCATTGGTACGTTGTATCCAAATGCAAGCCATTCTGACTTACCATCATTGTAGACGTGGTTGATTTCAACTTTTAAATCAGCTGCGATTTTCAAAGTCATGTTCGCAGTTTTGTTTGCCAGGATTTCCACTTCGTAGCTGTCTGCAGAACACAATGTTTGCGTCGAGTTGCAACCATAGACTTGATATTTGTTGCCGTTCTTTTTGTCTTTGTTGGTCATATCCAAAAGCACTTCGCCGTCGTCACCTGTCAAAGGCACGATTGTTTTGTACTGATGATCTTGATAGCTGTGCGTGTATTCATCGCTTTCAAAGTACAAAGAGCCTGTCATTTCACCATGAAGCAAGTTGCTGTAGGTCGGAGTCATAGGTTCTTGTTGAAGGTACAAGTAGATGTGCCCCAGAATCACTTCGCCTTTGTCATTTGTGTGACGGGCTTGAAGGTCCAATTTTAATTTGAACGTTTTTGCAAATTGCTGCTCAACGATTGTGGATCTTGCAAGGGCCTGTTGCGGAAAGCTCACTGTGCTTGCCATACCTGCAGTCAAAGTCAATACGCTCGCTAAAAGTTCCTTTTTCATAAAAACTCCTTAGAGGGGGGATGTTGGGTTTCGGGAGTCTTATACACCATAGGAACTAAATATAATAATAGAATAAAAACATTTAATATATACAAATTTGATATATATTAAAGACAGGCTTTTTAGACGAGGTTGGTGATGCTCAACTGGAATTTCCTGGAAACTTTTGTGGTGCTTTCCGAGAACTTAAACTTTAGCGAGACGGCTAAAATCCTCAATACGGCGCAACCCGTGGTCTCACGGCAAATTAAAATGCTGGAGGAGAATTTAGGATATGCTCTCTTCCTGCGTTCCAAGAAAAGTGTGGCGTTGTCTCCAGAAGGCCTGGAGTTGAAGCGCAAACTCGGGCCTCTTGTCGAAGAAATCAAAAGAGTTCTAATTTTAGACAGAAGTGAAAATAGTACTCTCTTGAAAATCAATATCCGTATGGGAAGCATGTACGAGGCCGGGCAGCTTTTGCTTCTTCCCAAGGTCGCCCAGTTCTTGGAAGTTCACCCAGAGTCCACGATTCACGTCTCATTGATGTCGACATCCTTGGTGAACGACCAAGTTGCCAAGGGAATTCTGGATTTTGGATTTGTCTATGAGTTGAGTGAGCGCAAATCCGTGAAGGCCTTTGCGGTGACTCAGGATATTCCTGTCATGATTGCAGACAAGAAAGTCGCGGCAAATTGGCGTAAACAGGAGCGATATAATTTTATCGGTTACCGCGAGAATGATCTCTATTTAAAAGGATTTCTAGAGAGACATTTAAATAAAACAGAGATGTCCAAGGTGCGCTATCTTTCCAGCGTGAACTCTCACGGGGCGATCATCGACTTGGTTCGCAAGCAGCATGGAATGTCAGTGATTCCAAGAACTAGCGCAGTTCGGGCGGTGGAAAAAGGATATGTGGAAATTGTTGAGCAGGATAAAAAACCGCAGACTCTTTATTTGATTTGCCACGAACAAATATTAATAGATAAGCGTAAAAAGGTATTTCTGGATTACTTGTTAAAGCAGTTCAAAGACGCGAAGAGTTGAATTGTTAGGATTGTGTTAGGGCTCTTGACCAAACTCTGTCACGATCGATAGCCTTGGCCATCCAATCATAACTTTTGAGAGAGAGTAATGGCTCAGCGAGTGTTCTTAGAATCATTCTTAAGGAAAAAATCGCTCTACTGGCCTCCGTCGGGAGGAAGTCCGGGGGACAAATCCCGACTCAATACCCTCCGTGTATCCGAATACCCGAAGTGTCTGCAAAATTTGAATATCGATATTAATAAATCAAACGGCGTCCATGTGACGCCGTTTTGTTTTTTCAAGGGAGTGTAGCCGATGTGTGGAGTTGTTGGTCTGATCGGTGAAGAAAAAGCAGGCGAAAAACTCTATCCCGCATTATTTGCTCTTCAGCATCGGGGGCAGGACGCCGCGGGGATTCTTAGCTATGATTTTGAACGCTCGCAGTTTCATCTCGAAAAAGACTTGGGATTGGTCGAAGATGTTTTCAGCTCCGAGCGCATGCAGCGCCTTAAAGGTTCCATGGCATTGGGACATACGCGCTACTCGACAATTGGCACCGTTGATAAAGAAGATTTGCAGCCCCTTTTCTTAAGTTATCCTTATGGTATCGGCATGATTCACAACGGAAACGTCACTAATTATGACGAAGTTGTGGATTACCTTCGCAACCGCAAACTGCGTTGGACCTTCAGCCGCAACGATCTTGAAATTCTTTTGCACATGACCGCCGTGGGACTCGCTTCACGTAAAGAATTGCAAAACATCCCGGAAAACTTGGCAGCATCAATAAAAGAACTCTTAGAGCAAGTGCAAGGTGCTTACAGTGCCATCGGTATGTTGGCAGAACAGGGCATGTTTGCTTTCTGTGATGCCAATGGAATCAGGCCATTGCTGATTGGACGAAAGAAAAAAGGGGATAAGTACAGTTACTGTTTTGCCTCTGAAAAACAGGTTTTCTTTGGGTTGGGATTTGAATACTGGCGCGATCTGCGTCCTGGAGAGTTAGTTCTCGTCGATCGTGATCTCAATCTTCACTCGTTCTTATTAAGTGAGAAAAAAGCCCGTCCTTGCATGTTTGAGTGGATTTATTTTGCAGGCTCAGAAACCGAGTGGCATGGCCGTCCTGTCTATGAAGTTCGATTGAATCTAGGAAAAATTTTGGCGGAAGAATGTATCGCCAAGGGTCTTGATGTCGATGTGGTGGCTCCCGTGCCAGACACATCACGAGCGGCGGCTTGTCGTTTGGCTGAAGTTTTAGAAAAACCTTACCGCGAAGTTCTTATTAAAAACCGTTATGTGCAACGCAGTTTCATCGTCAATCAACCGAAATTGCGCAAGATGATGGTGAACTTAAAACTTTCTCCGGTGGAAAGTGAAATTCGCGGTAAAAAAGTTCTTTTAGTCGACGACAGCATCGTGCGAGGCACGACTTCAGCTCGCATCATTCGTCTTCTTCGCGAAGCAGGCGCTGAAAAAGTTTATCTCGCTTCGACATGTCCTCCGATTCGTCATCCTTGTTTTTATGGCATTGATTTCCCTGAAGGCGAAGCTCTGGTCGCTCATAAAAAAAGCGAAGAAGAAGTGGCGAAAATTCTTGAGGTCGATGGTCTTGTGTTTTTGCCATTAAATCGTCTGAAAGAAGGCATTGGTCTTAAGGATCTTTGCAGTGCTTGTTTAGACGGTGATTATCCCGTTCCAGTTTCAACAGAAAAGTTTATGAAAACCCGCAAGACAAATATCGGCGGTGATGGAAAAAATGAGGTGCCTCTATGAAGATTCAAGTTCTTTTTGGCAGTGCCAGTGATGAACGCGTGTATGGTCCTTTATGTCGCTCTTTGGAAAAATGTGGCGAAGTGAAAATGGAAGTGGCATCTGCTCACAGAAATCCTGATCGAGTTCATGAAATCGTAAAGGGCTGCGGAGCCGATGTTTTTGTTGCAGGGGCGGGTCTTGCGGCTCACTTGCCGGGAGTGGTGGCTTCGTTGACGGATAAACCCGTTTTCGGAATCGCGGTGAACGGAGCTTTTGCGGGACTCGATTCATTCCTATCTATCGTACAGATGCCCAAAGGTGTTCCTGTGATGGCGGTGACTGAAGAAAATGCGGACAGTATTGCAGACTTGCTTTTACGTTGGAAAAATCTTCCGTCAGACAAAATTTATCTGCATTGGAATCGCAATCTGGAGTCTTATTCGCCGATTCAAAAAGCTCTTGATGAAATTCAAACTCAAAGTGGTGTTGAAATTATTTGGACGGCAGCTCAAGAAGATCGCTGTGTCGGAGAAATCGTGAGCCCTTGGGAGCTTCCTAAAGTCAATGGACTCAACTTATTCCTCTGTGAAAAAGAACAGCTGACAAGCTCCAACCTCGCTTTGGATTTCTTTGCTAAAGCCCGTCACGCCGGAGCATGGGTCGGAGCCAACAATATCGGAAACTTTGTTCTGCAATGGAAAAAACTTGTCGAGACAGGAAAAAGCGCATGGAACTAATCTACAAAGGCTCAGTGAAAGATCTTTATAAAAAAGAATCCCATCTGGTTTTTCAATACAGCAATCGTTATTCCATTTTCGATTGGGGCGAGATGCCGGATGAAGTTCCCTATAAAGGAGAAGCCTTGGCCTCCATGGCAGCTTCCTTTTTCGAATACTTGGCAAAAAAAGGAATTCCGTCGCATTTTATTTCTTCCGTCGCTGCCAACGCGATTGAAGTGCAATCGGTCAACGTCCTTCGTCCCAAGTGGATTGAGGGCAGATACGATTATTCCATTTATGAAGACGTTCCCACAAACTGTCTTGTTCCATTGGAAGTGATCTTCAGAAAATACCTAGGACAAGGAAATTCTTTAGAAGGACGTCTTAAGAAAAATCCTGATTATCTTGAAGATTTGGGTTTAGAGACAATCCCCAGTGGAGAAGCCAGCTTCACCCCGCCACTGATTGAGTTTTCAACAAAACTTGAAAGCTCGGATCGCTATTTAACTCGTCAAGAAATCGCGGAAATGGAAATTCTGTCTCACGAAGAATTACGAAACCTGCGTACAGAGACACAAACGGTGGCGATGGAGCTTGATAAGCTCTTTGCTTCTTTTGGTGTGAAGCTTTGGGATGGAAAATTAGAATATGCTTTCGGAAATAAAGGACCCTCTGGAGCACGGACGCTCCTTCTTGTTGATTCCATCGGTCCTGATGAATTGCGTTTAACTTATGAAGGCCTGCCTTTATCTAAAGAATTCCTACGCCAGCTTTATCGCAATACTTCTTGGAGTGAAGCTGTAAAAAAGGCGAAAGATTTAGCACAAGAAAGAAAGACGCAAGACTGGAAAGCCATTTGCGTAAAGGAATTGGGCGAAACGCCGAAATCTTTGTCCAAAGAACAAATTGAAGTCAGCTCTTTGCTGTATCAAGCCTTGGCAAATGAAATTGCGTCTCTTGTTGGAAGAAAAAAACCGTTCTCGGAAGAATTCACTTTAAAACTTTGGCATCAAAAAGCGCAGAAGGTTTTGGAGAAGTCTTTATGAAAATCGTCGTCGTCGGAAAAGGCGGAAGAGAACACGCTCTGGCAAAAAAACTCAAAGAATCTTCCTTAGTGACAGAGCTTTGGGTGTGTCCGGGAAATCCTGGTATGGCTCAAGCGGGCATTTCTTGTGCGCCTTTTGAAAGTCCTGAAATGATCGAGAGATTTTGTCTTGAAAATAAAGTCTCTTTGGTTGTAGTGGGGCCCGAGGCGGCGATTCTTTCGGATTTAAAAAAGAATCTGGAGGCGCAAGGCATTCCTTGTTTTGCACCTTCTAGAGCTGTTGCTGAACTGGAGTCTTCGAAACTTTTCTGTAAGGGGATTCTTCACGATGCACAGGTGCCAACAGCTAAATGTGTGGTGAGTTACACAACGGCAGATGCAGTTCTCGCCGTTGAAAAGCATGACTTCTCATCGCCTTTAGTTGTAAAAGCCGACGGTCTTGCGCAAGGCAAGGGTGTGTGGGTTTGTGAAAGCCGCGCAAAGGCTGTGGAAGCTGTCGAAACATTGGGAACTCAGTTTGGATATCCTCTTTTGTTAGAGGAATGTCTGATCGGAAAAGAACTCTCTGCCTTTGCCCTGTGTGATGGCAAAGACTTTGTGTTGTTAGGAACGGCTTGTGATTACAAGCGCATCACTCCAGATCCATTCAGTGCTAACACTGGCGGAATGGGAGCCTACAGTCCTTGTGATTTTATTTCTCAAGAAGACGAACAAACTATCGGTGATATTTTCGCCAAGACTTTGACATGTTTAGAGGCAAAAAAAATGCCTTATCAAGGGTTTCTTTTTGCAGGTCTTATGAAAACGGATAAGGGAATTTATGTTCTCGAATACAATGTGCGTATGGGAGATCCTGAAACGCAGGCATTGCTTCCAAGAATCAAAACGGATCTTTTAAAATTGATTGTATCTGCCGTGACTCACGAACTTAAAAATCAAGCGTGTGAACTTTCTAAAAAAGCGTCAGTTCATGTCGTGGCCGTGAGCCAAGGTTATCCGCAAACACAAATGCTTTTAGGAAATCCTATTTCATATCCAGAAAAAGCAAATTTGGTGTCGGACCTTTACTTTGCCGGCGTGAGTGAAAAACAAAATCATCTCGTCAATTCTGGCGGTCGTGTTTTAGGTGTTACCGCTCTTGCAGACTCCAAACAAGCGGCTCGCGCTCAGGCCTATCAGGATATGCGTAAGATTTCTTTTGAAGGCATGTATATGAGAGAGGACATCGGACTATGAGACCTCCGCGTATTGCCATTTTTGCTTCAGGTAAGGGTTCTAATGCTATGGCTTTGATTCAAAAAGCCAAGATTTTCTCTGAAGGGAAAGTCGATATTAGTTTTGTTCTTTCGGACAAGAAAGACGCTCCTGTTTTAGAGAAAGCAAAAAACGAAGGCCTACGCACGTACTTAGTTCCTAAGAAAGCTGACAAAGAATCTCATGAAAAAGAGATCCTCGGTCTTTTGCGTGAGCATCGCATAGACTGGATTTTTCTTGCGGGATATATGCGCCTTTTGTCGGCCGATTTTTTAAAGACATTTTCTGACTGGCACAATGGTGCTTCTCAAGTCGTCAATATCCATCCATCTTTGCTTCCCGCTTATCCCGGAGTGGACTCTATCGTGCGCGCTTTTCAGGATGAAGTACCTCTGAGTGGAGTTAGTATTCATCTGGTGGATGAAGGGATGGATACAGGATTGATTTTAGCGCAAGAATCTTTGGTGCGAAATTCTCAAGATTCTTTAGAAACCTGGGAAGCGCGTATCCATGAATTAGAACATCGTATGTATACCGGCTTTCTTGAGAGCCTTGCGACTTTTCAAAGAAAGACCGTTTATTTTCAGGAGAATCCGTAATGCAAAGAATATCTGTGCGAAGTCTCTATGACCACAGTGCTGAAAAAGCTCTCAAAAAAGCCTTTGAAAAAGAAGCACCGATTGCGGATTTACGATTAAGACGAGTGTACTGGCTCCTGGAAAAAAAGCCCGGCTTTGGAAAAGAACTACGTTTGGATTCATTGATGGATAAAATCTTCTTTGATCCGATCTCTGAAGAAATCCAACACGGTTTTGGGTCGTTCAATGAAGCAGCCACTTATGTTGAAGTTCGTTTCTTAGCAGGGGTGACTGACAATCTCGCTCGCTCTGCCACAGAAGCTTTGATGCTCTTTGCGCCAGAGTTTCAACAATCATGGCAAGAGTTTGGAATCGAAGCTCACAGTGGTTGGGAAATCGAAATTCACGGCGATTTTTCACAAAAACAAATCGAGAAGGTTTTATTTCAATCACTTGCAAATCCATTACTCAACAAGGTCGAAAGTCTTCGTGGAGCGGAACTCAAGAAAAACAATCCATGGCAGAACTTTCAGAAATTCTGGCAAGCTCCGCAAATAGAAAAGCGGGAACTTCTTCTTTTCGATTTAAAAGTCGACGTCTTAAATAAAATCAATCAGGAGCGCGGACTGGCGCTGAGTGATGAAGAAATTCAAACAATCATCGCGCATTTTTCTTCTGTGGAAATTCAAAATGAAAGAGTTCGTCTAGGTTGGAATGGCAAAATCACCGAGGTGGAACTAGAATGCCTTGCTCAAACATGGAGCGAACACTGTAAGCATAAGATTTTTGCTGCCGAGGTAGAATACTCTGAAGGCGCGGGAAGTTTCCCGGCTCTCGGCGATAAAAAGATAACAAGTCTTTATAAAAGCTATATTCAAAAAGCGACGAAGGATCTTGAAGATTGCGGTTATCTGGTTTCAGTTTTTAAGGACAACGGTGGTATCGTTGATTTTGATAAAAACGTAAATATCTGCGTGAAGGTGGAAACGCACAACAGTCCGTCAGCTCTAGATCCGTTTGGTGGTGCCTTAACGGGAATCTTGGGTGTGAATCGCGACATTCTTGGATGTGGCTTGGGCGCAAAGCCTATTGCGAACACCGACGTTTTCTGCCTTTCTAAAAAGGAGCTTTTTCCAGGGGCTGACTCGCCAAAACGACCTGAGCTTTTGAAAGATCCTGGCGTTATCTTCCGCGGGGTTCATCAAGGTGTCGAAGAGGGCGGAAATCAAAGTGGCATTCCAACCATCAACGGAAGTTTTTATTTCGCGAGTGAATTTGCAGCAAAGCCATTAATCTTCGTTGGTTCTTTGGGCGTCATGCCAAAAACGGTGCAAGGACGTCCCTCAGAGAAAAAAGAAATTGCGCCCGGAGATTTGATCGTTGTTGCCGGAGGACGTTTAGGAAAAGACGGAGTTCACGGTGCGACATTTAGTTCTTTGGCATTGCACGACCAAGTATCTTCAAACGTTGTGCAAATCGGGGATAGCATCACGCAAAAACGTCTTTTGGATTTCACTCTGCAAGCTCGTGACCAAGGCTGGATTCAAGCTATTACTGATAATGGGGCAGGTGGGGTCAGTTCTTCTATCGGGGAGATGGCACAATTTTCCGGCGGCGCTCGCATGGATTTAAGCAAGCATCCGCTAAAATACGGAAATCTTGAATATTGGGAAATGCTTATCAGTGAATCGCAAGAACGCATGTCTTACGCCGTGAAACCAGCGCATCTTAAGCAATTCCTCGCTTTAGCGCACGATATGGGAGTTGAAGCGAGCGTTCTTGGTGAATTCACGAATAGCGGGATTTTCGAAGTTCACTATGCCGAAACACCTCTTGCGTCTTTGGAGCTTCATTTTCTTCACGAAGGTTTAAGTCGAATGAAGTTAAAAGCTCATTTTGACGGTCCGAAAATCTATCAGGAATATCATCGTGAAACGCCCAAGAAAAAAATGCCTGAAGCGACGGCAGAAGGTCTTTTGACGGCCCTGAAGCAAGTGATGGCGTCGCCGAATGTAGCTTCACGTGAACCTATTGTTCGTTACTACGATCACGAAGTTCAAGGTGCCACTCGCCTTAAACCTTACGGCGGAATAACTCAACAAGGTGCCAACGACGCAGGAGTCATAGATCTTGCCGTTCATGGTGGCGAAGAGAACAACGCCGTTGCGGTTTCAAACGGCCTTTGCCCACAATACTCATACTATGACACTTATTTGATGGCGCAAAAAGCAGTGGATGAAGCTGTCAGAAACCTGGTCGCAACGGGAGTAAATCCATCACGTATGGCTTTGGTGGATAATTTCTGCTGGCCTGAT
>NZ_CAMLDV010000080.1 GCF_946478835.1 uncultured Bdellovibrio sp. | reverse complement strand
CGACAACCAGAATATCGACGCCCAAGTTTTGAGCTAAAACGGCAGGTACAATCGCCTGAATATTTTCTTTTTCATTGTACGTAGGAATCACGATGAGTGTTTTCATGCACCTCTAAGCTGTCACAAAGAGGGCCTTTAGGCAACTCTTAGATCAAATAGAGCGGGAGACCAAGCGGCCTTTTTCTTTAGCTTGAAGAGCTTTAGCCTTCTCTGCAGGAATTGCGGGCAAATTGAGCGGTTTTGCAAGCAAATACTTTGGATCCTGCTTGCGCATATCCAACTGTGCTTTCACCTTCTGAGCTGCCTGCTCTGGATGCTTCAAATACAAGACAGGATCAAATCCGCAAGAACGACAAACAACTGAAAGGCGCCAGCGAATCTTCACGAACACTTCCGAAAGAGCCAAGCACACCACGAATGCAATCATCACGCGCGGATCACACTGTTGCCAGATCGCGAACATCACAACAATGGACGCCAAAGCACTGCCAACAATATTCATCAAAGAGATATTCTTCTTACGATAAATACGGCGGGGACTTTTACAGAAAGCGCAAAAACAGTTGTGACGTTTATGAAATAAAGAAAACATACAACCATTTTGCCAAAAATGAGGTCTAGAACGAAAGATGAATTTTTGAAAAATGACAAAGGCTTGCTAGAATCAAGGAATGCAAATATCTAAAGCAATTCAATTCGTTTTGATCGCATTATCCCTCTTTTCCGCTCCCACCTTGGTCCAGGCAGCAGGCTCCTCTTCTGAGTATGAAGAAGTCAGCTACGACGATTTGCTCAACGAACTGAGCGCAAAAAAGAATCATTTAGCTAAAAAACAAAACAGCTCTTTTGATGACGTGCGCTTGCATGCGGGAATTGGTTACGCCAACTCCTTCTCGAACATTTCAGCAAACAAACAAAACTTCAATCGTCACGCCAGCGGCATTCAACTTTCGCTGGGAATGGATTTGTTTTCACCGAATTGGTACTCCGAAGGAGTGTTTAGAAATTACGGCCTCACCTCCTCTGGCAGTGAAGAGTTCACGCTGCGTGAGTTTGATCTTAAGATCGGCTACACCAACAAGCTTGAAAGCGTTTGGAATTACACCATCAGTTCCGGTCTTTCCAACCGCTTCTTGAAATTTTCTGATCCTTCCAGAGACATCAGCGTGGATTCAACGACGCCGTCTTTGGTTGTCTCTACAGGATTCATCGCGCAAGTTCATAAAAATCTTTCTTTAGGTGCTGAGGTCAGCGCAAGAACGGCCGTTGTGAACGACACTTCTGATAAAAACTCCTTTGACTTTGCATTTCGTCTTAACACCTCTCTATAATTGAGGGGTGGATGTTTTAATACTTATACTCTGCCTTCTTGTTTTCACTTTGGGTCTTGCACTTTTCTCTAATCAAGCAAGATCCAACCAAGATATTCCCTTTGAATTAAAACCCAACTGTCTGCTCACCCGTTTTCCTTTGCTCTTTGTCACGGGCCCGCGCTCGATTTTTTATTTTAAATCTTACTGGAATATCTATACAGTGTTTTTGGCTGAACATGGCTATGAAGTTTTCACACTGCACCTTCCTTGGAACAATCCTCAACAGCGCCAAGAACGTTTTTTGTATTTCCTGAAGCAACAGGAAACTCACAACCGACATTTTCACTTGATTCTGGATGCCGTGACCTTTCAAGAATTTGAAGGAGTGATCCGTGAGCATAAATCATCGGCACTCATGAGCTTAACCGAAATGGTGGACCCGGGACTTTCTCTTAAGTCACATCATCTCTCGGCCCTCCCCATCCCAACGGCAGAGGTCGAGTGTCTTCCCTCGCAAAAGAGCAGTTTATTTCTTAAGTTCGCTTATGGCCTTCATCAATGGCTTACGAAAAAGAAAGATCTTCCTTCACTCAGCACTCTGGGAGCGAACAAAGACACGGCTATTTCTAATTGTCTGCTTCTGCTTGAGCGCGCGCAAACTTTGGCAGAAATGGATCTTCGAGAGGACCGTCCCCTTTAAATCCCTTGCTTAAGTACAGGCGCGGTGGTGCAATAAAACCATGAGCGACTACAGAGACGTGACACCCCAGAATCAGCCCCACTTCGAAACGGCCAAAGAGGTCGTTCGCTATATCATCAACTACCTTCGCCACCCGATTGAAAAAATCAAAACATTGCCCGAGTGGAATTGGCCGGTGTTGATTATCACGCTGATCGTTCTTTCGATGGCTTCGGGTGTGTTAACGGGGCTTGTGCCTCCGAACTTTTTCAGAATCATGGGCGGCTTTATCATCTCTCCTATCGTTGGAGTGGTGACAACATTCATCGGCTCTTTGTTCATCTACTACTATTTCCAAGTGTACGAAAAAAGAACGTGCTCTCTTCGCAAGATCTTTACTTTGGTTCTTTTCGCCAACATTCCATTTTTTGTATTTCAAGTAGGCTCAGAGATGATTCCACCGATCACTTTGGTCGGCTTTGCATTCACGGCACTCTTAATGGCAGTAGGTTTGACTGAAAACTTCCAAATGGAAAAACGCAGATCCATTCGTCTCGTCACCATCCTTTTTGCAATCGTGTTTATCTTGTGGTTGTGGAATCGTATCGATATTTCTCGTCTGGAAAGACTGGGATAATTTAGATATCATTTCAAAATAAAAAAGCCCGGCAAAAAACCGGGCCTTTTTATTTTCTAAATCGGAAAAATTACTTCACAACAGAAGAGCAAGTCAGATCAACGTGGTAGTAACCTTGATCCATCAAGTCCATTTGAATAGTCAAAAGCCCCGGGAAGGATTTCTCCGTCTGACCTGTCACAGAGTCAGGAATATAAACCATAGCATCCCAGCGGCCATTTTCATCAGAACCATGAAAGCTGCGATAAGCTTGACCACCGAACTTATAAGAATATCCTGACCCTGCTTCTTCAATACTGTTTGCATCATAAAGACCTGTGAGCAAGAAGCGACCTGAATAAGGTTTTCTAAATTGAGAGTTTGGAATCTCAATGCCCACGCGAACCGTTGTTTCCGTCCCGATATCCGCGGCACCTAAAGTATAAGGAACAATGATCGTATTTCCCTTTGCATCCTTTTGCCAGTTGTCATCTAGGACAAGAGCAGGATCGTAATCCAAATACACCTTGATTTTACTTTTTGACTTGCTCACTTCTTGGCAAGTGACAGCTTGGCGGCTGGCTTGAGCCTGAGCCGCAAACACAAGAACTAACAAACCTAAAATAGATTTTTTCATAAAGCCTCCTAAGACGGTTAAAAATCGTGAGCGGAGACTACACCCAAAGATAGCGAAACAATTGTCAGGATTGAAAATCTGGAAAATCTTTTTTGAACGTCCAAGGATTAGACAGGCATCAGAAGCCCTGCTCAGGGCTTCTGCAATAAAATACTTAGAATTCCCTAGGCACGGCCCGTGGAACCAAAACCACCGGCACCGCGCTCCGTGGAACCCAATTCGTCAACTAACTGAAAGTGCGCTTGGAGAACCGGAGCAATCACTAGCTGAGCACAACGCTCTTGATCTTCGATTGTCACAGTTTCGTTACCCAAATTGATGATGATGATTTTAACTTCACCGCGATAATCAGCATCAATGGTGCCCGGAGTATTCAAAACCGTCACACCATTTTTCGCTGCAAAACCACTGCGCGGACGCGCTTGAATTTCGTATCCCAGTGGAATCTCAAAAGACAAACCCGTTGGAATCAACGCTCTTTCACCAGGATTTAAAACAACAGGGCCCGCAAGTTGCGCGCGAACATCAAAACCACTCGCACCCAAAGATTGATATTGAGGAAGTTCACCGTGGAAATTTTCAAGTTTTTTAACTTTCACTGCGATCTTTTGCATACGATCTCCTTACCTGCCGGCATTCACCGTTTATAGCTCTAAATCTTCCCACCAAGTTTTAAGCTCCGTCACGCCAGGGCCTAACAAAACGCCCGAAGCTTGCGACAGATCCAATTCTTGACGGATGTAGTGATTCACAGAATCGACAGAAACTTTTTTAATCTCTTCGATCACAGAATCCACCGAACGATATTGGCCAAAGACGATCTCATTGACTGCCAAAGATGTCATGCGATTTTCAATATCATCCGAGCCTAGCAAGATGCTTCCAATGACTTGCGTCTTAAACATTTCGACATCGTGTTTTGATACGCCCTGCTTACGGATCTTCTGCATTTCTTTAGAAATCAAATCGCCGACTTTGCGAGCGTTTTTAACTTCCGTTCCCGCATAGATCGTGAGCATTCCAGAATCCATGTGCGTATTTAAACTTGAGTGAATTGTGTAAACGAGGCCTCTTTTTTCGCGCACACTTTGGTAAAGTTTGGAAGTCATCCCTCCACCCAACAAAGTGTTCGTGATCACAGCTTCAAAACGATGTTTGTCTTTAAAGCTGGCCGTCGGGAATCCCATAAGCATGTGCACTTGCTCTGCTTGTTTCTCTACGACATGACGACGCTTCAACCAACGAGGCACGGAGCGCTTACTCTTCAGCGTTGTGGTCTTTTTAGGCCCCAAACGCTTTGTAATTCCCGCCATCAATTCGTCATGATCCAGACAACCTGCCGCACTGACGATGATGTTTTTCCCGGTGTAAGTTTTTTTATAATAATCCATCACCTGCTTTTGCTTCATCAAAGCGATGGACTCTGGCGTTCCTAAAATAGGACGGCCGAGCGGATGCTTTCCATAAACAACATCATAGAAGACGTCATAGATAAGCTCTTCGTGGCTGTCTTCAGACATCGCGATCTCTTGCAGAATCACGCCTTTTTCAAGACCGAATTCTTTTTTTGTGAGATGCATGTTTGAAATAAGATCTGAAAGAACATCGAGAGCTTTCTCCCAGTGATCCTTCAAAACCATGGCGTGATAACAAGTGTATTCACGAGTGGTGTAAGCGTTTAAATCCCCACCCAAAGCTTCCAAAGACTTGGCAATCTGATATGCCGAACGAGTTTTTGTGCCTTTGAAAACAAGATGTTCAAGAAGGTGCGAGATTCCCGCCACCTCAGGAGTTTCATCACGAGTCCCGGTTAAAACCCAGACGCTGATAGAAACGGCACGGGACCCTGGATGAAGTTCACTCACCACTCGGATCCCGTTAGAAAGTTCAGATTTTTTGAACTTAGTATTCATTCTTATTGCAGAAGAGCCTTGCGAGAAAGCTTGATACGACCAGCGCGGTCGACTTCAAGGACTTTCACGTCGATGATTTCGCCTTCTTTAAGTACGTCAGTCACTGCGCGCACTCTTTCGTTAGCGATTTCAGAGATGTGCAAAAGACCTTGTGTGTTTGGCAAGATTTCAACGAAAGCACCGAATTCCGCGATTTTCACGATACGGCCTTTGTATGTCTTACCCACTTCAGCTTCCGCAACGATGTCGTTGATCATGCCGATAGCTTTTTTAGTAGCTTCAGGATCAGCAGACGCGATGTGGATTGTACCGTCGTCTTCGATCTCGATCTTAACGCCAGTCGCTTCAGTGATACCACGGATCACTTTACCACCAGAACCGATCACTTCGCGGATCTTATCTGGTTTAATTTTGATCGTTTCGATACGAGGAGCAAATTCAGAGATTTGACCACGAGCTACTTTGATCACTTTTTCCATCTCATTCAAGATGTGCGCGCGACCTTCTTTAGCTTGCGCCAAAGCTTGATCCATCACATCGAAAGAAACAGAGTCGATTTTGATATCCATTTGAAGAGCTGTGATACCTTGTGGAGTACCCGCAACTTTAAAGTCCATATCACCCAAGTGATCTTCATCACCCAAGATGTCAGTCAATACTGCTACGCGGTCGCCTTCTTTAATAAGACCCATTGCCACACCGGCAACGTTTCCTTTGATAGGTACACCGGCATCAAGCATCGCCATCGTTCCCGCACAAACAGAACCCATTGAAGAAGAACCATTCGACTCAAGAACTTCAGACACGATACGGATTGTGTAAGGGAATTTCTCGTGATCAGGAAGAACGGCTTTTAAAGCGCGCTCTGCCAAGTTACCGTGACCGATTTCACGACGACCTTGACCACCGAAACGACCTACTTCACCTACAGAGTATGGAGGGAAGTTGTAGTGAAGCATGAATTTGCGCTTTTGAGTTCCCAAAAGTGCATCCACCATTTGCTCATCGTCACCTGTTCCCAAAGTCACTGTGCCCAAACATTGAGTTTCACCACGAGTGAACAAACCAGAACCGTGCGCACGAGGCAACAAGCCCACTTCGTTCGCGATAGGACGTACTGTTTTCACATCACGGCCATCGATACGAACTTTTTTATCCAAGATCATAGAACGAGCTTCGTGGTATTTAATTTCTTCCACGATCGTCGCCAATTCTTTTTTACGCTGTTTTGCCAAATCTTTGTCAGTGATAGATGCCAACAAAGTCGCTTCCGCTTCGGCGTGAGCTGCAGCTACGGCGGCATAACGATCTTGTTTTACTTTGATCGCAAGAGCTGCGGCGATTTTAGATTTCAACAAAGACTCTGCTTGGCCTTTGAAGTCAGCGTCAATCACGGGAGCTGTGAACGCGCGTTTTGCTTTCGAACCCATTTTTTCACGAAGTTCGTCTTGCGCATTCAAAAGAGGCATCATGGATTGGTGACCGAATTTCAAAGCCGCCAAACAATCTGCTTCAGAGATGAATTTCGTTTCTCCTTCCACCATCAACAAACCATTGCGAGTTCCCGCAACGATCATGTCCATGTCAGATTTTTCCAACTGTTGTGGAGTTGGGTTGGCAACGAATTGACCGTCAACGCGCGCTACTTGAATAGCTGCTGTAGGGCCATTGAATGGAATGTCAGAAACGTGAAGAGCTGCAGAAGCACCCAAGCTTGAAAGAATCTCAAGAGGGAATGCACCGTCTGCAGAAAGAACCGTCGCCACAACTTGTGTTTCATGACGGTAGCCTTCTGGGAAAGAAGGACGAATAGGTCTGTCGATCAAACGCGCCGTCAAAACAGCGTCCGTTGTCGGTTTACCTTCACGTTTGAAGTACCCGCCTGGAATTTTACCAGTCGCATAGAATTTTTCGATGTATTCAACTGTGAGAGGGAAGAAATCAAGCTCAGAAGCTTTTTTGGAAGAAACCGCAGTAACAAGAACCATGTTGTTACCACAAGTGACAAGAGCGGAACCGTCCGCTTGCTTTGCCAAACGGCCTGTTTCGATGGTGATCTGTTTTCCGCCCACCGAAGTAGTGACAGTCGTTTTCATTAAATCTCCTTGAAAATATCGCAAAGCCTTTATGCTTTGCTGGAAGTTGCTCTATTGCTGTTCAGCGTGCGCTCTTGGCGCTTCGGTTCTCCCGGCACCGCCGGAAAAACCAGAAGGGGCACGAAGCCCCTTCCATTTCGATTACTTACGGATATCAAGAGCTTTGATAAGCGCCTGGTAACGAGTACCGTCTTTGCGGTGTAGGTAATCCAAAAGTTTTCTTCTTTTATTAACCATAGTCACAAGACCACGGCGACCGTGATGATCTTTCTTGTGAGTAGAGAAGTGAGCTGTCAAATCGTTGATTTTCGCAGTCAAAAGAGCCACTTGAACTTCTGGAGATCCAGTATCAAGGTCTGCTGTTTTGAATTTTTTTACGATTTGTGATTTGTTCTCTTTTGTGACTGCCATTAAAGTCTCCTGTTCTTTATTTTTTCGATTTTAGTAAGCCCGCAAACCCCGCCGTCGTCATGGCTGTCGATCGTTAGAGTTTATGAGTGCTGCTTCAGCCTTTCGGCTCTGCCGGCGTCCGCCGAATTTATAGGTTCTAACCCTTTAGCCCCACCCCGTCAATATTTAAAGACTCGGCGGAGAGCAAAGCCTTTCCCAGGCTCTAAGCCAATCAAAGCGAGCATTTGCCCGTCATCTTGACCGATAATTTGGACGTATTGGTCCTCAGAAGGCTTAAAAGCCGTGATCAGCTGAGTTCTGAGGTCATGGCTGATTTGCCCATTCCCCAAAAGCACTCGGTCCTGCCCTTTAACGCGGATTCTTTTGACCTGAGGTAAAGCCATTTCCATGGGGACAAAGGCGTCTCCCCATGCGCCCCCTTTGACTGAGGCTTCAATAGCCTCCAAAGTCTGCGCTTGAGGTAATAGATAAGGAGCTGACCATGTTCTGCGAAGAGCACTCATCGCCGCCCCACAACCCACAGCCTTCCCTAACAGGTCGACCCAGGTGCGGATATAACTGCCTTTCGTGCATTTGATATCAAACTCGGCCCAATCAGAGCCGACATCGACAGGAGTCACGTCCCAGAACTTCATGATCTTTTTCGGGATCACGACTTGTTCGTCTTCGCGGGCATACTCATAGAGCTTCTTCCCCTGAACCTTGATCGCCGAATAAATAGGCACTTCAAGTTCCATTTCGCCTTGAAGCTTTGCCGCCTCAGCCAAGATAAGTTCGCGGGTTAAATCGACGGGTTTGGTTTCTAAAACGGTCCCGGTCGTATCCAAAGTGTCCGTACGAACGCCAAATTGCGCACGCACACGATATCCTTTGTCGCCTTCCAAGATATACTGACTGAGTTTTGTGCCCTCGTTAATAAGGCACGCCATCAATCCTGACGCCATAGGGTCTAAAGTCCCTGAATGGCCGACAGCTTTTGTACCGAGGATACGACGAAGCCTCGCCACGACATCATGACTAGAAATCCCTGGTGGTTTATCAACCAACAGAAGACCATTAAATTGTTTCGTATTATTCGTCATCAGACTCTTCTGTTTTGCCCGCAGATTTTCTTTCTTCTTCAAGTTCATGAAGAATGCGTTCGACTTTCAAAACCTGCTCTGTTGTGTGATCAGGATAGAAAGTGAGTTTCGGGCAATAGCGCATTTTGAGTTCTTTACCGATGAAGTTTTGAATCTCAAAAGCTCGTTCTTGCAAAAGCTCCAACGCCTCTTCTTGTTGGGCGTCGGAACCTAAAACACTGATATAAACTTTCGCGGCACGAAGATCCGCCGGCATTTTCACCTGAGACACGGTCACCAGACCGGGCAAAGGAGTTTTAAAACCACGGATCAAAAACTGAGCGATGGTAGCTTGAATTTCTCTTTCTACGCGAGCGACTCTGCGCCCATCACCCATGTTCTTCATTAGTGAGTCCCCGAGCTGAGTTCACGTGCAACTTCTTTTTTCACGTATGCTTCCATCATATCGCCCACTTTAACGTCGTTATAGTTTTCGATACCGATACCGCATTCGTAACCTTGCGCCACTTCTTTCGCGTCATCTTTGAAGCGCTTAAGTGAAGAGATCTTTCCTTCGTAAACGATTTTATTTTCACGAAGCAAACGGATCATATTGTTACGTTGAACTTTACCATCAATTACGAAGCAACCAGCGATGACGCCGACTTTAGGTACGTTGAATGTGTTACGCACTTCTGCGCGACCCATAACTTCTTCCACCACATCTGGAGAAAGAAGACCCGCCATCGCGGCTTTCATCTGATCGATCAATTCGTAAACGATAGAGTATGTTCTGATGTCGACACCCAATTGTTTCGCTTTAGCCTGTGCGCCCAAGTCTGGACGTACGTTGAAGCCCAAAACGATACCTTTGGAAGTATTCGCCAAAGTCACATCGTTCTCTGTGATACCGCCGACAGCGGCGTGGATCACACGTGCTTTCACTTCTGGAGTTGAAAGCTTCGAAAGCATGCCGTTGATCGCTTCAAGAGAGCCATGAACGTCCGCTTTCAGGATGATCGCAAGTTCTTTCACATCACCCGTTTTAACCTTCGCGAAGATCTCATCCAAAGAAAGTTTTTGTGCAGGTGTTGATGCTGCAGCCAAAGCTTTATTCTTACGAAGAGTCGACATTTCTTCAGCAGTTCTTTCATCTTTAACGATGTCGAACTGATCACCCGCTGCTGGAACACCATCAAGACCCAAAACTTCGGCTGGAAGACCCGGACCGACAGATTGAATTCTTTCGCCTTTGTCGTTCATCAAAGAACGAACACGGCCTTTCATAGTGCCGGCAACGATGTACTGACCCACTTCAACTGTTCCGTCTTTAACTAGAAGAGTTGCCACAGGGCCTTTGCCTTTTTCCATTTTCGCTTCGATCACAAGACCTGTGCCGGAGCGTTTTGGATTGGCTTTCAATTCACCGACTTCAGCCAACAGTTTGATTTGCTCAAGAAGCTCTTTCAAACCTGTTTTCTTCAAAGCGGAAACTTCAACAAAGATTGTGTTACCGCCCCATTCTTCAGGAACGATTTCAAGCTCTGTTAATTGTTGCTTGATACGCTCTGGGTTTGCACCCGGCTTATCCATTTTGTTCACAGCAACGATAATGGGAACGCCCGCCGCTTTCGCGTGGCTGATAGATTCTTGAGTTTGCGGCATCATACCGTCATCCGCCGCAACGACGATGACAGCGATATCTGTCGCATTCGCACCGCGCGTACGCATAGCCGTGAAGGCTTCGTGGCCTGGAGTATCCAAGAATGTGATCAAAGAACCATCTTCAATTTTTACAGAGTACGCACCAATGTGCTGAGTGATACCGCCGGCCTCGCCCGCAGCAACGTCAGCATTACGGATTGCATCTAACAAAGATGTTTTACCGTGGTCGACGTGACCCATGATTGTCACAACAGGTGGACGAGTGACTTTTTCAGCATCCAATTCACCGAAGGCTGTTTCTTGCGCCACGTCTTCCGCTGTTTTGAAGACGTTTTGTGCTTCCCAACCGAACTCCGGAACGATCAAAGCGATCGTATCGAAATCAAGATCCGTGTTCATGTTGGCCATCACACCGTTCGTCATCAAAACTTTAACGAGTTGTGGAGCTTTCAAGCCCATTTCCATCGCCAAGTCAGAAAGCTTCATCGTGTTGTTTACTTTAACAACACGTTTGTGAGCTG
Organism: uncultured Bdellovibrio sp.; assembly: GCF_946478835.1. Next base: position 4,672 of record NZ_CAMLDV010000080.1, on the reverse strand, counting down.
CTGCCGTTGTGATTTGCGTTTTCATCGCTTCACGGTCCAACATGCCTTTTTTCTTTTTAGGCTGGAAGACCATTTCGCGTTTACGGAATTCAACCGCGTTGAAGCTTGCTACTTCTTCTTCTTTTTCTTTTTCGCGCTCACGAGTTGCACCCGCAGCTGCCGCTGGGCCTGCACCGATTTTTTTGCGCTTATCAAAATCTCTTCTAAAATCACTGTCTGGCATTGGTTCAGGAGGCTGGGCCGCCGCTACGAATCCTGTACGGATGTTGCGCGTCGGTGCACCACCTGCTGGTCTATTGAATCCACCCGGACGAGGTTGGAAGCCACCGCCAGGCCCGCTACGTTCACCGCGATCGCCACCAGGTCCACCAGATCTTGGTTGATAACCACCTTGAGGGCGTTCACCGCGTTGCGGAGTTTGCGGCTGGACACGGGAAAGATCCATACGACCGATGATATTTCTTTTCGCTGTTGTTGTCGCCGGAGTAGATGAACTTGCAACACCGCTTGTTCCCACAACCACTTCCTTCTTACGAGCTTGTGCTGCCGGAGCCGCCACAGGCGCTGGTTCAGCCGCCGGAGTCGGAGCTGCTTTTGCAACCACCGGTTCAGGTTTTGTTTCTACCGGAGCCGCTTCTTCTTTTGCGACAACCTTTTCTTCAACAGTGGAAGCCGGAGCTGCATGAGCTTCTTCGGTTTCCTTCGCTGCTGGAGTTTTCTTCACAACCACGCGAGTTGTTTTTGTCGGAGCTGCCTCTTCCGCTTCTTCAGCTTCAGGTTTAGCTATGACTTTCGCCTTCGGAGCTTCAACAGGAGCCTCGTCTTTTTTACGACGAATCACAGAAGACTTCGCGGCTGCAGGAGCTGCAGTTTCAGTCTCTGCCGCTGCTGCGGCTTTCTTCGGAGCTGCCTTACGGGTTGCTGCTTTTTTCGGTTTAGCCTCTTCAGCCGGCTTATCGCCGCCAGAGAGTTTAATTTTAATTTGCTCTAGAACTGTCGGATCCAGCTCCGCCATGTGACTTTTCACAGGCAAATTCCACTCACGGATTTTATCCATGAGGGCTAGCGGGGTCATCCCGATCTCTTTTGCAAATTCAAAAACCTTTGGATTACTCACTCAGTCTCCTGTTTTTCTGCCGGCTTCCGCCGACTACTCCTCATCCGCCTCTTGAGCATCAAGTTTTTGCAACTCTTGCTTCAAAAGAAGGTCCGCTTGTGCTTTCGCGGAAACATTAGATTTATTATCTTTTGCTGCTGTTGGAGCTGTTGGCACTGGTACGCCTTCAGCTTCGTATTTCGCGACAAGAGCTTTCGCTTCTTTCGCCAATTTTTCAGCTTTATCTGGATCGTCATAACCTGGGATCGTCATCAACTCTTCCACAGTCGCTGTCGCCACTGCTTGGAAAGAACCGAAGCCAGATTGGAAAATGTTTTGCGCCATTGTCTCGTTCATGCCCGGGATCAACATCAAATTGAAGATGGATTCCGCTGTGCGGGAAGCCGCTGAAGATTCAGAAATGATATCCAACTTCCAGCCTGTCAACTTCGCTGCCAAACGCACGTTTTGACCGCGCTTACCGATAGCCAATGACAATTGAGAATCTGGAACAACGATTTCCATTTCACGGTTCGCATCATCAAGGAACACGCGAGAGATTTCAGCCGGAGCCAAAGCGTTGCACGCAAAACGAGTGATGTCTTCGTCCCAAGGAACGATATCGATCTTCTCGCCACGAAGTTCTTGTACGATGTTTTGCACACGAGAACCCTTCATACCAACGCAAGCACCTACTGGATCTACAGAGTTATCTTTAGAACGAACCGCGATTTTCGCGCGTTGGCCCGGCTCACGAGCCGCTGCCATGATCTCAACAACACCGTCATAGATCTCTGGAACTTCCATTTCGAAAAGTTTCATCAAATAGCGCTCATCCGCGCGAGACATGATAATTTGTGGTCCGCGAGTTGTTTGACGAACTTCAGACAAGTAACCTTGAATACGGTCACCTGGCTTGTATTGTTCGCCTGGGATTTGTTCACGAGGCGGAATGTACGCTTCCGTACGGCCCAAATCGACAACGATCGCGCCTTTTTCCACGCGACGAGCGATACCCGATGCGATTTCACCTTTACGTTCTTCGAATTCGTTGAAGATGATGTTGCGTTCAGCATCACGCACTTTTTGCATGATGATTTGTTTTGCTGTTTGCGCAGCAATACGACCCAAATCAGAAGCTTCCATTTTAATACCGATAGAATCATCAAGTTGAACGTTTGGATCCAACTTTTGAGCTTCGTCGTAAGGAATTTCAACTTCTTCGTCGATGAACTTTTCACGAGGGACGACTTCTTTGAACTCAAAAAGTTCAACTTCGCCAGTTTCTTCGTTATAAGCGGCTTCAATTTCACGGTATGTGCCGTACTTCTTGCGAGCAGCGACCAACATACCTTGAGTGATTGCATCGATAACAACTTGCTTGTCGATACCTTTGTCTTTTCCGACTTGATCAATCACTTTAGAAAGATCTGAAAACATATTTTAATCCATAACTATCATATATCTTTACTTTTTTTGACCATTTGTCATATCAAAAACTACTTTAGCTTTGTCGATCATGTTGTAAGGGATTTTGATCTCCACATCCTTCACGACAAAACGGATGCCGCCTTCATCAGCCGATTCCAAAACTTCCTCGACTGTTTTAGCTGCTTTCCATTTTTTATCTGTCACACCAGCACTCTCCAAAGCTTTGGAGGTTTTGATATAAATCTTTTTCCCCACGGCTTTTTGGAAGTGCCAAGGTTTTCTTAACACCCGATCCAAACCCGGAGTTGAAACTTCAAGATTGTAAGCGCCGCCAGGGATCAGGTCTTCATTGGCATCAAGAAACTCATTAAGACCTTTAGAGACATTCGAGCAATCATCAATGCTGACGTTGCCGTCTTCTTTGTCGATGTAGATACGAAGTGTTCTTCCTTTGCCCAAGCCCACGAATTCAATATCGTAAATGAGGACGCCTTCTTGAGCGGCAACCTCAGTGGCTATAGCTTCTACTTTTTCCATCCAAGATGGGGTCTCTGACATTTTAAGGTAATCCTTTATAACATATACGGCGACTGGACGGAGTCCAGTTCCTGCGAGATTTGCAGGGGCTAGAAATTTGATCGAAGAATCGATCCACCCGTCCGGGCGCAAAAAAAAATGGGCCTACTGGGCCCATTGGAACGACTTGAAACTAGCAAAAAAAATGAGCGAGGGCAAGGGTTTATCTTCACTCCCCAAAGGGACGACACTCCCTTTACGAGTGTGAGTACAAAATCGCCGTGGCTCCGTCCTTATAGTACCGAGGACGCCGACGAATTTCCTTAAACCCTAGTTTTTCATAGAGTTTTTGCGCCGGAACGTTCTCCTCATGCACTTCCAACCAAAGCTCCCTCTCTTGACCCTTTGCGTTGACCAGATATTCAAACACCTTCTCCATGGCACCTCGACGTCGGTACTGGGGGTGACTGGCGACCAAAGAAATCTCAAAAGCCTCGGGAAGCTCGCGATAAAGAACAAACCCAATTAAAACATTATTCTCAAAAGCCCCCACAGCTTCCGCTGTCGCCATCTCGGCCCCCAAAAGTTCTTGAGGCCAATAAAACTGCGGAAGCAACCCTTGCTCGGCATGAATGGCCTCAATCAAGGCCCGCATGGCAGGTTTATGAATGCTAGTGAGAGTTTCAATATGCATAAACTAATCCGCAATAAAGTTACGAACTTTGTACTTACGCTTAATCACTTCAAACCAAGCACGAATGCGCTCTTCCAGCTGCTGTTGAGCAAGGAACGTTTTGATATTGTCTTTAAAAGATTCAAAAGGAGTCGAACCAAACTTCACACGATTCTTATCGTAATAAGCCTGCGCCTCTTGGTCGGTAATAATGCTCGACATCGAATTCGACTTAAACTTCCAAAAACTCTTAGCCGTCAACTTACGAGCCGTAAACTTCTTAACTTCATCAGAGGAAACCTCAAGGTCTCCCCAATAAGCTCTACCAGAAACAGCTTTCTCAACCTTACTGATGGCCGCTTTCAGATCGTCATCAGAAATAGCCGCCACATTAAAATTCTCAGCCTCCATAGCGACAACAGCCTCAAGCAAAACAGCCGTCACCGCATTCCGAAACTCCGGCTGCACCGGCCGAATCTCATAAAGCCCCTTCAAAGGAGTCTTAGGAGGAAAAAGAATATTTTCGATAACCATAGAAATCTGAACTTCCCGACTAGTAACAACATGCTCAGAAACCTGCCCCACAGTTTCAGTAACCACAGAAGCCGCAAAAGCATTCAAAGAAAAAAGAAAAGGAAGAAGAAATCTCATAAAGAAAACTATGATAGAGAATCCAAACAAAGTCCAGCCTTCGCCAAAGCCACAGATCAGCAGACCAGCAAAAAACAAAAAAAGCGCGCAGCGCCAGAAACCCAAAGCGCAATACCAACATCTAATAAAAGATGTTTTGCACCAAAGTTTCAGCACACACAAAGAGGGGAATTTATTTTTCAACGATGAGGGTGGGTTGGCGAGGGGCTTTGTTCTAGGAGTCCGAAGAGAGGCCTTCGTCGGCGCCACGACGGCGCGAACCACCGCAAAGCGGTGGCGACGACTGAGCCCGGAAGGCGTGCCGA
>NZ_CAMLDV010000079.1 GCF_946478835.1 uncultured Bdellovibrio sp. | reverse complement strand
CGATGGATGCGCAAATCTATCGCTATCAAAACCCCGATGACATCGAAGTTCTTCGTCGCTTAAAAGCAAAGAATCAATGGGAACTTTTAAAACTAAAAGACGGTCTGCGCGACTTCTGGGTCGATCCCCACACTTATTGGTATCCGAGTGTCGATGCTATTAGTTTTATTGCCATCAACGAAAAGACCTCTCAAATCCTCGTTATTTCCCACGGCGAAAGAAACTAAAAAGGAGAGGTCTCCCTCTCCTTCTTTTTATTTTTTCTTAAATAAGTGAAGCATTTCAAAGAGCGCATCCATTCCGGCGAGCGCTGTGATGTCGGCGTGATCAAACGGTGGGGAAATCTCCACAACGTCTCCTCCGACCAAGTTTGGAATTTGAAAAGCGCGGAAGATTCTTTGCACTTCGTAAGTGGTCAGGCCGCCGGGAACTGGAGTTCCTGTGCCTGGCGCACAGCTTGGATCAAGATTGTCGATGTCGTAACTGATGTATGTCGGTGTGTCGTCAAACTTCGGAAGTGTTTTTAAAAACTCTGTAATCGGTTGATTGCGAATCTCGTCGACTGTGATCACACGAATGCCGTGTTTGTTCACGAAATCCAAATCATCTCCGCCAGCCAAAGGACCGCGGATTCCGATTTGCACCATTTTTTTAGGATCAACCAAACCTTCTTCCACCGCGTGACGAGCAAAAGCGCCGTGATGGTATTCTTGCCCCCATGCCGCCGGATAAGTATCCAAATGCGCATCGAAGTGAACAAACGCCAAAGGCTTTCCGTATTTTTTGCGAAGAGCACGCAGAACCGGCAATGTTGTCGAGTGATCCCCGCCCACCGCTAGAAATCTTTTATTGTGATTTAAAACTTCACCCACGAATTTTTCGATGCGTTCGTAAGTTTGGTGTTGATCAATGGGCACCGTGGGACAATCGCCGATATCAGCCACTTTGAGTTTTTCAAAGAAGTTTTCCATGCGGGTCATATGGAAACCACGACCTAGACTTGAAACGTCGCGCACTTTAGCGGGAGCAAAACGCCCGCCGGGACGATAGGAAACTCCTCCATCGTAAGGGATTCCGAAAATGCCGACCTCGTAGTCTGCGTCTATTGCAACGTAAGGCAATCTGAAGAAAGTTTTAATCGCAGAAAATCGGGGAAACTCACGTCCGCTGAGTGGTTTGTATTCCATATTGACTCCTCAATTATCTGAAGACTACATTACCGCGAATGACTGTAAAATACGACTATAAACTCGATCACAAACAACTTACGCAATGGTACAAAAAGAACAACCGCGCTTTGCCATGGCGTGAAAACAAAGACCCTTATCGTATTTGGCTTTCCGAAGTAATGCTGCAACAAACCACAGTCGTTGCGGTCATTCCTTATTTCGAAAAATTTCTTAAAAAGTTTCCGACAGTCCAAGATTTGGCAAAGGCTCCTGAAAGTGAAGTTTTAGAAGCTTGGGCGGGTCTTGGTTATTATTCTCGTGCGCGCAATCTCCATAAAGCCGCTAAGGCCTTGGCAGAAAATGGATTTCCACAAACAGCGGCCGAGCTTTTAGAACTTCCTGGATTTGGTCCTTACACGTCTCGCGCTGTTGCGAGTATCGCGTTTGGCGAAAAGGTCGGCGTTTTAGATGGCAACGTGATTCGTGTGCTGTCTCGTCGTTATGGTTTGAAATTAGAATGGTGGAACAACAAAGGTCGTGAACAACTGCAAACAATCTCTGATGAGCTTGCGGCCTTGGGACAATCCGATGTTGTCAATCAAGGGTTGATGGAGCTTGGAGCAACGGTTTGCACTCCACAAAAAGTAACTTGCATGTTGTGTCCTTGGGCTGCGACATGTGTTTCGCGTGAAAAGAATTTGGTGGAAAAACTTCCGTTGAAAAAACCGCGCAAAGAAAGCGAAGTCTGGGTCTGGAAGCCCCTTGTCGCGATCAAAGACCGTAAAGTCGCTCTTGTTAAGAATGACTATGCTCCTTTCCTGAAAGGTCAGATGATTTTCCCGGGCGAAATCGCAATGGAAAAAAACAAGCCCAAAGCCTATGATGCCAAACACAACATCACACATCATGATATCTTTATTCAGATCTCTCAGCGAAAATCAGTAGCTGGAAAAAATATTGAATGGGTGGATTTGAAGGAGCTTAAGAAGGTCAATCCTTCTTCGTTGCTTCAAAAAGTATTGCACAAGGTTGAAATATGAAGTGGATGAGTACGGTAGTTGCGGCGTTGTTGTTATGTGTGGGATGCACTCACCTTAGTATTACAAAAGACGTTCTAACTCCCGACTATCTTCTTGCCAAAGGCTCTAAGCAAATCACATTTTTAGGCGACAACGATCATCCTCGTTTTTCTGACGACGGTCTGAGACTTCTCTATACGAGCCGCGGTCGTGCGACTCACAAAGGTGCGCAGATTTACGAAATGGATCTGCTTAAAAACAAAGAACGTCGTGTGACTTTCTCGGATGGTGACGCGTTTGATGCAATCTACATGAGTGATGCGGAAATTCTTTACGCTTCAACAACGGACGAAATCAAAGAAAGTCCCTTGCTCAACAAAAGTTTCAATAAAGATTATCCTCCGTCAGACCTTTACATGAGTGATCTGTATGGCAATGACATCCTTCGTATCACGCAACAACCCGGATACGACGGCGAGCCTTTGTTTATCACTCACCCGACAAAACCGTTTATTCTTTTGACCTCTCGTCGCGGAGATCTTTTAGGAATTTATCGTATTGATCTCAAACACCTTCCCGTCAGTTTGATTTCGGCAGCGAAAGAAAAAGAAAAACGTTTTCCAACCATGACCCCTGATCGCACGCAAATTGCCTGGGTTGAGAAAGATTTAAAAACTGAGGAGCAAAGCCTTGTCCTCTTTAAACTTAAAGGGAAAATTCCCTTTGTTTTGAAAAAGGGCGAGGGCCTTTACCGCGATCTTTTCTTCGCTCCCCGTGCGCCAGAAAGACTTTTTTATAGCATTCTTCGCAAGGGTGAAAAGCAGTACCAGATTGAAGTTTATGATACCGAGAAACAATGCACTCAGGTCGTTTTTAAGGGCAATGACTCTTTGTTTTCCCCTGTGGTCACAAATGAATCTACGGAGCGTCTAGCCTTTGTACGTTTATTTCAGGATAAGAAACAAATTTACATAGTGAATTTGCCGACCGATTTAGGCCCTTGCCTGGAGACCCCGGCTCAAGCTACTCTTAAAGAGTGAAAAGCTTTTTAGGAATCCTTTTAAGTTTACCTTTAATCAGCCTGGCAGCCCCTTATCCGGCCACCAGTTCTTCGGCGCTCACAGCTCCCGAAAAAGGTCTTTATTTCCTGCACAAAGGATTTACTTTAAAAACAGAAGGCACGAACTGGGTTCCGGTTCCTGGTTCTGAGCAAAGCCTTCTTGATACCGTTCGTTTTTCTTCTAAAGACAATCCTAAAGATGGCAGCCTGAGCATTCGCACGGACAAAGTGGCAAAGACCGCATCGCTCGATCTTTACACTCGCAAATGGATGCGCGATTACCCGAACTATGGTTTTGAGGTGATCTCTGCAAAGAATTTCACTTTGAACGGCAGCCCGGCTTTGGTTGTCGATATGCTTTCACGCTCTAAGAACAAACAAATTCGCCAGGTGATTTTGAAGAATGAAGATCGTGTTGCGATTATGACTTGTTTGGATGATAAGGCGAATTTCAACAAGGCTTTGCAGAACTGCAATCAGATTATGAAGTCTTTTTCTTGGAACACTTCAGAAGTTCCAGAACAAAAAACAACGCCAGCTCCGACGAAACAGTAACCGGCGTTTTTCTTAATTAATACAAAAGATATTTCTTACGTTCTTTCGCCCAAGACTTTTCGTCTTTTGCTAAAGCGGCATCTAAATCTTTCGGTGTCGCTTTTGGATTTTCAATCCAATCTTTTAAAGCAGGTCCGCCGTTGATCACGTCAAAGGCCAAACGATCACGCACGTACTCATAAGCAAAATCGCGGTAGATCGGATATTTTGGATGCATTTCACGGATCACCTTCAGCATCAATGCTGTTAAACGGAATGGTTTAAACTGATCGTGCTTATAACTTTTTGCATCCGTGTGGAACTGGAATCCGTGACAGAGTTTTCCAACGTGTTTGTGGAAAGTTGGTTCAAAATAACATTCACGCAAAGTCACACCCTTGTGCCATTGCGGAGCTTTCTTTTTCATACGCAAAAGAACTTCAGCAAAATCGATATCAGAAGCTCCGATCATTTCTAAAGCCCTTGTCGTCCCGCGCGCTTCAGACAGCGTTGTTCCTTCAATCAGCACGGTCCCTGAGTAGGCTCTTGCCATATTGAGAGATGCTGCATTTGGAGATGGATTCACCCAAGGACGTTTTGCATCCCAACCATAGCCGGGTCCTTTTTCAGGCGAGTAGCCCTTCATCTTTACGACCTGCAAATCCAAATTCATTGTGTAGAAGTCTTTAAAATAAAGAGCGAGTTCTCCGACCGTCAGGCCGTGGCGCATAGGAATCGGAGCTGCTCCCACGAAGGATTCCCAGCCTGGAAGCATTTTAAAACCTTCAATGGGACGACCCGCTGGATTCGGGCGATCCAAAACGATCACACTTTTCCCAAGGGCTGCACACTCTTCCATCACATAAAGCAATGTTGTGATGAACGTGTAAATACGGCAGCCCAAATCTTGAAGATCAAAGAGCAGAACATCAAAGTGTTCCATCATCTCGGCCGTGGGACGACGAACTTCGCCGTAAAGACTGAAAATAGGAATTTTGTGAACGGGATCAACGAAGTCAGGACTCTCGATCATGTTGTCTTGCTTATCGCCGCGCACTCCATGCTGAGGACCAAACGCACAAGAAAGTTTTATTTTCTTCGAAAGAAGATCCAAGCTGTGTTGAAGATTTTCATCAACACTCGCAGGATGACAGACAAGTCCAACTCTTTTCCCTTTGAGTGACTTGAGCATTTTGGGATTGGAAAGCAAAACTTCTACACCGAGCTTCATACAACTTCCTTGTTATCAGAAAATTGTAAACACACCCGATAAGCAGAGCAACGCAAAACACACCCAAAAGTCTAGTGACGCTTAAGTATTCTTACGCAGCCACTCCGCCATTGGTAAAGCGAAGTATGTAAAGATAATGTCGGCACCTGCTCTGCGGATCGAGTACAAAGTCTCTACCATCGCGCGTGTTTCGTCGATGATTCCTGCTTTTGCTCCAGCTTTGATCAGGCCATATTCACCACTCACGTTGTAAGCAGCGACTGGCAAATGCGTGTGAGATTTCACAAGGCTGATGATATCAAGATAGCTCAGCGCTGGTTTTACCATCACCATGTCAGCGCCTTCGAGTTCGTCGAGTTCTATCTCGCGAAGAGCTTCTCGGGCGTTGCGGAAATCCATTTGATAAGTTTTTTTATCGCCAAATTTTGGAGCCGAATCCAAGGCTTCACGGAAAGGACCGTAGAAGCTTGAAGCATATTTTGCAGAATAAGAAAGAATGCCCGTGTCCGTAAAACCTTCGCTATCAAGTGCATCACGAATTGCACCCACGCGACCATCCATCATATCCGATGGTGACACAATATCAGCGCCTGCTTTTGCATGCACAATGGACATCTTTGCTAAAATCTCCACCGTTTCGTCATTTAAAATTTTGCCGTTTTTCACGACGCCATCGTGTCCATCAGAAGAATAAGGATCCAAAGCGACATCTGAAATCAATGTCACATCAGGAAATTTATCGCGAATCATTTTGAGAGTTGTTGGCAAAAGACCATTGGGATTCAGTGACTCTTTTCCGTACGGATCTTTGAGTGTTTCGGAAAGTGCCGGAAACAGATCGAACGTTTTTACACCAAGGTCCACAGCTTTTTGCACTTCCTGTAATAAAATGTCAGGACTCATGCGGAAGATCCCTGGCATAGAGTTAATGGCTTGGCGTTCGCTCTTTCCTTCACACAGGAACAGAGGTAAAACGAGCTGAGAAACCCTTAAATCGGTCTCTGCCACCATTTGGCGCAAAGCTTCTGTTTTACGATTACGTCTCGGTCTTTGAGTGAGCTTCATATTACCTCCACCCTCTGCCTACTTTTGGGGCACATCTTTTACAGGGTCGAATGACATTTCCGTGACACTTTATTGAAAGTTTAGTGATAAACCTATCTCTACATGGAAGATATACTTCTCGTTCACAGAAAATCCAATAGAAACTTCTCGGAGTCTCTTCAAGATGCAGCGATCTGGCAAACATGTTTGCGCAAGATTCTTTTTTGCACTGAAGTGGAGCTCAATACGTACACGGATTTTTTGGAGGCCGACGATCAAATACTTCGCGGTGAAAAAGCATTGAGTCTTCTTTTGGAAATTTTATGCGGACTTCACTCGCCGATCGTGGGTGAAACGGAAGTGTTCGGTCAATTTAGAAATTTCGTCGAATCTCGCAAACAACTTCAAGACACACTTTTTGGTGACCATCAAAAATGGTTGAACTTCATCATGGCTGAAGTGAAAAAGACGCGCTCAGAACATTTGGTGGGCTTGGGCTCGCAAAGTTACGGCAGTCTTTTACGTAAATACAGCAAAGATCTTGAAACGGTGACCTTGTGCGGTTCAGGACAATTGGCGCAAGAAATTCTTCCTTGGCTTGCTCACAAAAAATCAATGCAAGTGATCTGCCGTAATCCTGCAAAAATGCAAAGCTTTGCAGAGAAATACAATAATCTAGCTGTTACGACTTACAATGAATCTTATGTTCATGGCGAGGCGATGGTGATTGCCGCTCCGTTGACTGACGCCCGCATTGTGGAATTGGTGAACAAACAAGACACTCGTCCTTTGATCATCTTCGACCTTCGCGGAGAAGAAAATGAATTGCCGGTTTTGGCTGCAAAACAATTCTCTCACGTCAAAGTTATGGGCCTTCATCAGTTCTTTGCAGAAATTGAAGAAACAAAAAAGGACACGCAAGTAAAGATCGAAGCTTTAAAAGCCGATCTTTTGGAAAAAGCCGTGGCCTTTACGCAAAGAACGGAGCTTCGTCCTCTTGGTTGGGACGATATATGCGCTTAAAAATCTCCGCTCGCAAGAGCGATCTGGCGCGTCTTCAAGCCTTTATGGTCGGGGACGCTCTTAAAAAAAAACATCCCGGTTTAGAAATTGAATACCGCTTCAAAGAATCTTTGGGCGATAAAAACCTGACCGATCCTCTTTGGAAAATTCCTGAAAAGGGTGTTTTCACTGAAGACTTCTATGGTGAATTAATTCGTGGTGAGACCGACATGGTCGTACACTCCTGGAAAGATCTTCCGACGGAGCACAAAGACGACACAGTGATTGCGGCGACCTTGCCTCGCGCCGATCAACGTGATCTTTTGCTTCTTAAAAAATCTCACTTTGATCAAATTAAAAATTCTCAAGCACTTCGAGTTTACAGCTCGTCTCCACGCCGTGAATACAATTTGACGGATTTTTTTAAAAGCCATCTGCCTTTTGCTTTAAATTCCGTGAAGTTTGAAAGTGTGCGCGGAAATATTCCAACACGCGTGCGTAAACTTTTGGAAGATCCGAACATCGATGGCTTGATCGTAGCAAAAGCCGCTTTGGACCGATTGCTCACGGCAACACAAGATGAGTTTAAAGAAGTTCAAGGACTTCTGCGCTCTTATCTTCAAAATCTCACGTGGGCTGTGCTGCCTTTGAGTATTAATCCCAATGCCGCCGCTCAAGGTGCCTTGGCAGTTGAAATTTTGTCCACTCGCAAAGATTTGCATGACATCTTAAAAACGATTCATGATGAAAGCACTTTCCGTTGCGCGATTAAAGAGCGCGAGATTCTTTCAAGTTTCGGCGGCGGCTGCCATCAAAAAATCGGTGTCGCAGTTTTGGATCGCCCTTATGGCGAGATCACTTTGCTTAAAGGTCTTACGGATCAAGGCAAAGTCCTTGATGCCCGCTCGTTGACGACAAATCCTCCCCAATTTTCTGAAAACGAAATGTGGTCTGGGGACGTGAAAGCGGAGCGCGTGCCACTGAATGTTGCGCCTTTGGACTCAAAAATTAATGCCTTGTACGTCGCTCGCAGTGAAGCGTGGCCCGAGGGCCTGAAATCTCCTGGATTTGTTTGGACCGCAGGGCTTAAAACATGGAAAAATCTCGCGCAAAAAGGTATATGGGTTCATGGATCTGCAGAGAGTTTGGGAGAGCAAGAAGAAGCTCGCATTGACATTCTTGCAGGGACTCCTCTTCATTGGGCGAAACTTTCGCACGAAGAAGGTTATGAGTCGAATGTAGAAACTTTGCCTTTGATTGCGACGTACTCTTTGAAATCCACAGGACACTTGGGTCCTTTTACAGGCAAAGAGAGTTTCTTCTGGAGCAGCGGCAGTCAATTCCTGCAAGCTGTGCAAGAAGCTCCTGAAATTATAAATAGACACCACGCCAGCGGGCCGGGAAATACTCACAAAGTGATTCGCGCTTATCTGGAAAAGAAAAATGCTTTTGATCCTTCACGAGTAAGAATCTTCTTGGATCAAGATGACTGGAGACAGCAATGCAAAAAGTAACTTCTGAAGAATTATTTCAACGCGCTTTGAAGGTCGCTCCGGGTGGAGTTCACTCCCCTGTTCGTTCTTTCAAAGGACTTGATCGCGCTCCCGTTTTTTTTAAAAAAGCGGAAGGCGCGTTTTTGACTTCTGTTGAAGATAAAAAATATATCGACTTCTGCCAAAGTTTTGGTCCGTTGATCTTAGGTCACCTTGATCCTGAGGTGAAAGAAGAAGTTCATCGCATGGTCGACACTGCATGGACTTTCGGTGCGACAGAAATTTACTCTTTGGAATTAGCAGAGTGGATCACGTCGACTTTGCCGTTCATGGAAAAGTTGCGTTTCGTTTCTTCTGGAACAGAAGCCGTGATGAGTGCTTTACGTGTGGCCCGTGCAGCGACAGGCCGTACAAAAATTTTGAAATTTGAAGGTTGCTATCACGGTCACGTTGATAATCTTTTAGTAAAAGCCGGAAGCGGTCTTGCGGGAACAGCGGCGTCTTCAAGTGCGGGAATTCCTGCGGAGGTTGCAGCTCACACTGTTGTGACTCCGCTAGATGACGAAGCCCGCCTTGAAGAAGTTTTCCAAGTTCAAGGAAAAGACATTGCGGCTGTGATCATTGAACCACTTCCTGCAAACTATGGTCTTTTGGTTCAACGTCCTGAATTCTTAAAGCGTGTTGCTGAACTTTGCGAAAAGAACGGCAGTTTGTTGATTTTCGATGAAGTGATCTCGGGTTTCCGCGTGGGCCTTCAGGGCATGGTGGAAAAAACGGGAATTCGTCCAGATCTCGTGACTTATGGAAAAATCATCGGTGGTGGTTTCCCTGTAGGATGCTACGGCGGTAAAGCGGAATTGATGAACATGGTGGCTCCAAGTGGAGACGTTTACCAAGCCGGTACTCTGAGTGCGAATCCCATCGGTATGCGTGCGGGCCTCACAACTCTTAAAAAAATGCAGCGCCTGGATGGTTGGAATGTTCTTGAAAAGAGAACTCAAAAATTTGCTGAGACTTTGCGTGCGGGCTTTGCGAAAAAAGGCGTGCCTTTGGAAGTCAGTGCCGTAGCTTCTTTGTTCTGGATTCATGGTCCAACAAAATCTCCGATTCGTTCCATTGACCAAATTCCTGGAAATCAGGGAGCGACGTTCAAAGGTCTTTTCTTAAAAGCGTTGGATAAAGGTGTTTACTTGGCACCAAATGCTTACGAAGTAGGTTTTGTCTCTATGGCTCACACAGATGAACTTTTGGACCAGGCCGCTCATACTATTATTGAGTCTGCGGAGTAAGAATGACGAAGTCCTTCCTCAAACCTCATGTGAAAACAGCGTTGGCGATCGTTTGGTTCGCCTTTACGTTTTCACTTGTGGCTTGGTGGTGGGTGTTCTTCCTTTTACGCCTCAATCCCACAGAAGAATCAAGCCTTGAACAACTGCAAAAATCCCATCGCATGTTTGCATGGGAGGGATCGATTTTGCTCGGAGCAATTTTGATTGGTGGAATTGCGCTCGTGATATTTTCTTATCGCGATCAAAAGCGCCATCAACGTCTGCGTTTTTTCTTTTCGACATTCAGTCATGACATTAAAACGTCCATCGCTCGTCTTCGCTTACAGGCGGAAGTTTTAGAAGAAGACCTGCATGGAAATACAAACCCGGTGATGAAGCGTTTGATTCATGACATCCAACGCTTGGATCTTCAGCTAGAGAACTCTTTGCTCTTGGCAAATCTTGAAGCGGGCGAGCTTTTAAAAGAAGAAATCTCGTTAAGCGATTTGCTCTCAAGCCTTCGCATTGAATTTTCTGAATTAACTTTAGAACTTGAAAAGAACGCTGTGATCTATGGTGATCGCAGAGCCCTTTTGAGTGTTCTAAAAAATCTTCTTCAAAATGCCGTGATTCACGGAAAAGCCACCACCGTCCGCATTAAAGTGCGCGACTTGGGTGGCAGCCGCATTGAACTGCAAATTCAAGACGACGGCTTAGGTTTTAAAGGTCCTCTAGAAAAACTGGGTTTGGAGATCCTTAAATCTCAGGACTCTCGCAGCAATGGCATTGGCCTGCTGATCACCCGACGTCTTCTGCAAAAAATGAATGGCGACGTTATTTTTGAATCCAAAGACAACGAAGGATTTAAATCCCTTGTTGAGCTGGAGGGTCATTTGAAATGAGAAAAATCCTTCTTGTCGAAGATGATACGTCCCTCGGCGAAACTCTGACAGAGCGACTCAAAAAAGAATATGATGTCGCTTGGGGAAAGACCTTGGCTGAAGCCTGGACTTTGTTTTCGAAATCCAAAGACTTTGATTTGATTATTCTTGATGTCGGTCTTCCTGACGGAACAGGCTTTGAGCTTGCTGCCAAGATTAAGCAAATCTCTCCGGTTTTGTTTTTATTCCTCACAGCTCAGGCCGATGCAGAGTCGCGCTTGCAAGGTTTTGAATTGGGTGCCGAAGAGTACATTCCAAAACCATTTCATTTAAAAGAGCTTTTAATTCGCGTAAAACACGTTTTGGATGCCCATGCTCCGGCTCGTGAAATTGAACTTGAAAATTGCACAGTCAGCTTCACAAATATGTCCGTGCAAAAAAAATCAGGGCAGATCGAATATCCTCCCGTGACGGATATGAAGATCCTGCAACTTCTTATTGAAAAATCCCCTCGGGTTTTAAGTCGTGATGAAATCATGAATGAAATCTGGGGTGTTGATAAAAATCCAAGTCACCGAACGATTGATAATATTATTGTGCGCCTCCGCCAACTTCTTGGAGACGACGGAGAAAAACACATTCGCTCCGTTCGCGGCGTTGGCTACCAGTGGTCCACAGAGGAGAACTCATGAATACACTATTTAAAAACGCTCAACAAAGAACCCCTCAAGCTGTTCCACCGATCTGGTTTATGCGTCAAGCAGGCCGTTATCACAAACACTATCAAGGCTTGCGCTCTCAGCATTCATTTATGGACCTTTGCAAAAAGCCGGAACTCGCAGCCCAAGTGGCGCTGGGGCCAGTAGCTGAATTTGATTTCGACGTTTCCATTTTGTTCAGCGACATCTTATTCCCGCTTGAGGCTTTGGGTATGGGATTGGATTACACGGATCACGGTCCACAATTGGGATTTAAATTAAATCCTGAAACGATCAATACGTTGGGTTCTGTTGATAAGGCTGTTGAGTTCATGAGCTTTCAAAAGGAAGCGATGAAAGCGACTCGCGCCGTTTTGCCCTCAAACAAAAGCTTGATCGGCTTTGTCGGCGGCCCTTGGACTTTGTTCGTTTACGCGGTTGAAGGTTCGCACGCAGGCTCTTTGATTCAGTCAAAAACTTTGATTCATCTGTTTCCTAAATTTCTAGAGAAGATGTATCCACTTCTTAAAGAAAACATCCGTCTGCAATTCGAAGGTGGCGCTGAAACGGTCATGGTTTTTGATACGGCAGCAGGAGAAGTATCTCCGCTATTCTTCCAAGAGTGGATTCAACCTGTTCTTGCACGTATTGCTCAAGATTATCCGGGTAAGATCGGTTACTACTCTAAAGGAACTCAGTCTGTGTTCTTTAATAAAGCCTTTGCGGAGCTTCCTTGGGCAGGTCAGGGTTTCGATCACCGTTGCTGGATCCCGGACTCTTTCAAAGTTCAAAATAAAGGTTTCGTTCAAGGAAACTTCGATCAAAGTTTGTTATTTATGGATGACAGTGATTTCAAAAAAGCATTGCAAACATTCCTGACTCCAATGAAGGCCATGACCCTTCAGGAAAGAGCGGGTTGGGTTTGTGGTTTGGGTCACGGTGTTCTGCCTAAAACTCCAGAAAAGAATGTGAAACTTTTCGTGGAGACTGTCCGTAAGGAGCTCGCATGATGAAAGATCTTTTAGCAAAATACGATGTTCCCGCTCCCCGTTATACATCTTATCCAACGGTTCCTTATTGGGAAGTAAACCCGACAAGTGACCAATGGGTTCAGCATCTCAGAGCGACTCTTCAAGAAAAGCCAGGTGGCTGGTCGCTTTATTTGCACATTCCGTTCTGTGAATCACTTTGCACATTCTGTGGCTGCAACAACATCATCACTAAAGATCACAAAAGGGAAACTCCCTATGTCGATTTGATTCTAAAAGAATGGCAGCTTTACATAGAGCAAGTGCCTGAACTTTTAGAAAAACCGTTAAAGCACATTCACCTCGGAGGAGGAACTCCAACGTTCTTATCAGCAGAGTCTCTTGTGCAACTCCTTCGCCCGATCATGTCGCGTGTTAAAGTCGACCTTAATGATTTTGAGGGTTCTATCGAAGTCGATCCTCGCCGCACGAATCCACAACAATTAAAAGCTCTGCGTGAGCTGGGCTTCACACGTGTGAGCATGGGCGTTCAAGATTTCAATCCTGAAGTGCAAAGACTTGTGAATCGCATTCAGCCTTTTGATATCACTGCGAACCTCACAAAAGCCGCGCGTGATATGGGCTACACTTCGGTGAACTTCGATTTGATCTATGGCCTTGCGAAACAAACCCCTGAGTCAATCCGTGAAACAGCGAAAGCCACTGTGCAACTTCGCCCGGACCGTATCGCTCTTTACAGTTTTGCTTTGGTGCCGTGGATTAAACCCGCCCAAAGACTTTTTAAAGACGAAGACCTTCCGAAATCAGCTGAAAAACGAGAGCTCTACGAAATCGCTCGCGGTGTTTTGCTTGAAGCGGGCTACGTGGAAGTTGGCATGGATCACTTTGCTCTGCCAACAGACAATTTGTGCGTAGCTATGAATGAAAAGCGTTTGCATCGTAACTTTATGGGCTACACGGATCAACGCACGGATGTTCTTTTGGGCTTGGGTGTTTCTTCAATTTCTGAAACTCCTTACAGCTTCCATCAAAATGAAAAAGTGCTGCCTTTGTATGAAGCTGCCCTCGATGAAGGTCGGCTTCCAACACTGCGTGGACACGTTTTAACGGCGGAAGATCAAGTTCGTCGTGATCAAATTTTAAAATTGATGACCGAGTTCGAAGTGAAATTCACTGATGAGACGCAAGAGAAACAATCTGAAGAGTTTTTAGCCGAGATGATCAAAGACTCCTTGGTTGAGGTTCGCGAACACAAATTAGTTGTGAAAGAGGCCGGACGTCCTTTCTTACGAAATGCATGTGTGTTCTTTGATGAGCGCTTAAAGTCCAAACAACCTCAGACAAAAATCTTTTCGCAATCTATATGAAAAAAGTCAGCGTGATTGGCGCTGGCTTTGCCGGGCTCACCGTAGCTCTCAGACTTGCGCAAAAAGGTTTTGAAGTCGATCTCTATGAAAGCTCTTCCCGCGTAGGAGGGCTTTTAGGTACAGATGTCACCGATTACGGAATAGCAGAGCGTGCCGCCAATGCTTTGATTTGCACGGAAAAAGCGGTGGGCCTTTTCAAGGAATTGGGCATAACGCCCGTCACTCCTTTGCAAACTTCGAAAAAAAGATTTCTTTTTCGCGAGACTCCTCGCGCTTGGCCATTGAGCTTTGTCGAAACTGTGGGGTTTCTGGGCCGTCTTCTTCCCAGGGCTCTGGGCGGCAAAAAGAATTTAAAACCCCGTGATAATGAAACTTTACAGACGTGGGGACTGCGCAATATCGGACCTCACGCCACTCAATACATTCTAGGTCCTGCCATGCAGGGAATTTATGGCAATGAGATTTCGGGTCTGAGTGCGGGTTTGATTTTAGGCCCTATCTTTTCAAAAAAGAAGAAAGATAAATACAAAGGTCTTTTGACAGGGCCGTACGGAATGCAAGATCTTGTGGATCATTTGCTGGCGAAGCTCAAAGAACTTAACGTCAATGTCCGTTTAAACTCTAGCGTCGATCCCAAAACTCTTTCAGGACCTCTCGTTGTCGCTACATCAGCTCAAGCCGCAGCAAATCTTTTAAAAGCCTCACACCCTGACACCTCAGAACTTTTAAAGCGCATTCGTATGTCGTCTTTGATGAGTGTTACGTTGTTCTTCAGCAAACCCCAGACATCTTATCAAGGTTTTGGCTGTTTGATTCCGCGTGGATATGGCTTAAAATCTTTGGGAGTTCTTATGAACTCTTATATTTTTAAAGGCCGTGATAAAACTTATAACGAGACATGGATTTTAGGTGGTGTGGAAGAAGAAGCACTTCTTGATCTTTCCGATTCAGAAATTTTGACACTGATCGCGGAGGAGCGTCATCGCATCCTCGGCCATAAGGAAAGCCTTCTTGATTATCGCATCAACCGCTGGAAAAATGCTTTGCCTTATTACGATCTACAGCTAGAAGAAACTTTGAGAAAATTAAACCGTGAGGCTTCAAAGGATTTGTACTTGCACGGAAATTATCTTGGAGGCATTGGTTTAAGTAAAATACTTGAGCGCAGTGATATGCTCGCAGAGGAGATTGCGAATCAACATGGCTAAAAAAGGTGTCTTGCTTTTGAATATCGGAAGTCCTAAGTCCTACGAAGTCAAAGACGTAAAAAAATACCTTAATACGTTTTTGATGGATAAAGACGTGATTAATTTGCCATTCGTTTTTCGTTGGCCTTTGGTTCACCTTTTGATTGTTCCTCGCCGCGCTCCTTTTTCCGCAGAAAACTACAAAAAAGTTTGGCTTCAAGGAGAGGGCTCTCCTCTCACAGTCTACACCCAAAGATTTGCCAACCGACTTCAAAAGGATCTTGGCAGCGATTATCTTGTAAAGGTCGGCATGCGCTATGCGGAACCGGGAATTGAAAAAGCTTTGCGTGAATTTGAAGAGTCCGGAGTTGAAACAATTATTCTGGCTCCCCTTTTTCCCCAATATGCGGAAGCCACGACAGAATCTTCGCTGAAAGAAGTCGATCGATTAGCAGGCCGTTTAGGAATTGATATCCCCACAGAAAGCCTGCCACCGTTCTTTGATGAAAAAGCATTTATTGATCCTACAGTTCGTATCATCCAAGAAACTTTGGGCGACGAAAAGCCGGATCATTATATTTTCTCGTTCCACGGCCTTCCTGAAAGTCATATTCGCAAAGTGCCTGGTTGTTTGCGCAGCGACGATTGCTGTTTTGAGGAAAATGCCTGCGCCAAGAATTGCTATCGCGCCCAATGTTTTGAATCCGCGACACAGATCGCAGAATCTTTAGGGCTTCTTGACAGTCACTGGAGCGTCTCTTTCCAGTCACGATTGGGCCGTGGCGAATGGTTAAAACCA
>NZ_CAMLDV010000078.1 GCF_946478835.1 uncultured Bdellovibrio sp. | reverse complement strand
GCTTTGGGAGTATCGCGAAACATATTGCGAGCGAATTGGTCGAGCACAATCACTTCAGCCAATCGGCCTTCGGGAGTCTGTCGCCACGTCACTGAATTCCCTGCGACCACATAGTCATACGTTTTAGAAAAACGGGTGCGAATCTGCTGGTCAAAAAGATCATCTTTCATAAACCAGAAGCTAGGATCAATTTCTTCAAACCAAAAATCTAAAACGAGTTGCCAATCCATATACGTCTTTCTAAAAATAAGAGAGGGCCTGGTGGGGAACCAAGCCCTCGTGGGAGGAGAATGCGATTAGTGGGAAGGAGTATTGAGTTTTTCGGAAGAATCCCCAGCTTTAGATTGGATTTCAATAGTGCGTGCCTTCATGGCGGCAGCTTTAGGTAATTGAATACTTAAAACACCGTCTTCATGGTTGGCTTCGATTTTTTCAAAGTCCACCGTGTTCGGCACACTAAAGCTTCGTTTAAAAGAAGCAGTTTTATTATCTCGTTTTCTTTCGCCAGAGATGGTGAGAACGTTCTCATTCATCTCGATTTTAATATCTTCCTTTTTCACACCGGGAAGATCCGCGCTAATTAGGTAATAATTTTCACCTTCTGTGATTTCATAGGCTGGAGAATAAGTACGCTCTGTTTGTGTGGCAGGCGCCTGCGCGAAATTTTCGAAAAATTTCTCCATCTCGTTGAAAAGATCTGTTGATGTTGTTCTTTGAGTTGACCAATAAGGTGTTAAAAGTCTCATAGAAAAACCTCCTTTATGAGTTCTTTCATTACAAACATGTGTGCGCAAAAATTCTTGTCAAGGTGCTTGCGTAAGTTGTTGTATTTTGTCGGTTCTTTTTAGAACCTAGACATGGATGTGATAGGCTATTTCTTTTGGGGAGATTTTCTGTGAGGGTCGCAATTGCGGGTGCCAGTGGCTTTGTTGGCAAGGCCCTTGTCGAAGTTTTAAAAAGGGATCACGAAGTCGTGGCCTTAAGTCGTTCGGGGAACAAACAACCGGACCCGAAAGTGCAATGGCGCGAGTGTGATCTTTTTAGCCTGCTCGATGCGGAAAAGGCATTAAGCGATGTGGATGTAGCAATTTATCTTGTTCACTCCATGCGTCCCTCTGCGCATCTAACTCAAGGAACCTTTGATGATTTCGATTTGATCGTCGCCGATAATTTTGTCAGAGCCGCTGAAAAGGCCGGAGTAAAACAAATTATTTATCTAGGTGGTATGAGACCCGATGATAAAGATGAAGTATCGCCACATTTGCGCAGTCGTTGGGAAGTTGAACAGGTATTTAAAAAAAGCTCGGTGCCTACAACCGTTCTTCGCGCGGCGATTATTCTGGGTGCGGAAGGATCGTCATTTCATATCATGACTCGTTTAGTAAGGCGTTTGCCCGTGATGTTGTGTCCTGCCTGGACACGCACAGAGAGTCAGCCCATCGCTTTGAAAGACATTGTTTTTAGTCTCAGTCATTGTGTGGGAAATAAAGAATTTTTCAATCAAGTTTTCGATTTGGGAGGGCCTGAAGCCATCAGTTACTCGTCGATGATGTTAAAGATTGCGAAAATTTGCGGTCTTCGCCGCCGACTTTTTCGTTTTCCTTTGGTCACGCCAGGGCTTTCCACACTTTGGGTGTGCTTAATTACGAAAGCTCCGAAGGCTTTGGTGCGTCCTCTGGTGGAAGGTTTAAAAACTTCTCTTATCGTAAATCCCAAAAGAGCTTTGCATATCCCGGGCTATCATTTCATGAGCGTGGAGGAGGCTCTTACGGAAGCATTGAAAGATTACGACGAATCTAAAGCTCCTTTGGCATTTCAAGGAACGTCCTCGCGTCGACATGTCGTTCGCTCGGTGCAAAGAATCTCTTTACCTAAAGGAAAAACGGCAGAGAGCGTCGCTAAAAGCTATCAAGAATTTCTGCCGAAGATGCAACCGGGATTCTTGAAGGTTGAAGTGAAAGATAACTGGATTTATTTTTGCTGGCGCTTTCCATTAATCCGTCTTTTGGTTCTGGAATATGCTCCTCAGCGCAGCTGGTCTCATCGACAACTTTTTTATGTGCGCGGCGGACTTCTGGCGCGCAAGACGGTTCGTGGTCGCTTGGAATTTCGTGAAGTTTTGGGCGGAGAGTATGTGATTGCAGCTATTCATGATTTTGAACCGCGCATACCTTGGTACATTTATAGATGGACGCAAGCTCTCTTTCATCTTTGGGTAATGAATCAATTTGGTGCATACTTAAATAAAAAGGAGAAGATCTCGTGACAAATACAACCCACTCGACATTGATCGGCTACATCCTTTGGATTTTTGGTTTTATGGGAGCGCATCGCTTTTATTACGGTAAACCGATCACGGGAACTATCTGGTTTTTCACTTTAGGTCTTTTGGGAATCGGTTGGTTGGTGGATTTGTTTTTAATTCCATCAATGGATCGTCAAGCCGACCGCCGCTATAAATCAGGACGAGTGGACTATAACATCGCCTGGATTCTGCTTACTTTTTTAGGCTACTTTGGTGTTCATCGTTTTTATATGGGAAAATGGGTGACGGGTCTTATTTGGTTTTTTACCGGCGGGCTTTTCTTTTGCGGATATCTTTTTGACTTCTGGACATTGAATGAACAGATCTCTGATGTGAATGGAGTAGGATAAGAATGCTTTCAAATATTTTTGTAGGAGTCGTTGCTGTTCTTCATTTTTATTTTCTGTACTTAGAAATGTTTCTTTGGACGAAGCCTTTAGGATTAAAGATCTTTAGAAACACGCCGGAAAAGGCGAAAGAGTCAGCAGTTCTTGCTGCCAATCAAGGATTGTATAACGGTTTTCTTGTGGCGGGGCTTATTTGGAGTCTTGTGCATCCAGATCTTTTATTCAGTTACCAGCTAAAACTTTTCTTCTTAGGTTGTGTGATTGTCGCAGGCATTTATGGTGCCGCGACGGTGAGTAAGCGTATTTTTTACGTTCAAGCCGTTCCTGCTATTCTGGCTTTGGTTTTTACGTTGGTGATGAAGCCTTAATTACTTCCAGAGGCAAAGAAGAGGGTTTGGGTTTTTCAAGGACCCAAAACTTTACTTTTTCTAAAGCCCAAGCTAACCCGGCGGAACTCCAGACTATAATGATCGCGTCAAAGGGAACGCGGAACCGGTTTTCTGATTTGAAAAACCACACGGTAAAAAATAGTGTCAACATCATCAAAGCAGCGACTTCGGTGAATGAATCCTTTTTGCGTGAAAGGCTTAAAGCGCCGATAAGAGCAAACGGAAGAAGTCCATATAAAAAGAATATCTCCCAAGGATAATACCAGGTCTTCATCGGTGTTTCGGCAATCGGCCACAGAGTATTTCCTGCAAAAAGATAGTAGATATAGCGGAAACTAGAAAGAAGAACGGCCGGATTTTCTTCAATACATTTAAATCCTTCTTTCCAGAAATAAGCTTGATCGGTGAAAGGGCGGGGCCATTTTTTAAAAGTTCTTTCTCCTAAAACTCCAAAGAGCGGAGACATCCAGCGCGCACCACGGGAGTCGCGATTGTCTTTAGAAGGACATTTTCCTTCGACAAAGTTAAGAGCTCCCGCCGTAGGTCCCAATTGAGGTTTATCATAATGAATTCCTGTCCAAACAACGTGAGGAATCATAACGATCAAACAGCCCACAGCGAGCATACTGACCTTGAGAAAAGCGGCCGAAAGATTTTTGCGATCCCGATAAAGAAGCCACAGTGAAAATGCCGGAATAAAGAAAGCGTGATTGCCTTTAAAATAAAATGCAAAGGCCAGCAAAAACCCGATGATGAAAAATCCTGTCAGCGTTTGGCGTTTCAGAACTTTGAGTAGGCACCAAAGAGTGAAGGTTATTAAAAAGGCATACGTCATTTCGGCCATATGCATAGAGGCCAAGGCTGCTAAAGGAATATGAGTGCTGGCGATAAGCAGGCTGATCAGTCCTGCTATTTTTCCAAAGCGTTCTCGCACCATAAGAAAAATCAGAAGGACCACGCCCCAAGATAAGAATACCTGCATCCAATTCAAAAGTGGAAACCCGCCTAAGTGACGAACCCACAAAGATAAAAGCGTATAGCCAATGGGCTGAAAGGTTTGTGTGGTTTGGTAAATGCCACGGTCCAACTCCCAACCGCGATCAAAGTACATTCCCATATCAGAAAATAAACTCATTTGCGGGGAAGACATGATAAACACGAACCAGAAACGAAGAAAAAAGGCGCCCGCTAAAAAAATCATCACGGCAACGCGCTCTGGATTTTGCATCGCGGGTAACTTTCCATAAACAGCCAAGCCCAATGAAATCATAAGAACTGTCAGTCCCAGTGCGAATGGCCACTCGGTCCAATCAACATCAAGAATAACGCCGTAGTTTCCTTCTGAGGTGCTGCCGGCGATATACCATGTCGTCGGTTGGCTTAATATCGAAGCTGTATTGCGAAGAACAACACCGTCTTTATTATTGCAGACTACATTTTGATTGGATGGAAAATTCCATTCTCCATGGGAAGTGCTGAGCTGATGAACGCAGTTAAATGTGCGCAAATGAAGACGCTTTGGTGCGACAAGCATAGGTTCTGTATCAAAGTTTAACCAGTAAAGACCGTCTTGATGAGGGCGGTGATAAACCGTCGACGGCGCTTGATCCGTGGAATCCAAATCAGGGTGAATGAAGCGAATATTTTTAGGCTGGGGTGTTACGAAAGAGAACCACAACAGCGTGAGAAGAATTCCGCAAAGACCTGCAACAAAAAACCAATTCGTCGGAGAAAACTTTTTTCTTATTTCCATAGAGTCCCGACTATCTACAGAAATAAGTGTTTTGGCCTCAAGTTACGAAAGCTTTAGTGAACAAGTCGTAATAAAGTTCCGCCGTGAAGGAAGATCAAAACGAGATAAGGAACTGTGATCGGCCCTAGAACGCCCCAATGCTTCGGATTGTGAAAGAGATGGAGGCCGGTAATAACGAAAATCAGAGGCGCAAAAACTGTCAGGCTTAGTGGCACTGCGAAACCTAATAAGAGAAAAGCTCCAAAAAATATTTCGACAAGTTTTACTATGGGCATGATGAATTTCGTTTCAATGCAGGCCTCAACAAATTTGTCGATAACCGGTCCCGAAGGCGGAATTTTCACCCAATAAAAAAAACCATTGAGTCCCCAAAAGACCATTTGCAATCCAAAAGCCCAACGGAAGATAATCTCGATGTATTCACTCATGTGTTTAGTCTATATGAAAGGATCAAAAGTATGAAACTCTATTTTTCACCAGGTGCGTGTTCGTTGGCTCCGCATATTATTCTTGAGGAGTTGGGCCTTAGCTACGAGGCGGAGTCCGTTGACCTGCGCACAAAGAAAACTTCCAAAGGTGACGACTATTTCAAGATCAATCCCAAAGGTTCCGTTCCTTCAATGGATTTACCTGACGGCGGACTTCTTACAGAGTGCGCAGTGATTTTACAGTTCTTGTGCGACAAGAAGCCTGAAATGAATTTGATTCCAAAAGTAGGATCTCCTGATCGCTATCGTTGTTTGGAATGGATGAACTACGTAGCAACTGAAATGCATAAAGGTCTCGGCGCTCTTTTTGCGACAGAAAGAATGTTTCCGAATAATCCATCAGGTGCTCAAGACTACCGTGAAGGCATTCTCCTTAATATGGAACGTCGTTTTGCATTCTTAAACAGTCACTTCGAAAATAACAGTTTCTTGATGGGACAGGCTTACACGGCACCTGATGCGTATTTATTTACAATTCTGGGATGGGCGAATTTCTTGAAAGTGGATCTGTCAAAATACGTTCATCTTTTCGGTTTTATGGAAAGAATGATGGGCCGCCAAGCGGTGCAAAAAGCCATGAGAGCAGAAGGTCTTTTAAAATAGGCTCGTGATTCTTGCCACTGGACTTCGCGAAACCTCCCTGAAAACTCAAGCTCTTTGGTAGCTTGAATCAATGGGGAGGTTTCTGCATGGATTCGGATCTTGCGAAGTTAGACCGGGAAATTATCAATAACGATGTGTACAACCATTTGGCAGAACGCTGGTATGAAGCGCAAGACGATCCCATCGCTCTCTTGCGAAACCAGCACAAGTTAGAACTGCCATGGATCCTGGAAGAAATTCGTCGCAATATAGGTTACCGTGCAGAAATCCTCGATATGGGATGCGGTGGAGGATTTCTTTCAAACGATTTGGCTTTAGCCGGTCACAGTGTCACTGGGATTGACCTTTCAACCTCCAGTTTAAAAGTAGCAGAAAAGTACGATCGAACACGCACCGTACGCTACATGCAGGGTGATATTTACCAAGTGCCATTTCCAAGAGAGAGTTTCGATGTTGTGGCGGCGATGGATGTTCTCGAACACGTGTCTGAGCCGAGCAAGGTGATTGCAGAAGCCACGCGAGTTTTACGCCCCGGTGGACTTTTCTTTTTCAACACCTTTAACAAAAATCCATTATCCTGGCTTATTGTGATCAAAGGGATGGAATGGTTTGTAAAAAACACACCTAAGGACAATCACGTCTATTCGCTATTTATCGATCCAAATAAATTGCGCGACTGGATGGATGACGTGGGCTTGGAGTTGATGACCCTTCGAGGCATTCGGCCTGTCTTCGCGCAGAAAGCATTCTTTCAACTTTTGCGAAGTGGAGTTGTTCCCAAAGACTTTCGTTTTAAATTCACAAAACATCCGCGCATCGCCTACACGGGCTACGCAAAAAAAATGCGTGAGCATTAAGGACTTTTTGATTTCAAAAAAGAAACTTGTGGTTCTCTAAACAAGAGAATATAGACTTTCGCTATGAGCGTATCTGTAGTTTCGAGATACATGAGCCTTTTGATGGTGGGTCTCATGGCGGGTAATTCCCTTGCATTCGTGTTA
The DNA here is from genome assembly GCF_946478835.1 of uncultured Bdellovibrio sp. Next base: position 9,059 of record NZ_CAMLDV010000078.1, on the reverse strand, counting down.
GGAATGGGGACCGCCATGGAAAAGCTTTCAATGGGATCTTACATTGAACTTCGTCAGTCCATGGATACAACATTCTCGGCATGGGCTCCGCTTTTTTATATTCTCATCACGGCTTCGATTGCCTTTAATTTGTATTATCTGCGCAGAGCATGGAGAACTTTGGAGTTCATGCTTGTCGCTTTTGCTTTGATTTGTGTTCTTGATGAGGCCGTTATGACTTGGGCAACTCATTCTTGGCAGCTCATGAAGCCGCTATCGGACTGGGATGATATTCACTCGCAGTGGCTTCGGTTCATGTATATTCGAAGCGCACTGCTGGTCTCGGGTTTTGGTCTTTTGCTGGCTTCAAGCTTCTTTATGAAACGGTCTCTGTCTTCCCCGCGAGATGTCTTTGCTGTCGTTTAGGAATATTTGTCTTGTCTGACGATTCACCCAAAGAATGTTTTTTCACTTGCGAATAGTCTTTTAAGAATTTTGGTAAATCCACTTTGCCAGTCGCATAGTAATCCTCAAGGATCAAGGCTTTCGCATCTTCCTGCGACCAGCCCAACTGATCTTTTAGATACGTGTAGGCTGTTTCAAAAAGGCTCAGTTGGGAAATTCCAAAGGACTGAGCATAGCGAGTCGTTAAGAACTCATTGAAGTCAAAAAATTCCCAGAAGAAGGATTTATCTTCACGAGTTTGGGAGCGCTCTCGCAAGACATTCACAAACTTTTTAAAAACACCGCTATTGGCATAAAGATCCCAATACTTTGAAAAGCGATTCATCTTTTGCAAAGTCTCAAAATCCATATTCTTGGTGCGCAAAATCTGGAATGGCGGATGAGAAGAGTAAACCATCTCCCACTCTTTATCGTGACGGGCAATCGGAGCACCTTTAAGGCGTTTTAAGATGCCCACTTGAATTTCGTGAGGTTGAAGTTCCGCCAAGGTATCGAAACCTTTTCCGAAGCTGACAAGGTCTTCACCCGGAAGACCCGCAATTAGATCCGCATGAGTGTGCACGCCCGTTTCTGAAGCGAGAAAGCGGAAATTGTCTTTCACTTTTTCATAGTCATTGCGACGGCTCACAAGGCGCGCGACTTCTGGATTCCAAGTTTGAATACCAATTTCAAACTGCAAAGCTCCAGGAGGGAATTGTTTGATCAAATCGCGAATTTCGACCGGCAAACGATCCGGCACCATTTCAAAGTGCAGGAAAAGGCCCAAGTGAATGCGGTCTAAGAAAAACTGTAAGATTGTCGTACATGTCGTCGGACTTAGATTGAATGTACGGTCGATAAATTTAAATTGCCTCGCACCACGGTCTAAAAGTTTTTGCATCTCTTGCAGGAACTCTGTCAGTTCAAAGTTGCGCACGGCTTTGTCTAAAGACGACAGGCAGTATTCACAACGATATGGACAACCTCGAGACACTTCGACGTAGATCACGCGGTTTTGAATGTCTTCATCGCTATAAAGGCCATAAGGTGTTTTGATTTTTTTGATATCAGGTAAAATCCCAGCCACGATTTTTGTGGAAGGAAGAACGCCGTTATCTAAATAGTTTTTGCAGAACTCATAGAACAAGAAATCCGCTTCGCCTTTTATAGTGAAATCTGCGATTTGGCAGATGGGGTTGGTTTCTGATTCGTGACTGACCTCAGGACCTCCCAGAACGACGACCGTTTCGGGGCTGATTCTTTTTAATAATGACACAAGCTCCAAAGACTCCTGGGCATTCCAAATATAAACGCCAAGGCCAATAATCTTTGGTTTTTGACGCAATAAAACCTCTGCGACATCGCGGGGATCGCGCTGAATGGTGAATTCCATGATCTCAGCACGGTCTTGAAGTTCCTCAAGGTTCGCCATGAGATAGCGAAGCCCAAATGAGCTGTGCGGATACGAAGAGTTCAGGGTCACGAGTAGAATGTCTTTATTCATAGAAAGGCATCTTAGTGCATGTTGAAAAAATAAGCGAATTGTCTTTGCCAACATGAGGACAAAAACGATACCATTACTTTGCAGTAACTAAAACCATGATGGTTTTTGTGTATTTCAAAGGATTGAATTATGAAAATGGCCGCTCTGGCACTTTTATTCGTTGCATCGAATGCAATGGCCCACGTTCCTTCACTTGAAAATTTTGAAACCAAGCCCATTCTCGCAGATCTTAAGGACCTTCGCGCCTTAAATATTCCTGTTCTCGCAAAAGACGAGAGCGTGGAAGTAGGATACGCGATTGTTACTCCGCTGATGCAGCAAAGAATTCAAGAGCGTGCACACAGTGTTGGTAAGTGCGGCGGTTTTGAAGACCTCAGCACCGATGTGATGTTGCAGTCGAACGGCTTTGATAAAATGCTAAGCGAGATGGCAAAGATCAAAGAGAAAAATGACCTTTACGAAAGAGCGCCATTTAAAATTCTTTCTTTAGAAAAAAATGCGGGCATTGAAGCTGCATTGAGTGAAGTGAGTGAAAACAATTTGCGCAGCTACGTTCAATGGTTGTCAGCTTTTCCAAACAGATACAATCGCGATTCGCAGCCTAACAAGCACGTCGTGGAAATGAAACAGCGTTTGGAAGCCATGCTTTCCAATGCGACGATTCCTTACGAAATTTCTGAGATCACACACTCTTCAACACAGCAAAATTCTTTGCGTGTGCGTTTGGTGGGAAGTGCAAGACCGAATGAAATTATCGTTTTGGGCGGTCACTTAGACTCCATCAATCAATCATGGGGCGGGGGAAAAGCAGCTCCCGGTGCTGACGACAATGCTTCGGGCTCTGCAAACTTGATCGAAGCTTTGCGCATCTTGATGAATAAAACTCAACCAGAGCGCACAGTGGAATTTTTCTGGTACGCAGGTGAAGAGTCGGGTCTTTTGGGCTCTGCTGAAATTGCAAAACAATATAAAGCGGAAAAGAAAGACGTCGTTGCAGTTCTTCAACTGGATATGACGTTGTTCCCGGGTTCTGGTGAGCTTGTGATCGGTAGCATGACAGATTTCACAAGCGCTTGGCTTCGTGATTATTTAAAAGCGATGAATGACACTTATTTGCATGCACGCATCGTTGATGACAAGTGTGGATATGGTTGCAGTGATCACGCTTCGTGGAACCGTCAAGGTTATGCAGCGTTGATGCCGTTTGAAGCGACCTTCCGTGCAAGCAATCAGAAGATTCACACAGCAAACGATATCATCAGCCCTGATTCCAACTTTAAGCATTCAGCGGTTTACACAAAAATCGCTCTTGTGATGGCGATGGATTTGGCAAACAGCCAAGCTCGTCAACCTTACTAAAGATCCTCCTAGTTTAAGGCGTAGAAAATCTCTGCGCCTTAAACCATTTTTTCCAAACGCTTTACGCTGTTCTTAACATCCTCAACGACTTCATCGTAGTTCGCGTCTTTTCTTCCCAGCAAATACACTGTGTGTTTCCAATAACCACTCTTTGGACCAATGGTTGTCAAAACTCCGGATTTTACTTCATCGTAAACATAGGGAACGGGAAGAAAGCCGACACCGGCACCATCAATAATTGCGCGACCTACAACAGACATCACATCACTTTCAAAAACCACTTTCTTTCTAGCCTTGATCTCTTGAAAGAATAAATCCGTTTCATGGCGCAGTTTCATTTTGTAAGAAGGAATGATAAGCCCCCACGGAACTGCATTTAAAAACTCCAAAGCGGACGTGCCCTTAGAAATACGGATCTTTAATTCTTTTAAGTTTTGTGTAGAGACAAGCAAATTCACCGGCATACTTGCTGAAGCAAACTCTTTCACGTCTTCAGAATAAATGGGCTTATTTGTTAAAACCAAATCAATGGATTGACTGCGCAGTTGATTGATCAAATCTTCGGAAGGGGCCGAACTTACGAAGAAAGTTTTTTCAACACCGCGCTTACGTTCCTTGATTAGCGGACTTAAAAGATCGGCAATAAAAGGACGCTCCACTTGATCTGTAACACCAATACGAATTCTTTGGCTTTGTTTTTCCGAAGGGGAGCGTAAGCTTTCTGCGAACTCGGCGGCGACATCAAAAATCTTTTTACAATAGGCAAAAGCGCGTTCTCCCTCGGGCGTGAGTTGCAAGCGTCGACCTTTTTTCTCGAATAGTTTTTGATCTATGGAAGATTCGAAAACTTTCAATTGTGAACTCAGTGAAGGTTGACTGATATGAAGATATTTGGCGGCGTTACTGACGCCACCGAGCTTTGCCGTTACATAAAAGTAATATAAGTGGTTGTAGTTAAACATGAATCTAGACCCCCTGATGACAAGGCTTTTTCAGAGCCTTTTTGGAACTAGCCTTTCGCTGCAGCTCTGTAAGTATCGAAGTCCTCTAGCGTTTCCTCTGGGAAGCTGCGTGAATATATAACTTTATCCTAATTATACCATCAAAATTATATATTTAAAGAAATTGTTGTTCTCAACGATAATAAGAAAAGAACAAGGAGGTAGATCATGCAAACAGACATCTACTACAGAGACATCACTAAAACTGAGAACCTTGAAGCTTATTTATTAGAAAAAGTGGAAGGGGCCATTGAAGACTTCTTCAAATATGATAGTGGTGCTCACCTCACAGTGCGAGTTGAATCGGATCGTCACCGAACCTCCACTCGCAAACCTAGTTACATCTGTGAGGTCATCTTAAAACCATCGCGCATGCGCACAGTGATTAAAGTGCGTAAAACCGATGAGAATTTTAAGGCGTGTGTAGCTAAAACGGTTTCTGCATTGAAAGTTATTCTTAGCAAAAGATCCTCTAAAAAAGCTCAACATCACAGACGAGACCCGATGTTGAACTTTGAACCACTTCCTGAATCTCAGGGAGTGGCTTAAGAAATAGTTGATAATCAACCGAGGCAGAAGGAGCAGCTTATGAATACTCTTCTTAAAAAAATTCATGACAGAATAAAATGGGATAAAAGAGTAAGCATGGCTGACCTTGATATCGTCGTCCGTGGAAGTGTAGTCATTGTCAGTGGCTTTGTTGACACTTCCTACAAAAAGAATGCGGCGCTGGAAGCGATCTCTGACACAGAAGGCGTATGGGCCGTGGAAGATCGAATCATAGTTCCAGCAGATTATTATAGAACGGACGAGGAAATTACCAACATCCTTGAGTCACAAATGGCGGAAATGATCAAAATCGGCGGAGAGCATATCGAAGTCGAAGTGATCGACGGCATCGTCAAACTTGATGGTGAAGTTTACCGTCCAAGACTTAAAGCGATGGCGGTCGCATCGGCATGGGAACTCTCCGGGGTGCGGGATGTTTTAAATTTCATTGAGATTAAAGACCCTCCCCGAAGAGTCCCTGTTACTGTAACCGACGAAACCCTAGTCAAGGAGGTGGCTTGATGAGAGTACACACAGACTAATATGCGGTCCTTTTCCCATCCCTCCATGTACGGGCGCCTGCAAGAGGCGCCCTCATCTTTTTAAAATTACGGGCGACGGCATTCGCCGCGTTCTTGGCAGGACATCAACTGCTTACGAAGTTCCATCATTTCATCCAATGAATATCCCAATGTCATATCGAAGCCTTTTTCAAGGCCGCCATCTTGAGAGATCGAAATAAATTTTTGAACTTGGTTGAAGTTCTTTTCAGTCAAATCGCAATCTTGCCCGCCGCATGTGACGTGCAGCTTGCGACCTGCGCCCAAAGTTTCTAAGAAACGTTTGCGCTGTTCTTTGGCTTTCTTCAAAGCTCCACCCAAACTGTTCCAACATTTGACTTCCGCGATGACCACGGCTGATTGATTCGCATTGCGGAAAACGATCACGTCTAATTCTCCGATCACGCGTTTTTCGCTGCCGTATTGGATGCCTGTTGTGACTGTGTATTCAGGGGTTTTATAAACCTTCTCAAGGTTGAGCTTGGCAACCTGCTCGCACACGGTACCCGTGATAAAGTATTTTTCGCCAGAGTCCTGCAAAGCTTCAAAAAGTGGACGGATGTCCTTGGCGTGAGCTGTAGAAACAGACAATAATAAAGCAAATACGAATTTGAACATGGATTTTTCCTCTTAAGGGAAGAACTAACATTGGATCCCGATGGCGGGCAAACAGGCTGGTCGACTATGAAAAAAATCTTAATTCTTAACGGCAGTCCCTCTGGAAATAAAGGGAACTGCGCTCTGTGGATCAAGGCCATTGAACCCTTTTTTAAAGGCCAGGGCTCCGTGGATGTTGTTCACTTGGCGAAAACGTCTTATGGATCGGCGCTTAGAAAAAAGATTGAGAATTCCTCGGGTGTGATTTTTGTCACAGGGACTTATTGGGATTCGTGGGGAAGTCCTCTGCAAAAGCTTTTAGAAGACATGACGGACCTGGAAGCCTCGACAGCTCTTATGGGAAAACCCTGCGCGGTGTTCGTGCTGATGCATTCCGTGGGAGGCAAATCAGTCTTATCCCGTCTTCAAGGAGTTCTATCGACGATGGGATTCTTAATTCCCCCAATGAGTGGAATGGTTTACTCGCTGGTTTCAGATATCGCTTTGAAATCAAAAAGCACACACGCCAAAGATTTCTGGCAAAGAGAAGACATTGAATTGATCTTGGAAAATTTCTTGAAAGCCTGTGATTTAAAAATCAATTGGAGCACATGGCCTGTCGATAAAAAAGATCCCAAGCGCAAGTGGTTAAAATAAGAGGGCTAAGACTTATGCGAATTTTGATCCTTTTATGTGTGTTCATTTCTTCTTTGAATGTCTTGGCTGAAGAATCTTATCTGGAACCTCGAGTTCATTTTAATCCGGTTGTCAGTATGTCGGCGCGAACTCTTCCTCAATGGAAAGTGGGCTTTCAGAAAACAGGTGGCGCCAATATCAACTCTCAATTTGTAGCAAACGCTCTAAGCGTGGGATTGCTTTCACGTTTGGAAGTCGGAGTTGTGCCGATATTTTATTTAACAGTTCCCGGGAGTAGCAACTACACAGCAAAGGTGAATGTTTATCGCGGGGAAACGACGGACTGGGCGCTTTCTTTCACAGAGACTCGGTTTAAATCGAAAGTGACCGAGAATGGGAAGGTTATTGAAGAGCCGGATTTAATTTTGACCTCGGTTCAGCTGGGTCTTAATTATCGCCTTTCTGGCAGTGATTTTACATTTTCTCCGTTTGTGACGAATGTCTGTGGGCGTATCGACTCCAGCAATGGCTTGATTTTAGTTTATTCGTTGAAGTGTGAGGCAGAGTGGGGACTGGATGTGCAATATCAGATCAAAGATCGTGAGTGGCTGACATTTGCATGGGGACACTTGCGCGAAGCGGGTCTTTCTCCCTATGAAAAAATGAGCACAGGTCTTGGAATGGCGTGGTCTCAGTTTCGTCCTAAAGAGATTTTCTCTCGTCCATCTATCGGCGTGTATTATACGCCTGACACAAAAAATACTTTGTATTTGGTATCGACGACTTTCTATGAGCTTTAAATAAAAAAGGGACTGGCTTTAAGCACAGTCCCTTTTGGTGGAAAAAGGTACCTGGTACCTTTTTTCTACGTCATTGATTTTGTCAAATCGCGAACTTTTTTAGCTGCGTAGTTTTCTGAAACGAAGTTCCAGTTTACTTGCGACCAGAAAGTCTCAAGATATTTTTGACGAAGATTTCTGTAATCAACGTAGTAAGCATGTTCCCAAACGTCAGCTACTAGCAAGGGAGCTGGGCCGTTGTTTGTGAATGGAACTGCTGCGTTGGAAGTAGAAACAAGGCTCAATTTGCCAGATGCATCTGTGCAAAGCCAGATCCAGCCCGAACCGAAAGTTTTAACGCCGCCGTCGACGAATTTTGCTTTCAGCTCATCCATAGAACCGAAATCGCGTTTGATCGCAGTTTCAAGATCTGCGGAAGGCTTGCCACCTTGACCAGCCGGAGACATTCCGAACCAGAAGAAAGTGTGATTCCAAGCTTGAGCCGCGTTGTTGAACACGCCGCCAGAAGAAGTCAGAGTGATCTCTTCAAGGGATTTTCCTTTAAGAGAAGCATCTGTTTCAGCAAACTTATTCAAGTTGTCGATGTAAGCTTTGTGATGTTTGTCGTAGTGGTAAGTCATTTGTTCTTCATTGAACAAAGGAGCAAGACCGGTTTTCGCGTATGGTAGAGTAGGTAGTTTGAACATGTACGCCTCCTATTGTTTAGTCTCAATTGAAACTATAATGAAAATAGGAGGCGGTCTATGAATTAAGCATTTTCGCCGAGCATTGTTCTGACGAAGGTAGGCAAAGAGAAAGCCGCTGTGTGCAAATCTTCGTTGTAGTACTTAAGACCTTTGGCTGTAGAGAATTGGCGCGCTTTGTCTTTATTGAAGTCTTTTGCTGGGTGGAATTGTCCCTTCACGCCGACTTGCAAGCTCCACATTCCAGATGGATATGTCGTTGCATGGAAAAGCATAGTGTGGACGCTTCCTTTACCGAAAATTCCTTTAAGGCATTGGTTTAATTCAACGAAAGTGCCTTCATGGAACATTGGAGATTCGCCTTGAGTGACGATCAAGCCGCCTTCTTTGAGTGCGTTTTTGCAGTTCGTGTAAAACTCTGCCGTGAAAAGACCTTGCGCAGGACCGACAGGATCTGAACCATCCACGATGATCACATCGTAAGAACCTGGAGCCGCGTCTTTTACGAATTGAATACCGTCACCGATGATGAGATTCAATTTCGGGTTGCCGAACTCAGAAGCGATTTGCGGAAGATGTTGCTTAGAAGCACGAATCACCGCTTCATCGATTTCAACCATCGTCACTTTTTCAATTTGATCGTACTTGAAAAGTTCTCGGATTGTTCCGCCGTCACCGCCGCCGATCACAAGGACGTTCTTTGCATTGCCGTGAGTTTGCATCACCGGGTGAGTGATCATTTCGTGATAGTGGAATTCATCGCGCTCTGTGCACATCACCATGTTGTTGATCGCCAAGAATTTTCCGTGAGAGTAAGAATCCAAAACACGAACGCGTTGGAACGGATTTGTTTCGTCGAAAAGAACATCGCCTGTGTAGCGCAAAGACAAAGCTTGGTTTTCATCTTTATCGGTGAACCATACGTTGCGCTCGATTTGCACACCTTT
>NZ_CAMLDV010000077.1 GCF_946478835.1 uncultured Bdellovibrio sp. | reverse complement strand
TAGTGTCTTGGTGCCGTTTTTAAAGCTACTAGAAAGTCGTTTACAAATTCGTCGACATCTTGCCAGTTTGTGTATTCGTAGTCGCGAGCTGTGTCTGTGTCGGAGCCTTCTTGTTTAGCGATTCGTTTCATGATGTTTTTTATGAACCAGTTGTATTTTGAATACTTCAATCCACCGGCAAAAATACGCCACTGTTGAGGACACCATCCTGTTTTTTTAAAAAAACCTTGAACGATTTCTCTCTCTTCCTTTTTTGCTTTTGGTGTATTTTCTAAGATTCCCAAACAGACAGAGAAAAAAGCGGAAGTCGTCTCATTTAAAATATCCGCGTGGTGATGAGCCCACTCTTGAAGCTTGTGTGGAAAGCCTCTAGCGTAAACAGCGCCTCCGATAATCACTCCGTCATATTTAGCTAAGCCCACGATCTCTTTTTGGTGATCTTCTAGAACGTCCGTTTCAATTCCTGTGTTTCTGATTTTGTTGGCTATATATTGAGCTATTTTTTGGGTTTGCCCGTATTTAGATTCATAGACGATAAGCACTCGAGCCATAACTGCCTCCCGTGCGAAAGATAACCTTATTATAGCATTTAAAAAATGAGCTGGCTCATATCTGAGATAAGACCAAAGACAGTTCGCGCAATGCGCCAATCTATTTTGTTTTTGACCCTATTTCTTCGTAAAATAATATCATCCACCAAGGTTTTAGTGACCTTCAACATAAGGATTCGTACGTGGCATTTCGTTGGATTGGCAAATCTCAAGATGGAAAAACAGTGACTCTCAACCGCCTTGAAGGCTGTCCTGTACAAACACCTTCCTATGCCACTCCTGAATGGGCCAAAAACAATTCCGATATTGTTCGTGTTGGAGCCGTTCTTGATGTGGAGACCACGGGTCTTAATCAGACAGAAGATACCATTATTGAAATCGGTATTCGTCAGTTTCTTTTTAATCGCAACAGCGGTGAAGTGATTGCTTTAGGAAAATCCTATTCAAGTTTCCAAGATCCAGGTCGTCCTATTTCTGCAGAAATCTCTGAATTAACGGGCATCACAGATGAAATGGTTGCAGGTCAACACATTGATTGGAACGCGGTGAATGCGCTCCTAGAAGAATGCAGTGTTGTGATTGCTCACAATGCCCGCTTCGACCGCCCGTTTATTGATCGCAAATCAAAAACTTCGACGGAAAGAGTGTGGGCTTGTTCGCACAAACAAATCGATTGGAGCACCAAAGGCTTCACGAGTTCAAAACTGGAACTTTTGAATATCTACCACGGATTTTTTACGGACTCTCATCGTGCAATCAATGACGTTGATGCTTTATTGTATTTGCTCAGCATTCCGGAAGCTGGTTCCAACAAACCTTATCTGCATGAACTCTTAAACAACGCCCGCCGCCCGATGACTCAAATCGTAGCGAGCTCTGCACCGTTTGAATCCAAAGATCACCTCAAAGGTCGAGGCTACAGCTGGGATAACATCAATCGCTTTTGGACAAAAATCATTTTCAAGGACGAAGTTCCCACAGAGATGGTTTGGCTTGAAGAGACCGTCTACTGTGGCCCCTTCGGCGGCCTAACTCGCGATATCGCTCTTGTGGATGGGTTTAAAGGTTGAACTGTATTCTAACACACAAGCCCTAAGCAAAGTTCTTTCTGATTCGAGAGTGCTAAAATAGCGTTGGCTGGAGCCAAACTATGGAAAACAATCTTCGCGCCCTTGAACTATTAAAAGATATTTATAATGTCGACCAACTTCTTTCCGGCAAAGAGTACATCAAAGAGTTGGTTCATCGACTGGCGCAAATTCTTAAAGTGAAATATGTCTTAGTGGGTCACGCGGTTGAACCTGATCGACAGAAAATCCAAACGGATTATCTCTGGGCAGGTTCTGGATTTGCCGACAATGTTGTCTATGAACTGGAAGACACACCTTGTGTGAATGTGATCTGCGGGACGCGCGTTAACTGCTACGCCAGCGACGTGCAGTTAGCATTTCCCAAAGATCAAATGCTCAAAGATTTTGGTGTGGAATCCTATATCGGCGCTCCGTTTCTACATACCGATGGACGCCTTATCGGTTTATTGGTCATCATGGATGACAAACCCATGGAAGAGCGCGAGCTTTACACATCTGTCGTCGAGTTTTTTGCCGCTCGCATCGGAACCGAGTATCGCCGCCAAGCCGTGGAAGATTCTTTACGTAGAATCAACGAAAATCTTGAAAAGCTCGCACAAGAAAGAACTCTGGAGCTGCAACGAGCTTTTGAAAGTCTACAACAAACCCAGAAACAGCTTATTTCTCAAGAGAAACTCGCCACCATTGGTCGCATCACATTTGGAATTGCTCATGAACTCAAAAATCCTCTTAATATCATTATCAACTCCGCCCAGCTTCTTGAAGAAGATGATTTAGATCCAGAGTCCTGCAAAAAGGCGACTGACATGATTTATCAGCACAGTCAGCGCGCTAATACCATCATTACGAACATGCTTCGCCAAGCTCGCCAAGAAACCGATATGGAGCCAGAATGGATCAATATCTCAGAAATGCTGGAACACTGCTTGGACGTTTATGTGCGCTCTCTTACTGATGTCGATTTGAAAACTCATTTGGTTGTGCAAAAAAATATCACTCCGAATGTGTATGCGAATGTTTTTGATCCTCCCAGCATTGAGCGTGTGCTTATCAACATCATCGATAATTCTCTTTATGCACTAGGCGACAAGTATAAAAAAAATAAAAACTCTTTCACTCCCACGATCAAAGTGGATTTGATTGCGGCAGACGCCACCTTTAAGATCATTGTTCGCGATAATGGTTCTGGCATTCCACAAAAACACCTCGCCAATGTTTGCGATGAATTTTACACCACAAAACCTGCCGGTGAAGGCACCGGACTGGGACTTTGGATTGCCAAGCAAAACGTCGAAAAAAACCGGGGCGAAATACACATTGAAAGCGAAGAAAATCAATTCACCCAAGTGACAATTGAACTTCCGGGACAGCAACGAATCCAGGAGGCGCAGCTATGAATGTTTCGGCACCGCTGGATGTGGTTGTTGTGGATGATGAAAGCAGTGTTGGGACGCTGTGTGAACTTAACTTTCGTAAATCAATAAAAAGCGGTGACGTTCGCCTTCACTATTTCACGACGGCGAAGGAGTGTTTAAATTATTTAGCGACCACGGACCGACACCCGGGATCCGAGGTTCTATTAACAGACATCAATATGCCGGAAGTTTCGGGGTACGAGCTACTGCAAAAAGTGAAACAAAAATATCCTAGTATTGATGTCTATATGATGAGTGCTTACGATGACGAACTGAGTATACGAAAATCCCTCAGCCTTGGGGCTCAGGGCTATTTTACGAAGCCTGTAAATTATAAGGACCTCAAATTTCGCATTTCAGAAGAATATGGTGTCCCGCTGACTTGACGAAATTTATTTCGTGCTCATGTTTGTTACATTAACCCCTTTTGAGGGGAAGAAATGAGGTAACAAATGTCTTACGTCTCTGGTTTTATCCCTGTGATTCCTCTGAAGAATTCTGTCTTGTTCCCAGACATAAGTATGCCTTTGCGAGTTGGTAGAGAAAAAAGTATTTCTGCCCTGCAAAAAGCTCTTCGTGATAATCACTGGGTGATTTTATTAACACAAAAAAATCCGCAAACTTCGGTTGAGAAGATTGAGGATCTTTACTCGGTGGGCGTTCTCGCAAAAATCGAGTCCTTCCGTATGGATGAAGACGGAAGTTACAGTGTTTTTGTGAAGGCTCATCAACGCGTGCGCGTGGTGCAAAGCCACAATCAGGAAAGTTTTTTTGAAGTGCAGAGTGAAGCGGTCGAAGATCGCGGAGTGATGGACAAAAAAACTGAAGAAGCTTTGCTTTCAAGTTTACGTATTTTAAGCGATGAACTTTTAGAACTGCTTCCGGGAAATCCTCGTCAAATTAAGGACATGATTGCGGAGATTGAAGATCTTGCGACACTCAGTAATATGTGCGCCGCTTACGCCGATATCGCGATTCCGGAAAAACAAGAAATTCTGGAAACCGTTTCGTTGAAAGACCGCACCTTGAAACTTCTTGATCGCATGCAAGAGTTAAAAGAACGCCTTAAAATTCAACGAGGTATTCGCGATAAGTTAAACGAAAACTTCCAACAAACTCAGAAAGAAGCGATCTTGCGCGAACAAATGCGCGTGATCCGTGATGAACTGGGTGAAGGCGATAACGGTGATCTTTATGCGAAATTTAAAGAGCGCATAGAAAAAGCCGGCATGCCGCCAGAAGCTTTGGAACTTGCGAAAAATCAATTGAAACGTCTGGAGACGATCAACTCAAGTTCTCCGGAATATCAAATGATCCGCACGCATTTGGAATTGATGTTGGATCTGCCGTGGAGCAAGTCTTCGCCGCATAAAGAAATCGATCTTGAAGAGGCCGAAAGGGTTCTCAATGAGGATCACTATGGTCTGGAAAAAATCAAAGGTCGTATCCTGCAACATTTAGCGGTGATGAAGCTTCGCAAAACTCATCAGGGTTCCATCTTGCTTTTCATTGGACCTCCTGGAGTGGGAAAAACTTCTTTGGGTAAGAGTATTGCGCGGGCCTTGGGTAAAAAATATGTGCGCGTCAGCTTAGGTGGCGTTCGCGATGATGCGGAAATCCGCGGGCATCGTCGAACTTACATCGGCGCCCTTCCTGGTCGCATTATCGCAGGCATTAAAAAAGCCGGCGAAAACGATCCGGTCTTTATCCTGGATGAGATCGACAAACTCACTCGTGGCTTTGGTGGTGATCCTGCCAGCGCGATGCTTGAAGTTCTCGATCCCGAACAAAACAGCACTTTCCAAGATCACTACTTGGATACGCCGTTTGATTTATCGAAAGTGTTCTTTATTGCGACGGCCAACTCTTTAGAAGGCATCCCCTTGCCTCTTCTAGACCGTATGGAAGTCGTCGATTTAAGTGGTTACACTTTGGATGAGAAAAAACAAATCGCGCAAAAATATTTGTGGCCGAAACAGCTGAAAGAGCACGGCTTGGACGAAAATTCTTTAACGATCACCGACGAGGCGATGACGAAACTTCTAACTCACTACACCCGTGAGGCCGGCGTGCGGGATCTGCAAAGAAAGATCGCTACGATTTGTAAATTTATGAGCTTAAAAGCAGTGAAGTCCGCGAACACGACATTGACGGTGGATGTGAAAGATCTGGAAGAAATTTTGGGAGCTGAAAGATTCTCATCAGACATGATTGAAAGTCTTTTGCCTCCTGGAGTGGTGACAGGTCTTGCGTGGACACCTGTGGGAGGAGATATTTTATTTATCGAATCCGCACAAATGAACGGAACAGGACAGTTGTTGTTAACAGGTCAGCTTGGTGATGTGATGCAAGAGTCTGCGAAAATCGCTTTAACACTTTTGAAATCACGCTTGCCGATGTTGGATCCATTGATGGATTTCAGCAAAAAAGACATCCACGTCCACGTTCCTGCCGGAGCCATTCCTAAAGATGGACCGTCAGCAGGTGTGACGATGGTGACTTCAATGGCTTCTTTGTTGCTGAATAAACCGGTTGATCCAAAATTAGCTATGACCGGAGAGATTTCTTTGCGAGGCAGTGTTCTGCCTGTGGGTGGTATCAAAGAAAAAGTGATCGCCGCTCACCGTGCAGGTGTTCGCGAAGTCATCTTATGTAACAAAAATGAAAAGGATCTTAAAGAGATCCCAGAGGAAATCCGTCACGACATCCGCTTCCACTTCGTCGAAGACGTGAATGAAGTGTTGAAGATTGCTTTGGATGTAGATCTTCCTCGCTGGGATAAGTTGTCCCTCAATCCTCCAGGCACTCCTCTGCTTCCCGCAGGGTAAGTGTTGTGCGAACCTTAAGGGGTCATCTCTTCTGTAAGAGGTGACCCCTTTTTTTATGCATTTCCAAAGACACAGGCTCAGAGCGTGCTGCACTGATCATTCTCGCCGGAGAAACGGTGGTGGGTTTTTCATAGGTGACTGCCGCTAAAAAACTCATCCCGAGTATAAAGCGCATAAGGGCTTTCATAAGAACCTCCTGTTGTCCTACAAGAAGTTCTGCAACCTTAGCACCAGCATAAGACCCGGTTAATTTTGATTTAATACAAACACTGGGGCAAAATTCCCCTGCTATTTTCCACTTTGTCCTGGCTCAATTTCTTGAAGTTTTCGATACAAAGTTTTGCGATCAATTCCCAAAGCTTTCGCCGTCTGTTCTTTCGCTTTGTTATTTCGCTCATAGACAAACTGCACATACTTTTTTTCAAGTTCATGCAGAGGTTCTACCTCTTCACCAAAACGGAAAACAAAGGCGTTCTTTTTCTCTTCGTCGAAAGTTTTTTCCATTAAGACAGATTCTTCAAAAAGCGTGAAAGCACTCTGATCGATCTCCGTTCCGACAGTTAATACAACCGCGCGTTCAATCGCATTTTCAAGTTCGCGCACATTCCCGCGCCAAGGACGAGTCAGAAGATATTCTTTGGCGTTCTTTTTAAAGCCGACAATATTTGAACCATTCAGGGCATTGTACTTTTTTAGAAAATGTTCTGCGAGAGGCATAATGTCTTCCCTGCGCTCACGCAAAGCCGGGATTTTTATTGGAATGACATTAAGGCGGAAAAACAAATCTTCGCGGAATCTTTTTTCCTGCACTTCATGACGAAGATCTTTGTGAGTGGCCGCAATCACCCGCACATCCACAGAGCGTGTTTGATTCTCGCCGACCCGCTTGATTTCTTTTTCCTGCAAGACGCGAAGAAGTTTTGCTTGCAAAGTGAGATTCAGATCCCCAATCTCGTCGAGGAATAAAGTTCCACCGTCGGCCTCTTCAAAAAGACCGACCTTTTTATCAACGGCGCCCGTGAATGAACCCTTGGCGTGACCGAAAAGTTCAGACTCTAAAAGATTTTCTGGAATGGCCGAACAGTTGATGGCGACAAAAGGCTTTTTAGCGCGCGGACTCCACGCGTGAATGGCTTTAGCAAAAACTTCTTTTCCGGTTCCACTTTCTCCTGAGATAGAAACCGTGGAAGAACTTTTTGCAACCCGTTTTGCAAGATCTAAAATGCGCAGGATGCTTTCGCTTTTTCCGATAATTCCTTCAGGATGCAGACCTTTGCTTAAGTCTAACGTTTCACGCAACGTCTTATTTTCGGCGTTAAGCTTATTAAATTTAAAAGCTCTTTGCGCAGAAATAAGAAGCTGAGGAAAATGCAAAGGCTTTACGACAAAGTCATAAGCTCCGGCTTCGATGACTTCCACCGCCGTTTCAACATCGTTTGAAACCGTGATTAAAATAATGGGAATTTGAATTCCTTCGGCACGAAGTCTTTTAATAAATTCCAACCCCGACATGCTTGGCAGATTTAAATCTGAAATGATGGCATCAGGCTGGATTTCTTTGGTCACGACTTGATGAAGAGCTTCGCGGGGATCCTCGCTATGAATGATTTGGATATCTTTTTGGCGAAAATAAGCTGTCGCTAATTCTGCTAAATCAATGTCGTCTTCAATGAGAAGGATCTTTTTTTGCTTATCCATGCATCCTCCGGGTCTTCCTTTATGGTTATACAACGAGGCAAATATCCGCAATCAAAATGTGGCTATTTGCCACAATAAGACATAAATTAAGTATTAAATCTAATTTAAAGCATAATGACGATATTTTTGTCAGGCACCCGGCTTGCAATTATCAAATGACGTCGGGTGATATTCCCCGGAAAGAATATATGTCCGTCGCAAAAATCCACGATTGCAACGGATAAGCGGCCGCCCCTTCTTGTGCATTCTTCGGAAAGGGCGGCCTTCCTTTTTTTGAAATTACTTTTCAAGTTGTCGCAAAAGTTCAGAAACTTTTTGCGCAAGCTCACCGCAAATTTCTTTGATTTGTTTTATATCTTGCGAGACCGAAGCGTCTTCAAGACGCTTTCCTAGTTCAGTTAATTCAGGAAACAAGAAAGTCACGGCGTTGCCTTTGATCTGATGCCCGACTTTCTTTACAAAGTCCCAATCAGGATTTTCAAAATCTATTTTCGCAATCTCTTCTTGCCGCCGTTTTAAATATTTTATCCGCGATTCTAAAGGCACATCAAATATAGCCATACCTTTACCCTCGATGATTTAAATAAAAATAAATCTCTTGAACCAAAAGTTCCCCGGAAACAGGTTTCGTGATTTGTCCATTACAACCCGCAGCCAGACAGCTTTCAATCTCTTCATTCAAGGCGTGCGCCGTCAGCGCAATCACGGGCTTCGTAAATCCTTTTTGACGAATGCGCTTGGTCGCCTCTTTGCCGTCCATCTTAGGGATTTGAATATCCATAAGAATAATATCCGGCGAATTCTTAAAGGCAACGTCCACAGCTTTTTCTCCATCATCAGCAATGGTGACTTCAGCTCCGGCCGTCATGAGGAAGTGTTGAAAGATTTCTTGATTGTCTTCAGAGTCCTCCACCAACAAAACGCGAACACCTTTAAGAAGATTTTTTAAATCCAACGAAGACCAATCAATAGCATGCGAAGGCTTTTCATCAAAAGTGTTTACCACTTTAAGCACAGTCGCCTCTTGGCTGGATTTCATATTCAGGTATTCTTTAGCAAGACCGCGCAGGGGAATACGCAAGCAGAAGGTAGAGCCTTTTCCTATGGAAGATTCAAGAAGGAACAAATCCCCTCCTAAAAGCTCTGCCAAACGGCGAGAAAGGGCTAAACCAAGACCGGTGCCGCCATACTTGCGAGTTGTTGAAACATCGCCTTGAGAAAACGGCTTAAAAAGATTTTCGCGATTCTTTTCACTGATGCCAATACCGCTGTCTTGCACTTGGAATTCTAAGAACTCTTCTTTTTCATCATTCACATAGGTCTTATATAAAAGTTTAACCGCGCCTTTTTCTGTGAACTTAATGGCGTTTCCAACAATGTTCACAAGAATCTGCTTAAGGCTCACATCATCAGTAATAACATAACCTGGCACATTGCTGAGCTTTGCGATATTGAACTGAATTTTTTTATCAGAAGCGCGCACTTCCATAATGGATTTGATTTCATGAATGAGATTTTCTAGATTCACTTGCGCCATTTCAAAATGAAGTTTGCCCGCCTCTACTTTAGAAATATCCAAGATATCATCAATCAAACGCGCCAGCTCTTTTCCATTGCGTTTGATGCTTTTAACGATTTGGGTTTTCTCATCCCCTTCAAGTTCATCATCGGCTAAAATTTCCGAATAACCAACGATCACTCCCAGCGGCGTTCTGATTTCGTGACTCATGTTTGCCAAGAAAGAACTTTTCATAAAGTTCGCGTCCTCTGCTCGGCGAAGCAGAATCGCTTTATCGTATGACATCGCAAACTGACCGAACACCCCGACCAGAGCATATTCCATCACTTTGGAATCAGCCAGACCTTCAGGTCCTTTCATGATAACCAGAATCGAAGTGCTTTTACCGGACTCATGCAGCACTGAGCGCATCAAATAACAGGATTCATTTTCAAAAGTTTCACGCACTCCCGGAGGACACAGTGCCAATAATCTTGTGAGCTCCTCAGAGGGAATTTTTGTTGAAAGAACTCCGTCCCTTAAAAGCTCGTCAAATTCCAATGGCACATCAAGAATGTCCGGAAAGGATCTTAGAACTTTTTGAAAACGTTTTTCAAAAGGTCCCTTGTGTTCGCGTACGAAAACCACACAGTCCTCAACCTGGAAAACATTTTCCAAGTGCCCACAGAATTTTTCAAAAAGATTACTTCCCTCAATGGCAGAGGAAAGATCCGCAATCACAGTGTTAAGTCTTCTAAAAAGAGCGATTTCCGTAGATTTACTTTTTGATAACTGGGCCAACGAATCTTTATGGCGCTCACTGAATTTTAAAAACTGCTGCGTAGACCATAAAGCCAAGAAGATCACAGAGAGCATGACTAATGTCACAAAAGCAAAAAGAAAAGGAACGTAGCGCTCATACCAGTTAAAGAAATGCGGCAATGGCTCAAAATGCAGAGTCCACGTTTTATCGAACACCTGAATTTCTTTATCTACAGAAATATCTACGGGCTCTTTCTCATCTATATTTTTAGAGGGAAAACGCTCGTAGATGGGAATTGTGCGCCCGAGTTTTTTTTCATAAAGATAAATTTTATAATTGACCTTCTCGTCGTAGAACTGCGGGATGCCTAAAGCTCCATTAAAAAACTTCGTGATGCGCACAATCGAATACACAAAACCTAAAAGCGCGCTTTTAGGTTCAGCTTCTCCTGTCACATCAGTGGTTTTAGTCACCGGCAGATAAATTAAAAAACCTTGCTGATTCGACTCCGAATCATCTTGCACCAAAACCACCGGATCTGTGATCGCTAAGGAATTCGTCAATACGGCTTTATCCATCGCCGACTGTCGAGTCAGATCTGAATACATATCAAATCCCAACGCTTTTTTATTGCGCCAGTCTTCGGGCTGAATAAGAACGATGGAAGTATGAAGAGCTCTTTCCCCTTCCGGCCAGAACTTAAAATCAGGATAACCATTGTCGCGCATTCTTTTTTCTAAAGAAGCAGTTCCGTCTTTTTCGATTTTTTCAGCGAAAGCAATTCCTTGCAGGCCAGGAAAACGACGAAGCAGCTCAGAAGACTCGATATATGTTTGAAACTCTTTGGGACTGGGCACACCGCTTAACTGAAAATAAGCGCGTGTATCGGTGAGAGCCTGGCCGTAACCAAAAAACTCCCGACCAATTGTCGAAGTCACTTTCTGAATCTCTGCCTCTAAGCGAGCATTCCATTCTTTTTCTAAGTGCACTTTCACAGTCCACCAGCTAAAGACGCTCACTGAGATAATAATAAGAAGAACCAAAAAGACATTCCACTCATGCGATAATACAAAAACTCTCTTTAGTCTTTTCACAAACTTCCTTTGTCTTCTATCAATCCATTGCTTCTGTTTTTATTGTTAAGTCTTTCAAGTCGCCCTCGCAACTAGGAATTTCACCTCTCATTTGGGGACTTTTGCCCCTAAAAAACGCGGAAAACATTACGAGAAGCAATATATGAGTTTTAAGCCTAGGTTTGTCATTTGCTATAGATATCTAACATCTTACCCTTCCCATCATGTGAGTTGGCCTTTTGCGAGGGCCAACTCACCCCTCCTCAAAATGAGACGCCAAATCTAACAGTGTTAAGGTTTCTTAGACAGGTGTTCAGGAATTTCCACTTGAAACACCGCTTTTGCAGAGTTTTATCTTGGCTTTCCCTTTGCTTTAGAACTTCGCAAGGGAGGAACCTCAGGATGACTCAAATCTTTATCACGGGAACACAGAAGATTCCCAATCAGCTTAAAAACGAAAAAACTTTCAACTGCACAGTGATTGAAAATCCATACAATCTGCGTGCGGCTTTACACGGAACAAATGAAGAAAAAATCATCGTGGTCTTTTTGCCATTCTTGGAAATCCGTCACTTTGATATTTACTCTTACCTTCAAAGAACCATTCCCAACGTTAAAACCTTTTTCGTCGTCAATGAACTTTCAAGTTCAATGAAAATCAAACTGAAAACGCATCGGGATTTTGTCGTTCTTTGGAAAACAGAGGAAGCGAATCTTGCCAATGACATTCTGGCTTACTTGGAAGGAAAAAGCCTGCAACTGCGTGAAGACAAAAGAGAGCCGCACGAAAACAAAGCAATGCTCAGCCCTTCACTGCTTCCGCTAGGAATGGAGAACAAGGGATTTCAACCTATTATGGGTGGAAGCTTTGAGAACATTTCCGTGAATGGGTCTTGTTTAAAAATCAAAGCACCATTCTATAGTAAAAAAGATTTTGTGAGTCTTACTTACCAGAACAAAGCCGGAGAATATGTTTCTATTGAAGGACAAGTTCGCTGGACCAAGTGGAATGAAGGAGAGCAAAGCCAGGAACTCGGCGTCCAATTTCTTACACAGGGCTAAAGCTTAACGCCCTGCTTTGACAAAGCTACATATTGCCTCTCCCTGTAAACTGTGCGTTGATTGAACAGTGGGAGGCTTTATGAAAAAAATTATCCTAACAGTACTACCTCTGCTTTTTGCTCAAAGCGTTTTTGCGGCTCGCACGGTTTATGTTACAGGCCGTGGCAGTGAACACACCTACTGCAATGCGAACAGCGGATTTTTCTGCCTCGATAAAGCCAAGCGCGACGCCCAATATGATGCTGAAAACGATGCGCGCAGAAATTGCGAAATCTTTCAGCGCGGCCGCGCACTCACCTTCACCGCTTCTTATTTTACCAATTGCAATCCCAGCTATTTGCCACCCAATCATGACGGAACGTGGGTGAGCTGCAATTCGGATTGTCGCATGCAGTGTGAAGTTCAAAACTAATCTATGTCAGAAAATATTTTCAGCAAAGTTCCAGACTTGTCTTACGTTGAAGAAGCTCTTCTTTGTAATATGGAAGAGTTTAAAAAGGTTATTGCCAGCCGTCGCTCTGTTCGCGTTTTTACGAACGAACAAATTCCTGATGCCGTTGTTGAAGAGTGCCTAAGCCTCGCGTTACTCGCTCCAAATTCTTCCAATTTACAGCCTTGGGAATTTTATTGGGTGAAGTCCGAAGACAAACTAAAAAAATTAAAAACTTTGTGCCTGAATCAACCTGCAGCGCGCACTGCTCCCACGCTGATTGCGTGCGTGGCCCGTCCCGATCGCTGGAGCCTTGGGCAGAAAGTGAACCTCGCTTATTTCGACAAGCGCCCCGACACTCCCAAAGCTGTCAGAGCCTATTACGAAAAACTTGTTCCGTTTGTCTACGGTAATGGACCTTTCAATTTTTTTTCTCCATTTAAGACCTTAGCGATATCGATCCTGGGACTTTTCCGTGTCATTCCTCGTGGTCCGTTTGGGTATTGGGGAAATCTTTTATGGGCTACAAAGACCACCGCGCTAGCTTGCGAAAATCTCATGCTCGCCTTCCGCGCGGCGGGATATGATTCCTGCCCTATGGAAGGATTTGATGAAGTTCGTGTAAAAAAACTTTTAGGACTTCCGCGTGGAGCGTCCGTCACGATGATTGTCAGCGCGGGTAAAAGAGCTTCAAATGGAGTTTATGCGGAACGCATTCGTGGCGCGCAGGATTTATTTATTAAAAAGGTGTAGCAGTTATGATGGATATTCTTAGATCAAAAAGCACTCTGGTTCGTTGGGCCCTGCTAGTGGTTCTCATTGCAGCATTTTTATTTATCAACTGGCCCTTCTTAGGTCCTTTGGTTTTGGCCGGCATTTTCGCTTTAGGATTGAATGATTTTATCAACACCATCAGCCGCAAAACAAAACTGAGCCGCAATAGCAGCATTACTTTAACGGTCCTGGCTGGCTTTGCGATCTTCTGGATTCCTATTACGCTTGCCATCTACCGCATTGTCGTCCACATCAGCCAACCTCAAGGTATCGAAACAGATCGTATTGTTTCACAGATCCACAATTTGAAAGAGTTTGTGCTTGAATATTTAAAAAAGGTCTCTGATTGGACCGGAACAGATGTCGCCGGTCCCGCTCGCGGCATGATGGAAAACACGATGCAAAAAACCGGAGAAATGATTTTTAATTACTCCAGTCAGTTTCTAGGACAGCTTCCAGCAATTTTTTTAGCGAGCTTTGTTTTTACTATTGTGCTCATTGTGTTGCTGGTTAAATCCTCGGACGTTCGTGAACTCGTTATGAAATACAGTCCTTTCAATTCGGAAGCGACAGATAACCTGGTGGAAGTTTTTAAAAGCAGTTGCTCAGTCACACTCTTTTCAACTTTGGTTATCGGGCTTATTCAAGCGTCCATCATCGGCATTGGAAGTTTGATCTTCGGTGAAGGTGATTTCTGGCTGGTTCTTACCGTCACCTTCTTCGTCTCTTTTATTCCAGTGATTGGCGCAGCTCCGGTGGGTTTTCTTTTGGCCGTGTTAGCATTTATTGGCGGAAGAACAGGTTCTGGCGTGGGTCTTACCATTGTTGCGATCATCGCAGGAACAATCGACAATATTTTAAAACCCTTCATGGTGGGAAAAGAAAATAAAATCAATCCCGTAGTGGGCTTTACGTGTGTCGTCGGAGCTATCATTATGATGGGACTTCCGGGCCTTTTAATTGGCCCGGTGATCATGAATCTTTTTGTCGGTCTAAGCCCGATTCTTATAAAAGATATCTAAAGGGAAAAAG
Organism: uncultured Bdellovibrio sp.; assembly: GCF_946478835.1. Next base: position 1,903 of record NZ_CAMLDV010000077.1, on the reverse strand, counting down.
GTACCTGGTACCTTTTTCTACAGTTTGCGAATGACGGACTTAAAGAAATCATTTCCTTTGTCATCAACAATGATAAAGGCCGGAAAGTCTTTCACTTCAATCTTCCACACAGATTCCATACCCAGTTCTGGGAAATCGAGAACTTCCACTTTCGTGATGCACTCTTTTCCTAAGCGAGCGGCAGGGCCGCCGATTGATCCTAGGTAGAATCCACCGTACTGCTTACAAGCATCTGTGACTTGCGGGCTGCGGTTTCCCTTACCTAGCATAATCATCGAGCCGCCCAAGCTTTGGAATGTTCCCACGTAAGGGTCCATGCGTTCGCTTGTTGTCGGACCAAAAGATCCTGAAGCATAACCCTTCGGAGTTTTTGCGGGACCCGCATAGTAAACGGCGTAATTTTTAAAGTATTCAGGAACGCCTTCACCGCGATCCACTTTTTCTTTGAGTTTCGCGTGCGCAATATCGCGCGCCACAATCATCGGTCCACTTAGCATCACGCGTGTCGCGACTTTTTGTGCCGACAAAATTTTCAACGTTTCTTGAATGGGTTTATTCAAATCAATTTGAATGGCTTCAGCACTCGCATCTTTCAAATGGTTTGGAAGATACTGTTCAGGATGAAGTTCCAATTGCTCAAGGAAGATACCGTCACGAGTGATTTTTCCTTTGATATTGCGATCGGCAGAACAACTCACACCAACACCAATCGGACAGCTCGCACCATGACGAGGCAAACGAATCACGCGCACGTCGTGAACAAAATACTTTCCACCAAACTGGGCCCCAATGCCCGTATCACGCGCCCAAGTTTCAACTTGTTTTTCCATTTCAAGATCGCGATAAGCTCTGCCGCCTTCGCTGCCTGAAGTTGGAAGACCGTCGAGATAACCCGCCGACGCGTATTTTACGATTTTTAAAGTTTCTTCAGCAGAAGTTCCGCCGACACAGAACGCTAAGTGATACGGAGGACACGCCGCCGTTCCTAAAGAATTCAAAGTCTCACGCACAAACTTTTCAAATCCCTCCGGATTTAAAACAGCTTTTGTTTTTTGATAGAGATAAGACTTGTTGGCGCTGCCGCCACCTTTGGCCATGAACAAGAAATGATACTCATCACCTTGCTCTGAGTAGAGATCAATTTGGGCTGGCAGATTTGAACCGGTGTTTTTTTCTTCAAAGAAAGAAATCGGCGCCATCTGTGAAAAACGCAAATTGCGTTTTTGATAGGTATTGTAAATCCCCTTGGAGAGATATTCTTTGTCGTCAAAGCCTGTGAAAACTCGCTCACCTTTTTTACCGACGACGATGGCCGTTCCCGTATCCTGACACGAAGGAAATTCCATTTGCGCTGCGATCACGGCGTTTTTTAAAAGATCAACGGCGACGAAACGATCATTCGGAGAGGCTTCAGGATCTTTGAGAATTCTTTCAAGCTTTTCCAAGTGACTCGCACGCAAAAGGTGCGACACATCGCTAAGAGCTTCCTGTGCGATCAACTCTAAAGCTTCCGGTGCAACCACCAAAACTTCTTTGTCGCCGAACTTTTCAACTTTCACGTGATCGGAAGAGATTTTTTTATACTGAGTGTTATCTTTTTGCTTTTCGTAGAGAGGAAAATATTTGAATGACATAGCGTCAAAGGTAGCATTGCGTCGTTCGCGCGCGCAAGCCTCGGTGCGGCTTTTAGGTGGGCTGTGATGGTGGGATTTAAGGAGCCGTGATTACGGCGTTTTATTTGGGGACCGGGGCGCTCTCTTGCGTGAGAGAGGTGGTCCAAGGACCTACCGAGGGTCGAAGGATTTTTTCGATGTCTCCTTCTGAAACAAAACATATCGCCCTAGACCTATAAGCACAAACAGATAATATTTAGACTTTCCATAAGTTTTTCTTATGCATAAAA
>NZ_CAMLDV010000076.1 GCF_946478835.1 uncultured Bdellovibrio sp. | reverse complement strand
TACATTAAATGTTTCTAAATACGTTCGTATTTTGTACAAGTCCATTTAGCGAACCCCGTTCTATTCCGATAAAAAAGTATGCGGAACGTACAGGTACTTCTCAATTTGGTACTGCTATTGGGGGCAGGGTGCAGCCTTAATTCCAAGCTCACGGATTTTAATGCGTTAACACCTCCCGTCCTTTTGGATTCCAACGGAGATCGTTTGGAATCACTCGTTATTAATTCCGGTACAAACTTAAGCTCCGTAAAACTTCAAGGGGAGTGCTACTACGAAGACCAAGAAATTCAGGTCTCTTTTGTTCCGCAGAATTCTTCTTTATCCGTCAGTGATACTCGGAATTTTAAAGTGCTTTGCAAAAATAAAAAATTTTCTTTGAACGTCGACACTCAAAACTGGAGCGATACGGATTATCGGATTGTTCTTGCGGTCACGTCCTTAGCGGGAGTGAGTTCCAGCAGTGAGTCCGCAGCTTTGAAAGACGTTGTTGCTCCTGTTGTCTCTTTCGGTGCTCCGATTTCTGCGGAAGTGGGAAATGATTTTGCAGGTGCCGTTCCCGTGGGCGGAGCATGTGAATCCGATGACGGCCCTGTTGAAATTTTAAGTGAGGGTGTTTTATTAAATACTTTCACGTGTCTTGGGGGAAGTTTTTCTGGAGCTGTCTCTGTGGCGGGGCTTGATGAAGGCCTTCGCACATTCACAGTTCAACAAAAAGATCTCGCGGGAAATATCGGAACAAACGTCAGTACAACGTTTAACAAAGACACGGTGGCACCTCTTCTTCCCGTGACCTTAGGATCTTTAGGAAGTTCATTAAGCAATGACGATACCCCTCGCACGGTGACGGTGGGAACTCCGACAGACGGCGGAACTCAGTACAAATACATTGTGGTGAAAGACACGGACTGCTCTGGTCAGTGGACAGCCATTATGGCTACAACGCCTGTGCCTGCGGGGACACCTATTTCGTTAAGTTTTAGTGGAGATGGAAGTTATCGCATTTGCACAATTGGTGGCGACCAAGCGAATAACTGGCAAGGTCCTTCTTCCGTGATTGAAAGCTCTGTTGTGGTGATTGATAAAACGGCTCCGGCTTTGACCATCACAGCTCCTCTTGCGGGAGCTAAATTTCAATCAGCCTTTACCTTATCGGGAGCGTGTGAAGCGGGATTAACAGTCAATATTTCCGGCGACTTTACTCCAAGTCCGACAACGACTCCTTGTTCCGTTACGGGAACCTACACTGTAAATTTATCTTTGACGGGTGTTGATGGTGCAAAAAATATTTCTGTTTCCTCCACGGATGCGGCGGGAAATGCTTCCTCAATTGCACTTTATTCAGTGACAAAAGATACGACAATCATTCCGCCGAATGTGACTCTTAATACTCCTGCAACAACAAATGCGGCGTTAGCAAAATTCACGGTGAATGATTGTAGTGACCATACATTTATTCTGATGAAAGAACAAAACACGCCACCAGCCCTGGGTGATTCTGGATGGATTTCCTGTTCAACGGCGGCGCAAAATTATATTTACGATTTAAGTGCTAGCGATCAACAAGGTTTAAGAAACGTGCGCTTCTATGCACGCGACGAAGCAGGAAATATTTCTACCGCCACTGTCTTCACGATCACTTACGATAGCAAGGCGCCGATCTTAAGCCTTGATCCTGTGCCTACGCTTGCCATCAACGTTTCTTATCCTTTTGTGGTGTACGTGACAGAAACCACCGTGTCGGCATCGGCCGTTTTGACATTGCAGTACTCCACAAACGGTGGAACTACCTGGAACTTTGCTGCAAGCAGAGCCTTGGGACTTGCCGGTCCAATGAATGCAAAATCTTTTGTGGTGAATTGGGCGCCTCCTTCCTATCAAGTGGGAATGAAAGTTCGTGCGATGCTCACGGATGACAACGGTTTGACAGGCTATGGAGTGTCCAATGCTTTTGATGCTGTTGTTGATACGATTGCTCCTGTGATTTCTGCCAATCAAATGAAGATCAATGGATCTTTGACACCTTCAGACACGGTTCGCTCTTACGTGACGGTGAGTTTGCAAGCCCACGACGGTGAAACGGCGATTACGGATTTCTGTTTTAAAACCACGAACTCAGCGCCCGCAGCTTCAGATACTTGTTGGGTTTCCGTGAAAGCACCAAAGCCCGGCCTTGAAGAGTTGCCAGATCTCTTACTCGTGGATTTCGATTTCTTTTTAGGAATTAATTTTGGCACTTATAATATTTATGCGTGGGTTCGTGACGTTGCCGGAAATATCAGTACAAATTCAGCGACGCTGAAGAAAGACTTTAACACCATCAATTATATCAATGATGCTCCACCAACGGTTTCTAATTTCTTGACCGTCAATTCGACGACACCCAATGCACCACCGATCAATGCGGATATGAACTTCGCCAACGGAGCTTCTGTTTATATTAAATGGGCCGCCAGTGATAACGGCAGTATTTCTAAAGTGGAACTTTATTCCTCAACGGATGGAAGTCAGTACACATTGATCTCGGACACTTTAAGCAACAGTTCTTCAAATGGGGCAAGTTGTAGTTATTCCGCTCCTCACACGGGCTGTTGGGTTTGGAATTCGTCGTTTCCGAATAATTCATTTTTCAAATTGCAATTGCGTGTGACGGATAACTACGGTCAGACCTCGCAGGTGACCAGTCCTCCGCTGAACAGTCAGAATTTAAATCTGCTTGCCGGAAATCAAGACGCTGGCCACAACGGCAATGCCAAGAAGACGGTCTTTAATACGACGGTTGGAAATGATATGGCTCCGGGAACGTTGCTTGTAACAACGGACGGGAAAATTTTCTTTAACGATTCTTCTTACGGCCTGATGTACATTGATCCTAAAACAAACAACTCCAAAGTTCTTTTGCGTTTAGCAAAGACGAATGAAGATTCTTTTGGTGATGGAATTCCTGTTGAGCAAGCGCGTGCAAAGGCAATCTTGCGCACGACTTTGGATTATCAAAATCGCATCTTGGTTTATGACCGCTATATGATCCGCCGTATTGATACGAATGTGGAACCCATGACAATTGAGACTTTGATTGGAGCTGATCCTGCGGGAAATTTAGGAACGAACACTGCTGACACGGTGGCAGACCCTCGCGATTTAAAAATCAATCTGACAACAAATGTGTCCTTGGATGAATCTTGGACGATTCGTAAGCGATCTATTTTTGTAGCTCTGCCAAATGGAGATATATACTTTGTTTCTGACAAGCCCGGCGTTGCCAAAGACAATGGCGGTCGCATTCGTGTTTACAAAGGATCTCTTGCCGTACCTCGTGTGGAATCCATCCGTTTTTCAGGAACGGGTGTGAAGGATCTACCGTCGTGGGATTTGAACACGCAACCTTATTCGTTCTTTAGTTTGCGCTATGATCCGCAAACAAGTGACATCTTAAAAGCCTACGTGAATGCCGTGTACAGTGTGCCGGGAAATTCTTACGGAAATATGACAGAGCTTGATCCGGCAACGTGGATTGGTAATGGTGTTTATCCGAATCATCCCTTTGCTTCAAACAACAGTCTTGTCTATTACGACGTGCAGTCTCTGGATGGACGGGTTTACCGGTCTAATCGTTATACCGAACATTCCGTTTCTCGACTGAATGATGACGGCACGTGGACAAGAGTTCTTGGCACGGGCGCAATGGGAGACTGTGCCGATGGAACTGCAGCCACATCATGTGCGGTTTCTTTAGATGACGCCTTCGTGGATCGCTACGGTCGCATTTTCTTTTCCACTCGCGGGATCATTCGCACGGTCTATAACGGCAACGTTTATACATTGTTTGGTCAGCGCAAAGATGCCGGTGACGGCGGAGCAGGATTAGATATGCGCTTGGCTTCTGTGTTTTATATTGATCATGGTGTTGGCAACAATGTCATTATGCTAGATCATCAAGAAAATAAAATTCGTGAGATGAGACCCGGCGCTTCGCCTGAAGTTCAACTGATAGCGGGCAATGGCCAAAGCGGTATTGTGGATTACGCGACGGCAGCGAATGCTCAAAGAATTCCATTAGGAAATTGGGGTGAGCCTAACTCGTTTGCGACAAATCCTGCTACAGGGGATTTGTACATGAACTGTTCTTTAAACAGTGTTCTAGTGACGGCTCCAAGCACTTACGCAAATTATCACAGGATTTGTAAATTGAATCGTGCCACAGGAATGTGGGAACAAATTCTTGACGGTGAGGGCGCGACACCGAGCTACACACAAACATCTTTAAGTTATGCTGATCTTCAACTCACCGGATATTCTCCAGCGGTGATAGCCTTCCAGGCAGGAAATATTTTATTTAATCAGTTCTACTGGAATGGGACGGCTCAAAACAACAGCCATCTTCGTTTGATTACGCCGACTTCAACAGAGTTTGTTGCTGGAACTATTGCGGTGGACTCAAGCACGGACTCGTGCCCTGATGGAGCGTCAACAAGTTGTAATCTGGGCGTGACGGGAATGCATAGAATGGGGGCTCCTGTTTATTATGGTCCTCTTTCTGGATGGCTCTTGAATCCGACTAGAACTACGGGATCTTCCTATGAAGGTGTGATGCACGTTGTTCATGGTGGTATGACACACAAACTTTTGACACTGCCTTCGCGTCCTTCAGGTTTTACCTATGACAGTGGAAATATTTATTACTGCACAGGTGGTAAGCTCTATAAGGCAAATATCACAAATGCGGGTGACTTAAGCTCTGTTGCAAATTGGCCCCTTGTTGAAAACACTCACTACACGATCACGCAGCTCACAATGCCAGCGAATAATATCACGTGCGAAGGTCGTCGTATTTTAGTAAAACCAGCGTCAGGTCCTAAACCAAAGCGTTTAGTGATGATGGCCAAACAAAATGGCTTGCCTGCGTTGATTGAGTATTTCCTCCCTTAAGAGGATTTCAATTCACAAAGGACTTCGCTTCTGCTTCAATTTGTACAGGGGAGAAGTCTTATGTCGTTCTATTCTCAAGCATTCCAGCATCTCAAATTGTCTCTGTCTTCACACACTCTGTGGGTGATGCTCAATAACCCCGAACAAAGCAATGCGATTTCCTTGGAAATGGTCGATTCCCTGACACGCGTTTTAAAGCATGCTGATTTTGATCCGGCGGTGCGCGTGATTGTTTTAAAAGGCGAAGGTCCTACGTTCTGCGCAGGTGGCGATGTGAAGGCCATGCAAAATAAAACGGGCATGTTCGCTGGAGAAGCCAACGAACTTCGCATGCGCTACATTCACGGCATTCAACAAATTCCTAAATGCATCGAAGAACTTTCAACTCCGGTGATTGCGATGGTGAATGGTCCTGCGATTGGAGCAGGCTGTGATCTTGCAATGATGTGTGATTTGCGAGTGGGAACTGCGAAATCCAAATTCGGTGAAACCTTCGTGAAGTTAGGACTTGTTCCTGGCGATGGTGGTACCTTCTTCCTTCAACGCGTGATCGGCTTTTCTAAAGCCATGCAGATGTCTTTAACGGGTGATCTTGTGGCAGGGGAAGAGGCGTATAAATGGGGACTTCTGAATTACTTTGTCGGTGAGGATGTTTTAGAAACTGAAACACAAAAGATCGCTGACAAAGTCGCTGCCAATGCACCGGTTGCTGTGCAAATGACAAAGAAAGCGATGAAGATGGCATATTTGAACGATCTAAATACAATCTTAGATTTGTCTGCGGCTTATCAGGGGATCACGCAAAGAACAGAAGATCACTTTACGGCGTTGCAAGCGATGAAAGATAAAAAGGCTCCGGATTTTCAAGGACGCTGAGAAATCTTTTCCAGTTCTTCGGCGCGGGCTAAAAGGTTTTCTTTTAAATTCGTTTTTTGTTCTTTAGAAAGGCTTTGCCAGAATTCTTCAATGAGGAATTTCTGAAAAGCCTTTTTATGTTCGTTGAGGGCCGTTGTGTAGGCCGGAAGTTTTACGGCTTCAAAGTCGTCGTAAAAGTCCGCTACGAATTTTTTTAATTTCTCAGGGTTTTCTTTAGAATCCAAAAACTGCTTTAAGACAAATTCCTTGCTCTGATTTTGCAATCTCCAGGGGTAGGGATGAGTGCTGATAAATTTCTTAATTTTTTCTTTCTGATCGTTTGAAAGTCCGCCGATCCAAAATTCTATCGACCTACGATAGCGTTTAAAAGTTTGATTTAGGGAATCTTCAGGAAGCTCATTGCTGCTTTCAGTTTCTTTGATCTCGTCTCTAAGTTCTTTGGCGAAGTGAGTGTATTGATCGGATTTAAGTTTCAACGAAACTTTGACGGCGGTGTTTTTGAAATAGGCGGAAACTTTTTTAAAGTAATTCTGAAATTCATCAAAGTGGCGAGAGATCAATTCGGCATTCGGTTTGTCTTTTTGAACTTCAGGTTCGATCTCTCGCAAAGTTTTTGCGACTTGGGGCAAAAGTTCTTTTTTGATGTTCTGAATGTCTTTTTGCACATCTTTACGAAGATCGTCGTGTTGTTCGCTTGTAAGATTGAAATAGTCATCTGTTTTGGAAACAGCAAGGTCGTCAGCAAATCGGAAGAAAATATCCGATCTGTTGCAGGCGCTTAAAGCTATGACAAAAAGAATTAGTAATGCATATCTCATTCTGCCTTTTGTTTTAAAACGGCTCTTCTTAAGAGGAAACCCTCCATGACAAGATACAGAATGAAACTCACGGTTAGACCGATACCTTTGAGCAGAGCCCAAGCGGTCGTGCTCCATGCCAGTGCGGCCCACACGGCAAGTCCTGTGTGAATAGCAAAGAAAAATCCAGAGCGAATCGTGATGCCATTCATGCGGGTTTTGACAATATCAGGAAATTGATGACCTTGTTGTTCAGCGAGATACACAAACAAAGGCTTTTTCATAATGACCGAGCCCCACAAGATCAAAGCAAAAAGACCTTCCATCAAAGCAGGCTGCAGTTTAAACCAAAGACCTTCAGAAGAAATTAGTGAAATGCCTCCCAGAATAAAAAGCATTCCATTCCCGAACCAAGTGAGTTTTTGAACTTTTTTGTATTTATAAAGCTCCCAAGAAATTTCTCCGACACCAAAAACCATCCCGGCAATCAATCCAGCTACGGTTCCGTAGTATTCTTCAATCAATGTAAAGGCGATAACGGGAAGAAGGCCCGCAAAGAAAAGACTTGCGGCCTGAGCTTTAGGACTGGCAGAAGAATTGGGTTGCATTAATTTGTTTCCAAAAAGTTAACGGGTTTTCCTTGGGGAAGCATCAGCACTTGATCGTTTTCCATCACAAGGTGACCGCCTACAATCGTGTGAGTCATCCATCCTGTCACGGACATGCCATGAAACGGAGTCCATCCGCAGCGACTTGCGATCCAAGAATTATCAATGGTCTTTGTTTTTTTCAAATCAACCAAAGTGATATCAGCGTCAAAGCCCTGACGAAGGCGTCCTTTGTTTTGGATTCCAAAAACGCGACAAGGATTTTCCGTCACCATCTCCACAAAACGACGCAAAGTCAGGCGGCCCTCATGAACGTGATTCAGCATGATCGGAAGAAGTGTTTGCACGCCAGGAACGCCTGAAGGACTTTGCGGATAAGGACGTTCTTTTTCTTCGCGTGTGTGGGGGGCATGATCTGAACCAATCACGTCCACTGTGCCATCTAAAACCGCTTTCCAAATGCGATCCAAATGTCGCTTTTCACGAATCGGCGGATTTTGTTGAGCGTAAGTTCCTAAGCGATCGTAACAATCAGGAGCATAAAGTGTGAGATGTTGCGGAAGAACTTCGACAGTGGCGATGTCTTTTTGATCTTTTAAAAGATCCATCTCTTCACCCGTGGAAACATGAAGCACGTGAATACGGCGTCCTGTTTTACGCGCTAAACGCAAAAGTCTTGTTGTCGAGTTCACTGCGGTCTCTACATCTCTCCACACCGGATGATAATGAGGATCGGCCATATCAACCGCGATATGCTTTCTTTCGCGCAGTCGCATTTCATCTTCACTGTGAAAAATCACTCGACGAGTGCCTTGGCGCAAAATTCTTTCGAGTGTTTCGTCATCTTCCACCAAAAGATTTCCCGTGGAGCTTCCCATGAAAATTTTAATGCCAGAACAATGAGGCAATTTTTCAAGCTCTGCCAGCCGGTCGACATTGTCATGAGACCCGCCAATAAAAAAAGCATAGTTGCTGTGAGCTCGACCTTGGGCTCTTTGAAGTTTCTCGGCGAAAGCTTCTTTCGTGGTTGTTGGTGGATTGGTGTTCGGCATTTCAAAAATACTCGTAACACCACCAAGAATGGCGGCCTTGGTTCCCGTTTCCAGATCTTCTTTGTGAGTCAGACCTGGCTCACGAAAATGAACCTGGCTATCGATGATACCGGGAAGGACGTGCAATCCCTCCGCTTTAATCGTTCTGACGGCAGGATCTGTAATAGAGTCGCGAATTTTTTCGATGCGGCCATCTAGAATGCCAATATCGGCCTGTTGTTCGATCAAGCCCGTTCCCGAAGGATGGGGGAGTAAGCAGATTCCACCTTGAATAAGAAGATCAAAAGGGCGCTGAGACATGTATCACCTCGGATTCAAAAAACCATACCACTATACTCTATCTAAGGTCTAGCGTTGACGGGGCCTCTGGGATAGGTGAGAATTTGAATTGTGACATTTGATACATTTCTCTCCTTTTGGGATCAGCATAATACCGTCATCATCGAGGGCCTCGTTGCGCTCGTTCTTATTCTCTCTCTTTTCCTGGCGTATCGCAGTTTTTTTGCGAAAAAGTCCAGCGAGGGAGGTTCAGATTTGGGCCACGGTCTCGACGCGGCTCAACTTGAAAAAACATTGCAGAAGATTCTCGACAACCAAGCGCAATCGGGAAAGCCCGCATCACGCAATGGCGGTGGAGCCTCTGAAGATTTTGATGTGGATGTAGACTTAGATGAAATGGAAAAATCATCAGTGTCTTCTTCGAAAGCAGCTGGTGCTGCGGCGGCGTCGGGAGAATCTGCAGCGGAAGTGTCACAGCTTCGTTTGTCTTTAACTGAAAGCCATCAAAAAATTGAAACTCTGCAAAAACAATTAAAAGAAGCATTAACGGCTGCAGAAGAAGCTGCGGCATCAGGTGGTGCTTCAGCAGCGGGTGCTTCTGAAGGTGGTGCCAATTCTGCTGCCAATGATGAGCTTGCTGGCAAAGTTCGTGATTTGGAAGCGCGTCTGGCTGAGTACGAAATCATCAGTGAAGACATCGCCGATCTTTCTCGTTATCGTGAAGAAAACGATCAATTGAAAAAGGAGTTAGAAGCTCTAAAAGCGGGTGGTGCAAAACCAGCAGCAGCGGCGGCAGCGCCAGCTCCTGAAACTCCAAAAGTGGAAGTCGCACCAGAACCGGAACCAGCTCCAACTCCTGAAGTGGCAGCGGCTCCGGCAGAAGAACCTGCTCCAGCCGCCGCCGAAGCTCCCGCACAAGAACCTTCATCTGATTTGATCGATGATGAGTTGATGAGAGAATTCGCTGCCGCTGTTGAAGGTCAAAAAGCTTTAGATAAAGCCGCTGAAAAAGCTGGTGACGGCAGTGAAGCTGCTAAAGCGGGCAATGATGAATCAGATAAGTTGATGAGTGAGTTTGAAAACTTCGTATCGAAAAAGAGTTAGACTATGAATAAAGTTATTCTGGCGTCTGTTGTAGTTGCGGGATTATCTTCAAGTGCTTTCGCAGTCGGAGCTAAACCTTCATCCAGTACTTTAACTTCAGCGGTGGAAGTTCTTAAGCTTCCTAGTGAAAACCGTCGCATGGTTATTCAAGGTCAGGGCGATAAGTATTATCAAAACTTTATCTCCGTTGCATTTAATGAAGAACAACCCATGAACATTCGCTGGCGCGCTTTGATGGCAGCAGCTGAGGCTCGCGGTGAGAAATCGACTCCGGATCTTTTAAAAGCTTCCAGTCATAAATATTGGTACATGCGTAACGCAGCCCTTGTGGCCTTGAGCGAAGTGAATCCATCGCAAGGGGAGAAACTCGCGCAAAAACTTCTTAAAGATAAAGCTTTGGTTGTTCGTTCTGCGGCAGTCGGTGTGTTAGAGAAAAGTTCTTCTGGCGATGTTCGCGATCTTTTGTGGGAAGAGCTCAATCAAGGGTACAACTTTAAAAACGCCCAAAGTCTTTGGATCCGCCATCAGATCGTTGAAGTTTTGGCGAAGAAACCTTTAGATCGTGAAACGAAGATCTTTGCGGGATTGTTATCTGATAAAGACGACCGTCTTCATATCCCGGCTATTCGTGGTCTTGAAAAGCTCACAGGTGTGAAACTCGGTGAAGGCAAGGTTACCAAGTCAGCTCTTGTTGGTATGTGGAAAGACTACGTTAAGAAAGAAAAGATCGAGCTTTAATTCTTAATTTGGTGGAAACAATCTTTTTAGGTCCTGGCAGTAAGGGGTTTGTCTGGCGTGAATGTACGGGCAGCCGCAATAGCCTCCCCAAGTGACCATATCGAATAAAACATCGTTAGATCTTTCATTTACGACAGAACCACCAATGCGGAAGCATCCGCCCATATCTCCAACTTTATAAGTGTTAGCGCCAAAATAAGGATTCTCAAACACGACATCTCCTGCGAAGACCTCAGTGTGCAGCGTAAGGATCGCGCGAACCCCTCCCATAAAATCTTTGGAGCCCAGAGACATTTTAAGAGTTTCGCCCGGCTTAATAACGTAACCGCGAGTAGGAGCTTTCTTCCATTCTCCTTCGGCGGCTCGAAAATCGACGATTGTCAGGTCGTCAGGCATTCTGTTTTTTATAGAGATGGTCATTTCTCTAGCTGCGGCGAACGCAGATAAAGAAACAAGAAGGTTTACAAAAAATACGATTCCAATTTTTAAATTGATCATGTTTCAATAATAATCACGAACAGACGGACTGCAAATAGATTGTTTGAAGAAAAGGCAGATATGCTTTCGATTTTTATTTTACTAAATCTTGTTATTCCTTTTAAAGCCTTCGCGGCAGAGGCTTTCTCAACACCAATTACCGAGGGACATTGGACGCTGGAGGTAAAGGAGAACAAGGGCTCCGGCAAAGACAAGAACCGCGTGATTGGTGATTTTGTTTTTACTAAAGGAGGCAGTGCTGACACATTTCGTGCAACGGTCAATGGTTCGGCATTTCCGGTTCGCTTAATGGACAATCGCCTGACGATAAAACCTGGCGGTAAAGAGGACGAAAAAACACAAGGCTTTGAAGTGGAGCTTCGTCGAGAAGGCGAAAATGAATTTTCGGGAGTTGCGACAGTTGAAAAACAAAGCCGTCCGGTGCGATTGGTTCGTCAAACATTGAAGTCTTCTGAACAATGCAAAAATGTTTGTCGCAATGATTTGGTCGCAAGCTTAAAAATCTGGAAATCACTTCTTGGCGATCTTGAACCTTTGCCATTTGAACGGTGTACAAATATTTGTGAAGGTTCAGAAGCTGCATTTATGCTCGGAGCTTACGCTCCAGGCAAAGAGCGCGACGTGGCGACAGGAACTATTTTACTTTCCCAAGATCCAAAGTCTCCGGGGATTAGATCTGTTTATCTCTCGGCGCTTCCTGTGACGGCAGAGCGGGCTCAGAAGTTAACGGCTGCAACCGAATCTCATTGGAGAAAAAAGCTTTCCATTCCAGAAGGAATTAAGTTTCCGCGAAACGCAGCGTTGGCTCTTGGTTACAACTCAGGAACTCGCAATGCCATCATTTATATTTTAACTCCGGATACGGCGAAGTGTTCTTCGTTGCGTAAAGATCCTTGGATGGTGGTGCTTGAAGATTGGATTAAGCAGAAATTAGAAAGTAACTCTTTGGGGCAGATTTATTTTTCTTACTGTGGAGCGACTCTTTTAGATACGTACGGAATGATCGGAAAGCCCGAAGCTTCCGTGACGATTCTTTATTTAGCAGGCTCTTTAGAAGTCGTGTTGTACTAGGTTGAGGTTATTGTATGTGCAATAAGTTTTTTTCTATCTTTGTTTTAATTACCGGTCTTTGTGGATGCGCCACGCAGTCGAAATCATCTTCTGAATTTGACACGGTAAAGTGCGGAACTCCTTATGAGCTTTTTAAGGATTCAGATAAGAATGGCGATGGAGTTGTTGAGTTCTCGGAATTAAAACCGGATCCTCGTTGTGTTGAGTATTGGAAGTCCTTTGATGTGAACGGCGATAAAAGAATCGAAGAAGAAGACTTGTTGAAAAGAGCTAAATAATTGTCGTGTCGTCCTTATCTAGGTCGATAGATCGAAGTCTTAAGGAGTTCCCGATCACGGAAACAGAACTTAAGCTCATCGCAAGGCTTGCGATCATCGGACTTAAAAGCAGACCGAAGAAAGGATAAAGAACTCCCGCCGCGATCGGAACCCCAAGAGTGTTATAACCAAAAGCAAAAACAAGATTTTGCCTAATATTTTTCATCGTAGCTTGACTTAGTTTGTGGGCGCGTACGATTCCCGAAAGGTCTCCTTTGAGAAGTGTGACTCCCGCACTTTCAATAGCGACATCAGTTCCAGTTCCCATCGCAATCCCAATGTGAGCCTGGGCAAGAGCTGGGGCATCATTGATTCCGTCACCAGCCATAGCAACTCGTTTTCCTTGATCTTGGAGCCTCTTTACAATTTCGCCTTTTTGGTGAGGCAGAACCTCGGCTTCAACTCGGTCAATTCCAAGTTCGCGGGCCACGGCATTTGCGGTGTTGGGGTTGTCGCCTGTGAGCATAACAACTTCAACTCCTCGATCGTGGAAATATTTGATAGCAGGTTTGGAAGAGGTCTTGATCGGATCTTTCACCGAAATCACGCCTGCAGGTTTTCCATCAATGGCGACCAACATGGCTCCTTGACCGTTTGCCTGCAGATCTTTGGCAATCTGAATTAACTCAGAGGAGGCAATGCCATTTGTTTCCATCAAACGTCTGTTGCCAATAAGGACACTTCTTTCAGAGACTTTTCCTTTTACACCCATGCCGGTGACAGAATCGAAGTCATCCACGTTTACGATAGGGGCACCACGCTCCTTAGCTCCTAAGACAATGGCTTCGGCTAAAGGATGCTCGCTTGATTTTTCAAGTGATGCCGCAAATGAAAGAACTTCGGTTTCCTTGAAATCACCAAGCACTTTCACTTCCGAAAGTTTTGGTTTTCCCAGAGTAAGAGTTCCAGTTTTATCAACGACAAGAGTCGTTATTTTTTCAAGATGTTCTAGAGCTTCTGCATTTTTAATTAAAACTCCGTGAGTGGCCCCTTTGCCAGTTCCCACCATGATCGACATCGGAGTTGCAAGGCCCAGAGCACAAGGACACGCAATAATTAGTACAGCGACAGCGTTGATAATGGCGTGAGTTAGTTTTGGATCAGGCCCAATGAAATACCAGACAAGTCCCGTGATGAAGGCGATTAAAACCACAGCGGGAACAAAGTATGAAGAGACCGTATCAGCAAGTTTTTGAATCGGAGCACGGCTTCGCTGCGCTTGTGATACCATTTTTACGATTTGTGAAAGAAGCGTATCAGCACCCACTTTGGTGGCTCTCATCACGAAAGAACCTGTCGCGTTGACCGTGGCTCCTGTGACTTTATCGCCAACTTCTTTTTCAACGGGGATGGGTTCTCCTGAAATCATTGATTCATCAATAACCGATCTGCCTTCGGTGACGTCACCATCGGTGGGGACTTTTTCTCCGGGGCGAACTCGCAAAAGATCACCTGGGTGAATGGCATCAATCGGAACATCTTCTTCCGTGCCGTCGGATTTGATTCGTCGGGCCGTTTTGGCAGCCAAACCCAGAAGAGCCTTGATGGCATTTCCTGTCTGATTTCTTGCTCGCAGCTCGAGAACTTGTCCTAAAAGTACCAGTGTTGTGATGACAGCGGCTGCTTCAAAATAGAGTGGCACTTGTCCACCGTGTGCGAGCATGCTTTCCGGAAAGATAGATGGGAAGAAAGTCGCAATCACGCTAAAGACGTAAGCAACGCCTGTTCCAATGGCAATCAGCGTGAACATATTCAAGTTCCACGTTTTAATCGAAAGCCATCCGCGATGAAAAAATGGATAGCCTCCCCAAAGAACAACGGGTGTGGCAAGAAGCAGTTGAACTCCGGCGTAAAGCCAATGCGGAAGATTCATCTGAATAGGTTGTCCTGGAATTAAATCGGACATGGCCAAAAGAAGAAGGGGAGCTGTCAGAATCGTGCAGACTTTCAAGCGGTAAGTGAAATTCGTCAGCTCGAGATTTTCAGTTTCTTCAACGCTGACTTCTACTGGTTCCAGAGTCATGCCACATTTAGGGCAATTGCCAGGTCCGACTTGTCTAACTTCCGGGTGCATAGGGCAAGTGTAAATGCGCTTATCCTCAATAGCGGGTGCTTGCTGATGATCATGATCATGATCATGATGTGGGTGATGTGCATGATGATTGTGATCCGCCATAAACTTTGCTCCTTAAATACGATTCTATTTTGCACCATTTTTGTTCAAGGTGTCCAATCGGTATTTTGGCAATCAGCTCAGGTCCCGCTGCGAACCTCCTAGTGATCATGAGATACTTCCTCGTCAGAGGAAAAGATATGCGCTGTTTGATCTTTCTTATTATTTTCGCGTTCATCACGAAGAGAGTCTTGGCCGAAGAAACTCACCACGAAATGGGGATGATGGAGCAATCGCATATGTCTTCGTTATTCTGCGCTTCTCCGAATGAGTCTCTCGATCTCCTGACGGGAATGTGTTTGGTGGCTCCTACGGGTGAAAAAGAATTTGGAAGTTTAATGACTCACGGCAATTTATTTCTTGTCGGGATCAGTCAAGAAGGCCCAAGGGGGGAGGATAAATTCGCGGCACCGAACATGCTGATGTTCGATTATCAAAAGAACAACAAATCTTCCCACACTTTCGGAATCAACTTAATGCTTACTTTTGAAAAATGGACATTCCCGAAAGAAGGATATCCGGAGCTCTTTCAAATTGGAGAGAAAAATTCGGATGGAGAGCCGTATATTGATGCTCAACATCCGCATTCTTCTCCGGTCATGGGACTGACATTGAGTGATACTTATAGATGGGATGATAATTCCAAGGACCGCCTCAAAATCTTTTTTTCTCCTCGAGGACAAACGACCGAGGGGCCGATTGCATTTATGCACAGAAATACGGGAATGGTAAATCCGGATGCTCCACTAGGGCATCACGTTGGACAAGATGTGGGGCATATTTCGAGCACTGTTTTAGGAGCCGAGTTGTATAAAGAAAAAACGTCATTGGAGGTTTCAGCGTTTCACGGGACAGAGCCAGAGCCTGACGTTGTCGAACTTAAATTAGGAGCACTTGATTCTGGGGCCGCCCGCATCGGTTATCAGTTGAGCGAAAAAATGTTGGGATTGGTTTCGTTTGCTTATGTCCATCAGCCAGAGCCAGATGAAGAGCAAATTAAATTTTATCGTCGCTACTCTGTTTCTTTATATAACGAATGGCAGGTAACGGATTATTGGAAAGGCTACAATACGTTTATTTATGGTCGGGTTGAGAATTACGATCTTATCCCGGATCTTACTTCGTTTCTGGAAGAATTCGCTTTCTTTCGAAAACCCATGACGATCTGGGGACGAATCGAAGTTTTGCAAAGAACTCCTGGTCAACTGGCGGTCAGCGCCGATGATCTTGCTCATCCGGAGTGGATCACGGAGGCGACGCTTGGCTACAGCCATCACTTAGTTTCATTTGCGAATATGGATTTTCAAGCGGGTGTCTCGGTGTCAAAATACTTTATTTCCAATACTTTGACGGAAGCTTACGGAAATGATCCTTGGGCTGGCAAGATCTTCCTTCAAATCAGTGGAATGAAAATGCATCCTGAGAAATAAATATTAGTTGGCGCGTTTAAGAGCGTCGTTGATCACAAGCTCTCGTTCAATGCGATAGAAAATAATCTTCTCTTCAAGGCCATCGGATTCCATGGTTTCTGGTTCAGAAAAGAAATCTCTTAAAATTTCCATTCGCTTATCAACCGTCACACGCACAGATTCGCGGCCTTCGGTTTTTCCTTTGGCAAACGTCAATGTCAGTTTGTAGCGGATGCCACTTGAAGGCGGGCGTTGTTCATTCGGTGGAAGCCAGCCGTCGATTCCTTTGATGTATTCGGTTTCGATAACACCAGTGTCCTGATTTTCTTGAGCGATAGGATATTTAAGAACAGCGTGAGCGGCTCTCCACACTTGATCGTAGGTGGCGAAGAAAACTTTTTGTTTGTTGATTTGTCCCATGCG
>NZ_CAMLDV010000075.1 GCF_946478835.1 uncultured Bdellovibrio sp. | reverse complement strand
ACCCATCAAATGAATATGACTGCCTGGTTTTAAATTCATAAATTCTCCTGCTACTTCAGTTCCGCGAGCCGAGCTCGCTCCACTCTGTGGGCTGCCGCCCTACACTCCGCTACGTCTGTAATTTTCGACAATCCAATTATGTATCTCGGGACGCAATTTTCCAAAGGCTTTATTATCGGCTCCGTAAAGAACTCGATTGGAAAGAATGATCACACTCATATCCATCTTTGGATCATACCAAATGGACGTTCCTGTAAAGCCCGTGTGCCCAATAGAATCCAATGAGAAATAAGTCCCGCAGCTTGCGGATCCCGGTGTCGGCATCATATATCCCATCGCCCAGTCGCCTTTTCCTTCCGGAAGAGCGCGCTTGGCAAAAAGTTGCGCGGTCTTTTGACGAATAGAATAACGGGCAATTCCCATGAGCTGCGAACGCAGATGCAATGAGAACCAGCCGGTATCATCAATACTTCCGAAAAGACCTGCGTGAGTCGAAACCCCACCTAAAGACCAGCAATTCAGATCATGAACTTCGCCCTGGATGAGTTTTTTACGCACAGGACACTCTTCGGTGGGCGCAAACAAAGCCGCTCTGGTTGTGAACTGATTTTCCGGGTGGAACTCTAATGTCGTTCCCAGATAGAATTTATTTTTCACTTCTTCCCAAACATCCAAAAGAGGCTTGTCGAAGAATTTTTCTAAAATAAATCCAAGAACCAAAAAGCCAACGTCGGAATACACAGCCGTTTCTTGTTTTTCAATTTTAAGGCCTTTGAGAATATCTTTAAGCTGCTCACGACGCTTTTCCGTCGGAAGCTGCGTATTGATCTCCTGATACAAAGGAAGCCACCATGCAAGACCTGAGCTGTGCGTAAGAAGTTCCGTTATTTTTGTTTCCTTGTGCGGAAACCAAGAAAGAAAATCCGAAACCTTTGTTTCAAAATTCCACTTCCCCTGTTCGTAGGCATACATCATCGCCTGAGTCGTAAAAATAACTTTCGTGAGGCTCGCAAGATCATAATACGCATACGTATTTCCCACAGCAACGTCACAGATAATACGACCGCCTTGATAGGCACGCACCATCACGCCCGGAGTGGTGTCGCGAATACGCTCTTCAAGCTGTTTAATAAGGTTTTTTTCTAAGACTGAAAATTTCATTTACGCCCTCCGGTTTGAATCACCAAATGGCCCTTTCCTTTGTCTACATCCAAAACACACGGAGTATTAAAAGGAACAGGTCGTTGAATTACAGCGTGGCCTGCTTGAAGTCCCTGAAACAAAGGAATATCAAGATCCTGGGCCCAACGCTTAAATACTAATTTAAAATTATTTTTTTGAGTGGCGGGCTCTTCGCCGCCGACAAAATCACCCAGAATGATTCCGTCACATTGTTTAAACAATCCCGCCTGACGGAACTGTTCAAACATGCGGTCAATACGATAGCCACGCTCACCAATGTCTTCTACAAAGAGCAAAGATTTTTTCGTCTGCAATTGCCAAGGTGTCCCCATAGAGGATTGAAGAACCGTGAGATTCCCGCCGACAATTTTTGATTTGAGACTCTTTACTTTACGAGCAGCCTCGTTCAGCGGCTTTAAATTCTTAA
The DNA here is from genome assembly GCF_946478835.1 of uncultured Bdellovibrio sp. Next base: position 14,916 of record NZ_CAMLDV010000075.1, on the reverse strand, counting down.
ACACCACCTCTGTCTCTTGACCAAAAAGAATGTCATGCAATTCTTTTTCGTACTTTGGAGCGACCAGGTTTCTTCCCAAACGATCTAAAAGTGGCGCATGCAAAGTCGACCAGCCCCACTCCTGAATAAAAAAGCTATGCAATGAAGTGATATCGCTGATGCCAAGAAGAAGTTTTGGCTCTTTTGGTTTTTTAAGTTTGGCAAGCATCGGGATCAAACGATTGCTCCCGTAGCCACCACGCAAACACCAGATCACGCGAGAGTCTTTGGATTCAATCGCCGTTTTTAAAAAAGCAAAGCGCGCTTCGTCTTCGTGAGCGTGCAAAAAATGCGGCTTAATAAGGCCTTTAGGAATGCGCGGTTGCAATTTCCATTTCAAAAGAAAATCGTGAGCCCCCTCAACCTCATGAGGCTTTGACGGGTAACCTGGAGCTACCACATCAACAATGTCACCTTCGTTAAAAAACTTCCAATTCGTCACGATTAAACTCTTTTGATAATTTCTTTGATCGATTTCTTGTGCTTCTTCCCTGTAAAGATCTCATCAATCTCTTTGGGTTTTAAAAGTCCGCGAACTTCGTCATCCACCATAAGCTTGTCTCTTAAATGTTCACCATAACCAAGTGAGTGACAAAGGCGTTGCACCAAAACGTAAGCATCTTCACGACGCATGCCTTTCTGTACGAGTCCCAGCAAAACATGCGAACTGAAAATCTGTCCTTGCGAACTTTCGATATTGTCGAGCATGCGTTTTTTATTCACGTCCAGACCATCCAACAAAATACTCATGCGATTTAGAGCATAGTCCGCAACGATAAACGCATCCGGAAACACCACACGCTCTACGGAAGAATGACTGATGTCACGCTCATGCCACAAAGCCACGTTTTCAAGTCCCGCAATCGCGTAACCGCGAAGCAAGCGAGAAAGCCCGGTGATGTTTTCAGCACTGATCGGATTTTTCTTATGAGGCATTGCTGAAGAACCCTTTTGGCCCTTCGTAAATCCTTCAGTCACTTCCGCAACATCACTTCTTTGCAAGTGGCGAAGTTCGATCGCCAAACGCTCTAGTCCCGTTCCTAAAATCGCTAAGGCATTTAACATCTCGGCATGACGATCACGCGGAATCACTTGTGTCGCGATTGTTTCCGCTTTCAATTTAAGCTTCTTTGCAACAGCCGCTTCCACTTTTGGAGATTGGCTGGAGTAAGTTCCCACGGCTCCGCTAAGCTTGCAAATCATCATGTTATCCAGCGCGGCCTTCACGCGTTTTTTATTGCGTTCCGTTTCCGCCAAGAAACCCGCCATTTTAAAACCAAATGTTGTCGGCTCTGCAAACATGCCGTGTGTGCGACCGGCACACAAAGTATCCGCATGTTTATTCACTAAAGACTTTAAAGATTTCTCAAGACCTTCGATAGATTTCATCAACACAGCGCCCGCTTCGCGCACTTGCAAACTAAAGGCTGTATCTAAAACATCTGACGATGTCAGACCGTAGTGAATGAATTTTCCTTGAGGACCAACGTTTTCAGCCATGTTCGAAACAAAGGCGATCACATCGTGCTTCGTTTCTTTCTCAATTTCCGAAATACGTTTGACGTTGAAGCGAGCTTTTTGCGCAATCACCTTGGCTGCGTTCTTAGGGATGATGCCCATTTGCGCTTGCACTTGAGCCACGGCGATTTCGACTTCCATCATTTTTCCGAATCTATGATCTGCGTGCCACAAAAGGCCCATTTCAGGTCGGGTGTATCTTTCGATCACGGAACTTGTTCCTTTCTCTTTTCTTTTTGCTCTTTCAACAATTTTTCTTTCCACCAGTTTACAAGCTGACTCAAAATCATTTCATGACGTTCAAAGTAAGAACCCCACGCATAATGAGGCCACTCTTCCGGCCCATCGAGTTGTAAATTGCTGTAAAGAACTTTTCCGCGACGGGAGCTTTGCTTTTCTCCGAAAACCGGGAAGCGCGCAGCTCCAAGTTGTGCATAAGTATAATAATACTCTTGCGGAAAACTTAAAACCTGAGGGTCAGACAAAGACATACGTTCGACCAGATTTGCTTTCATGCGCAGACTGCGAACTGTGAGGTATTCTTTATTAAAGCGTTGCACCGTCGGGATTCTCATCCACACATCAAACTGGTCCGGCAACGTCGTTCTCTGCAGGACCATCATATTTTCATGAGTCCACGGAGAATAAAGATCATCCATCACCAGCGTGTGCGCCGGAAGATGATCACGCTCAAAGCACTGCTGAAGACTCACGCGGTAGCGAACCCAGCACCACTCGGGCTCTAGAGGTCCTTCTGGGAAAAAGTATTTTCCTAGACGTTCATTTAAAAAATAACTTTCCTCACTTGTGAGCATCCATACGATTTGCTCGAGACGGAAAAGACCTTGCTTCTCTCCAGAGAGTTCAAGACCTGTGATGGATTTTCCTCCGCCAAAAGAGGCATCAACGATCTGCTGAGGTCGGATGACTTCAACACCTTTTGTCGCCAGCCATTCCAAAGATTGCTCAAGGCCGTTGCGTGTAGCCTGACGAACCAAGAAAGAAGAAAAAAGCGGAACCGCTTCCCCCGCCCTTGCACCTTGGGCATTGGGTTTATAAGTCGTTCCCGCCCACTGATGAGCGAGATGCAAAAGCCAGCTTTGTTCAAAATTAAAAGCATCCAGATTTTTATATAAAGCTTTTGTATTTTTATTGCCGGTGCCGCTTAAAAGAAAATCTTTGATGTGCGAGAAAAGAGATGTTTTTTCGATTTTAAATTTTGTCGTCGGACCCTTGAACTCAAACGGACCTTGCTTCTGCCACAGAGTAAATCCGTTGGGAACTTCATCGTAAGGATCGTCGGCGTACAAACGCTCCATTTGCGATTCAGAAATTTTCTCGTTACGAAAAAAACCAAAAGGGCCTTCTACGTCTTCGGACGGCCACACACCCAACTTCGAAGACACGTCCACGAGAGTTGTCTTGATACCTTCTTGCGCCAAGGCCGCCGCCAACCAGTGACCGCGCCCAAAAGCAGAAATCAAGATGACCGGATTTCCCAACTCCATCGCTATTTTACTCCTCAGACAAAGAACGACCTAACTTGAAGTAATAATTAGAAAATCAGGCCCTCGCAAAGTCAAAGCCGCGCACTGCATCCAAACACTTCCCCGGGGCTTTTTCTTGTGATTTTTCGAAGTCCCTCTTAGACTCTCCCGAGGACGAGGTGAGTATGCGTTTTCTCTTCATTTTTGCCCTGATTTTTGGCTTACACACAGCAGGCTACGCTAAAGACGCGACAGAGAACTTCTTTGATCTTTCCGCGACAACTTTGACGGGAAAAAAGATTAATTTTTCCACTTACAGGGGCAAAGTCGTCCTTGTTGTTAACACAGCCTCCCAATGCGGCTTCACTCCGCAGCTGAAAGAACTTGAAGAATTGTACAAAAAATACGCAGACCGCGGCTTCGTCGTTCTTGCTTTTCCTTCCAATGATTTCAAACAGGAAAAAGCAGACGGTGCGGCCATTCAGAAATTCGCTGAAAAAGAATACGGCATCACCTTTCCTTTTTTTGAAAAAGCTCCTGTGAAAGGTCCTGACAAGCAACCGGTTTACGAATTTTTGACTCGTAAAAAACCAGGCCTTCTTTTCGCCGATGTCAGTTGGAATTTTGAAAAGTTTCTGGTGAATCGCAAAGGCGACGTTATCGAAAGATGGAGCTCCATCACGAAACCGTCTTCCGATTCGATTGTTAGAGAAATCGAAAAAGCTTTAGCCGAACCCCTCTAAGCACGACCTTCACCAGAGGGAAGTGTTTCAGCTTGAGACAAAGCGTGAAGTCTGGACTTCGTTTTGATACTTTTTTTTGAAGTTTTGCCCTCTTTTATTCGATAATATTCAGAGGGGGAACTTGTGAAAACCGCAGCACCACTATTTCAGTTTATTCTTCTAGCTTTCCTGCTGGGAATTAGCTTTTTGCCTACGCAAGCTCATGCTCAATCAGACCACAAATCTTACCTCGTCTCACAAGTCGATCCCGATGAGGCTTATGACCCTTTCACCGACTACAGTGAATTCGATGAAGAGTCTGATGAAGAAGCAGACATCAACTTTTTCCGTAACGGCCGTTTCTTTACGGTGGGACTTGCGGGTGGCTATCGCGGCTTTACCGGGAACTTTGCCGATGCCTATGAAAGTGCGCCGACTTTCGGTATTTTCTTAAGCTACTTCTTTGATCTTCGCGTGGCTATGAGTCTGGGTTTCCAAACTGGCGACCACGCCGTAAAATTCACCGTGAATAACGAATCGAAATCTTACACAGGGAACGTGTCTATTACATCGGTAAATGTCGATTTAAAGTATTACTTGAACACACAGAACGTCACACGCGGTCTAGCCGATCTTAATCCTTATATCCTCGGCGGTCTTGGGCAATTCTACCGCACCTACACCATCGCTGGCCTTGACGGATTCAGCCGCGACTCCACGATGGGTTTTGATTTGGGTGCCGGCCTAGAGATTCCTTTAATGCGTAAAAAAGCTTATCTGGGAATTCAGGGAACTTATCACTATGTGAACTTCAGCGACGAAAACAAATCGTATGTTGACGGCTCTGAAAAGCTAGATAAAAACCTCACAGGGGATTTTTATAACTTCCTCGTGATTCTCGGAATGAACTTCTAAAAACATTTTATCACTTAAAATAAAAAAGGCCTCCGAGTGAGGCCATTTTTATTTTAATACTTCTAAAAAATTCTATTTAAAGAAAACACCGATAATCTGCAACACAAGCCCCAACACAATCACGGCTGGCGCCGCCCACTTCAAAGTAAAACTCCAGTGCGGATACATGGTGTAGCTGACGAATTTATCCTTATCGACAAAACTCAGTTCTTTTTCTTTTTCCGTGGTCCCACGATTGTAGGCAACAAGGATTCCCAAGGCGACCATCGGCAAGAACCAGTTGATCAACAACGAGTCCAAAGACTCAATCAACGATCTTCCTAATACCCGAATGTCTTTAAATACCGAGCTTGAAAGCGCCGGAAGAATTGTCAGCACCAGGGCAAAAACACCTGAGTACCAAGTCGCTCTGCCGCGATCCATTTTCTTTTGCGCATCCACCCAGTTTGAAACAACAACCTCTAACAAACCAATGCTGGCGTTCAGTGCCGCCATATAAAGACACGCAAAAAAAGCCAAACCAAATAATGTTCCACCGCGAATACCCAAAAGATACTTCGGCAAAACTTCAAACATCAAAGCAGGATCTGTTAAAGGCACATTCGAAGCTTGGAACGCGACAGGGAAAATCATCACAACCGCGATCAAGGAAATCGCTGTATCCACCAACGTCACACGGAAACCCGCCGTGGGTGCATGATCAGACTCACGCATGTACGAGCCAAACGTCACCATGGTTCCAAATCCAACGGACAATGTGAAAAACACGTGTCCCAAAGCATGATTCAAAGAAGACCAAGTGAGTTTTGAAAAATCAGGATAAAAAAGAAAACGTAAAACTTCGGGCGTCGAAGGCATCGAAAAAGATTTTACGACTAAAATTCCCACGAGCACCGCGAAAAGTGGCATCGTGTAGCCGATCCATTTTTCTAGACCTTCTTGCACACCTTTCACAACAACGACAACCGTGATCAACAAATGCGCACTGGCAAGCATCAACTGCAACCAACCATTGGACATCAATGCCGCTAAATTTGTTTTTGCCGTAACCATTTCAGGCGGACTGAAAAATGAAATCAGGAATTGCGTCATGAAATGCAAAACCCAACCGCTGATCACAGCATAATACGAAAGCACAACGATGCTTAAGATCACGGCAAAACGACCGGCCCAGCGGAAACCACGACCGGCTTTCTGACCCAACTGTTGAGTTGCTACGATCACCGAACGACGGCTGTTTTTCCCGACCATCAATTCCGCAATCAACATCGGCGCGCCAATCGCCAGAGCCATGAAAACGTAAATCAGGATAAACGCCCCGCCTCCGTTTTCACCGACCACATAGGGAAAACGCCATAGATTTCCCAGACCACAGGCAGAGCCGATGGCCAAAAGGTAAAATCCAAAGCGTGTTCTCCACGAGCCGCGTTTATTCATTATCTCCACCACCACGACGAGACTTCATACAGAAAATACGAATTGGCAGACCGTGAAGATCCCAACGCTCCTTGATATTCTTAATCAAGAAACGACGGTACGAATTTGTCACGCCATCAGGATGATTCGCAAACGCGATGAATGCAGGAGGTCTTTGATAAGTCTGAGTGAGATAATAGAACTTCACGTTCGTTGTTCCCCAGACCGGAGCTGGAGCTTTACGAATCGTCTCAAAGAAGAAATCGTTCAACTCTGATGTTGGAACCCGGAAGTTCATCTGACCAGATACTTTCGCGATCATTTCAAAAAGATCGTCGATCCCTTGACCTGTTTTCGCACTCGTAAAGACGATATGGACGTCTTTAAAGAAGTGGAATACGCGCTCAACCTGCTCACGGAAAGTCTTACGATATTCCGGAACTTCTTTACCGCCAAGGTCGGATTTATTTGCAACCAAGATCACGCCTTTGTGATCTTCCAAGATAGCTTGCATGATGCGCGCATCTTGATCCGTCGGGCCCAAAGTTCCATCGACCATTAAAAGAACGATGTCAGCGCGACGAATAGCCTCTTGAGACTTAAACGCCGAGATGATTTCTAAATCTTCTTCACGACGAGCTGATTTACGAAGACCTGCTGTATCAACCAACGTGTACTTTGCTCCATTATAGATAAATGGAGAATCCACGGAGTCAATCGTCGTTCCCGCAACATCAGATACGATCATGCGGTTGGAACCAAGAATGCAGTTACAGATAGAACTCTTACCCACGTTCGGCTTACCGACGATAGCTATGTTCATTCCCTCTTTCACTGTCCCTGGATTTTCTGGAACTTGTTTTACGATCCACTCAAGGATCTCACCCACGCCACGACGTTGCTCAAAGGAAGCCGCGATGATGTCGACACCGAACTCATAGAAGTCCGCTTTAAACATCTCTTCATCAATCACTTTGTCGACCTTGTTGATCACGAGCAAAAACGGTTTTCCTGTTTGTTTCGCAACACGAATAATGTCGCGATCTTCAGGCACAAGACCCACGCGACCATCCATCACCGCGACAATCAAATCTACAGAATGCAAAAATTCTGTGACTTGTTCACGAATGAGTTTAGAGAAAATATCTCCGGCTTCCGTGATACCGCCCGTATCGATTAAATCGAATTGTTTTCCCCAGATATCCACAGGCTCGATGATAATATCACGAGTCACTCCGGCTTGGTTTTTCACCACGGCTTTACGGCTGTCAGTAATGATATTAAATAACGTCGACTTACCTACGTTGGGACGACCGATAATCGCCACCTTCGGCGAAAATTCAGCCCTCTGATTTTGTTCCATAGCCCAACTCCTTCATCATTCTCTTATTCTCAAACCAGTCTGGTTTACTAATTACTTGGAGGTCTAAGAAAATCTTTTCCCCCATCAGTTTTTCAATTTCTTTGCGCGCTTCCATCCCGATTTGTTTGATCACTTTCGCTTCTTTGCCAATCACGATGGCTTTGTGATTGTCTTTTACGACGATGATCTCTGCATGGATCTTTGGAACCGGCGCTGCGTTTTCATCAAATTTTATGATACGCACAGCCAGTGAGTAAGGAATCTCTTGATGAAGAATCTCAAAACACTTTTCACGAATCACTTCGCTGGCCATTTCACGCACGTTTTCATTTGTGTAAAGCTCTGTATCGTAAAGAGGTGCTGGAGATTCAGGAAGAAGCTCAAGGAACTCAATAAGCATAGCTTCACGCTCTTCATTGTCACCTTCCGAATCTTTTACAGATACGGACATGGCTTTACCGCCCTTTTCCTCGATCATCTTTTTAAGAATCAAAACACGGTGAGCTTTTTCTTCAATATCCGCCTTTGTGATCACGCCCATCCAAGGCTTGCCACTTTTTGAAACCAGTTCGATCACTTTTTCGGCGTCTTCCGGTTTTTGTTCATCAATACTGATCACCGCTAAAAGCGCGTCGGATTCAGAAATCACGTCTTCAGCTTCTTTTGCCAAGAAACCATTCAAACCTTTATCTGCTTTAATAATTCCCGGAGCATCAACAAAAACGATTTGTCCTTGATCCGTACTCCAAATACCCAAAATGCGACGACGAGTCGTTTGAGGTTTTGCCGAAACGATAGAGACTTTTTCATCCACAAGGTAATTCATCAAGGTGCTTTTGCCAGCATTCGGCTGCCCGATGAGTCCTAAAAATCCCGCTTTATATCCCATTAATGAGTCTCCTTACATTTAACTTCCAGGGCGTTTTTCGCTGCTGATTGTTCCGCATTTTTTTTACTGCGCCCGCGCCCCTGGGCCCACACTTCTTCTTTTACTTTCACACACACTAAGAACTCACGATCGTGAGGAGGTCCTTCTTCTGCCAGAACCTCGTACTTCGGAGTCTCCTTCAAAGACTTTTGCACCAGTTCCTGCAAGCGTGTTTTATAATCTTTCTCAAAATCCTCACTGCCGCAAACGCGTGCGGTGAGAGTTTCAAATTCGCGACGAATAAAATTCTTCGTCACTTCAAATCCACCGTCCAAATACAAAGCTCCGACAATGGCTTCAAAGGAAGAGGCTGTCAGACGAGGCTTCTGCGCACCGCCGGTCAAGGTCTCCCCTTTTCCCAAATGCATGAGCTTATTCAGTCCCATGTCCAACGCAAGTTCAGAGAGAACTTCTTCATTCACGATGCTCGCGCGTTTTTTGGACAACCCACCTTCGGTGTCGTTCGGGAATTTTTCAAAAAGAAATTCTCCGACAACAAGATCCAATACAGCATCACCTAAGAACTCCAACTTTTCATTGTGCTCCGTCGGACTTTTCAATTCATTGGCAAAGCTCTTATGAGTGAGCGCTCTTTCTAAAAGAGCCGCATTTTTAAACTGGTATCCCAGTCTCTGCTCTAACTCCTTCATGATAGAACCTCGCCGACTAAGTGTCCTTCCATGTGCTGTTTATTGGAGTGGTCATAGCCTGTGATTTTAACATCAATCTCTTGTCCCGCCCAATGCTCCAGGAAGCTTTCTGCTCCTGAAATATCGACGGGCCAATAGTCGTGACTTAAACCCTGCCCGCCCTTAGCGGCGTTTTTGAGAATCAAAACTTTTTTAATCGTTCCTAATTGAAGTTTCGCCTGCTCTTCGTAACGAGCAATACTCAAATCACGCAAACGAGCCGCGCGCTCTGCACGAATGTGAGGATATACAGAAACGTCCATCACTGCGGCACGAGTCCCCTGTCTTTCGCTATAAGGGAAAACGTGAAGCTTGGTCCAAGGAAGTTCTGCCAAAGTTTTATAAGTATCTTCAAATTGTTCGTCAGTTTCTGTTGGGAAACCTGTGATGACGTCCATTCCGACAAAGGAACCTGGAACGCGTTCCGCAATGGCGTTGAGCGATTTACGAACGTCGTCTTGTGTGTACTTGCGTTTCATATGGAAAAGCACGTCTGTATTCGCACTTTGAATACTCATATGGAAATGCGGGCACATGCGTTTGTCTTGATAAAGTTCTAAAAGTCTGCCTGAAACTTCCACAGGTTCAAGACTTGCCAAACGGAAACGCGGCACTTTTGTTTTTGCCAGAAGATTTTCAATCAAATCTTCCATCACATATTTTTTGCCGCCGACTTCGTCTTCATAATCCCCGATGTGAACACCGGTTAAAACGACTTCGCGAGAACCTTCCGCGTAAAGAGCATTAATACGCTGAATAAGATCAGCAACTGGAATGGAGCGGCTCTTACCACGCGCATAAGGAATAATGCAGTAAGTGCAAAAGCTATTGCAGCCGTCTTGAATTTTTAAAAACGTGCGCGTGTGGGATTTCTCAATACCACCGCCCGCTTCTAAATCTTCTTTTTTAAAGATATTGGACTTAAAAACTTTCTCAGTGAGTTCGCCTCTGAAATGTTTTGTTAAAAGCTCTGGCAAGGATCCCTTGTGAGAATTTGCCACGACCAAATCAGCACCTGGAAGACTTGAAAAAGACCCCGTATCAACTTGTGCTGCACAGCCTGTGACAACAACTGTGCAGAAAGGATCTTTTACTTTCAAACGACGAATATAGCGAACAGCTTCTTTCGTTGCTTCGGCAGTCACCGCACAAGTGTTAAGAACATGAATACGCGCATCTTTTTGCCCTGAAACAACAGGAGCAAAACCGTTCGCATTCAAATTCTTCTGAATCAAACCCGCGTCGTAAGTATTCACCTTACAACCAAAGGTGTGAACTTGATATTTTAGAGAGTGATCCATCCGCCTCCCACAAGTTCTTTATCGCGATAGAACACAGCAGCTTGACCTGGAGTCACGGCTCTTTGAGGTTCTTGGAATTTCAATTTATAGCCTGTCTCTGTTTTAAAGACCTGCGCCAAAGAACCTTTGTGTTGATAGCGGATTTTCACGCTCATAACTTCGCCGTCTTGAACTTCACCCAAAAGTTTTGGATCAACGACATCGACTTCGTGAGCAAACAAATGACTTTCATCACCCACCCACACGGTGTTGTCAGCGGCATCAATTTTAATCACGAAAAGTTTTTCGTGATGATCCATACCCAGGCCTTTACTTTGTCCGATAGTGAAATTGTGAATGCCATCGTGATTTGCCATCACGTCACCTTGAGGATAGCGTTTGATTTTACCTGCTTTGGAAGCCAAAATCGTTTTATCTACTTGGCCTTTGATAAAATTCTGATAACCCATATTGCCCACAAAGCAGATCCCTTGAGAGTCTTTTTTACGAGCTGTCACAAGACCACGGCTTTCAGAGTAAGCACGCACCTCGGGCTTTTTCATGTCTCCCACAGGGAAAAGAAGTTTTGGTACAAGCTCTGGATCAATCGTGAAAAGGAAGTACGTTTGGTCTTTCCAATCATCCGTAGACGTGTGGATCGCCGCTTTGCCGTTTTCATCGTATACGATTTTAGCGTAATGACCTGTCGCCAGGTAATCACACTCAAGCTCTTTCATCTTTTTCACAAGATGATCGAATTTCAAATACGTGTTGCAGTTCACGCAAGGAAGTGGCGTTTGTCCTTCCAGGTAGGCTTTCAAGAATGGATCAATGACAGCCGCGCGAAATTTTGCTTCGCAGTTTAAAACGTAAAATGGAATCCCCAAACGGTCTGCGACCGCACGGGCATCATCCACATCGATGCTGGAACAGCATGTGCCGTTTCCTTCTTCGATATCGCATGTGGAATAATCCCACACTTGCATCGTAGCACCGATCACTTCATAACCCTGTTCGACCAAGAGCGCAGCCGCGGCAGAACTGTCCACGCCTCCGCTCATAGCAACAAGGACTCTCCCTTTAGACATGACAAGAGTCTCCTTCATTGTTGTTCAGTGAACGCAACCTTGCGACCACCACTTTTAATGCTTCAATAAAACCATTTACTTCTTCAGCCGTGGTTTCCCAACCAAGACTGATGCGCAGACTGTTTTGCGCTTCTTCACGACTAAGCCCCATCGCCAACAACACGGGACTTGGCTCTGGATTTCCGCTCGAACAAGCGGCTCCTGTAGAAACTGCGTAGCCTTTGATGTCCAAAGACATCAGCATTGTTTCTCCGTCAGCACCCTTCACAACCAACGAGCTTGTATTTGGAAGACGAGGTGTCTCACCTGCCGTCACTGTGACGTCTGGAATTTCAGAGAGAATGCGTGCTTCCATGTGATCGCGAAGTTTTGCTAAAGCCTCCGCTTTTTCTGCAATAAGACCAACGCGCTTTGCAACAACTCCCAGACAACCTATACCCAGTGTATTTTCGGTTCCACCACGACGGTGACGCTCTTGACCGCCGCCATTGATCAACGAACTAAAATTAGATCCTTTTCTTGAATACAGAAATCCTGATCCCTTGATCGAATAAAATTTGTGACCCGAAAACGACGCAAAATCGACTCCAAGGTCTTGCAAGTTAACAGGCACTTTTCCAAAACCTTGAACGGCGTCCGTATGAAACAAAGCCCCTTTTTTGTGAGCCATCTCGGCCATTTGTTTAATGGGGAACAACGTGCCTGTTTCATTATTGGCAAACATCACAGACACCAAAGCGGTTTCTTCGCTAAGGTGCGCTTGGTAAAAATCCAAATCAATTTCTCCGCGGCGATTCACGGGGATAAAATCCACGCGGGCTCCGAGAGATTGAATGTGTTCCATGGCTTTGATCACCGCCGGATGTTCAACGGCTGAACACATGTAGTGCGTGCGCAGACGTTGTTCAGGCGTGAGAAACTGAGCTGTTTGGTAATAATCAAAAAGACCTTTGATCACGGTGTTGTTCGCTTCACTTCCACCGGAAGTAAAAACGATTTCAAGCGGACTCCCCGCACCCACCGCCTCGGCCACGGCTTTTCTAGCATCACGAAGAATGTTCTTCGGCTGTCGACCACCCCAGTGAATGGAACTGGGATTGCCCCACGCCTTTGCCAATTCTGGCAAAGCCTCGAGGACTTCTTTGCACACAGGGGTCGTGGCATTATGGTCGAAATAGTGAAACACTTTTGACTGGATCATAGGTCGCAGGAAGGTAGCACACTTCTTAAGTATTGAAAACTTCTAAGAATATTTAAGCACTTAGGCTGTCTATCTATCAGCCTACGCTGGAAATTATTCACGCACGCCTGGCGCAGGAGGCTACCGCCCGGAGGGCAGAAGCTGGACTAGACCTCGGATTTCCTTATGTTTTACCTCAATCTACCGATAAACAAAGAGATGAGTCATCACGTATGGTTTGAACATTTTAAAGAGCAACTTCAAGGACTTACAGAATCATTTGAACAAAGTGGTTCGCCTTTGAGTCTTTTGGGTTACGCCTTGAAGGAACAACGCCTCCGCTCGGATGATTATTTACCGTGGGCGATGACTCACTACAAACTACCGAAACTTCAGTCACGATTTTTTACAGAGACTCCTCTATCCCAGGAAATGTTCGCAAAGTGGGCGACCCATTACCCGTGGTCTGCGGAGTGTCTGCCTGTGGCGGAGTGGGACGGTTCACTCATCGTGGCTTGTCTTCAACCGCCACAGGATTTCCCTTCTACACCTTCAAGCGTTATTGTCTTAGCAAGTTTTGAAGACTTGCAAGAGGCTTGGAGAAAGCTTCATCCTGAAAAAGCCGCTTCAACACCCGTTTCACCGGTTGTTGAAGATGCGCCCGAAGGTATTGATCTTTCCCTAGCGACAGTGACGAAACATGGAGCTTCCGACAGCTTTTCGTTTGAAGATCTTGGCGTCGACGAAGAAAAAGCTTCAGAGACTCTTGAAGAGTCCGCTGAAAAATCGGAGAGCATGGATGGTCTTTTTGATGGACCAACCGTGATTCGCTTAGAGGCTTTATCTTCAAAAGAAGAAACTCCTGCTGCGAACTCGAATCCTTCTATTGAAGTTGTTTCTTCAACTTCAGATTCTGCTTTGCAGGAATTCTCTGCAGAGTTAGAGCCAAAAACACAAGTCGATGAATTGATTTTAAATGAAGAGAAGACGCCGATTCCTGTAGAGGCGGCAAAGACATCCGTCACACCGGTTGCGGCGACACCAGCCTCAGCGATCGCAGAGTCTTCGGCTCCGAAAAAAGTTCCGCCACCTCCTCCAAAGTCGGAGATGCCTCCGCCTTTTGAAGACAGTTTCGGGAACAAACCAATTCCTATCGTTCCCCGCCCTGCAGGCGTCGCAAAACCGACAATCAATCCTGTGGCGAGTGGAAATTTCTCGTTAGAAAAAATGAAAAAGAAAAATGCGGCTTTGATGAACGAAAAGGTGAAACAAGCCTTGAGTGAAATGAAAGTGCATTTTGAAAAATCCATGATTTTGACTTTGGACGATCAAGAAACGCAATTGACAGCTTTTGCTTGGGACGAAAACTTCCAGGGAATGAAAGACACGTCCATGCGCGTTCCTCTGAAAACGCCAAGTATTTTTAATATCGTGGCTTCTACACAAAAATCCTTCCATGGATATATCTCTTTAAACGAGATCAATGAAAAATTCTTTGAAGGTTGGAACCAAGGCCGCATCCCAGATCATGTGACGATTTCCCCTATTGTTGTGAATGAAAAACTGGTGGGAATGCTCATGGGATTTGCAGAAAAATCCGCTTACAACAAAACCTCTTTAAATCTGGCTGAAAAATTATCGACCGATTTTGTCAAAGGACTGCAAGCAGCTTAAAAATAAACAGGAGTTTCGGTGGCGTTTTTTCTCCTCCTCATTAATTTAGTCTTCGCTCAAGGGCAAAACGCCTGCTCACGACACAATCCAATGAGTGCCGATGTGCCAGCATGTCCGACGACTGGTAGTACACTTCTTTCCGAAAATTATCCGATCATGGCGGCCACAGTTTCTGATTTTGAAGGCGGTCCTGAGTGGGTAAAGTCTTATGTAACAAAAGTTATGAAGGCTCAACCGCAGAAGCCTCCGCAGTTTTTTCTTCACGTGAAACCAGAAACTTATGAGTCCCTTGTTGCTGAACTCCGCAAACAGGCTCCATCACCACAAGTTGCCGACCAGTGGATCAAAGGTTTAACACGTGTTGAAGGGAACAATCGCTGGAACTGGCAGCAGGATTATTTTGACAACTTTTATAATCCTAAAACCGGTCAACCGGTTCTTCGTGAGGTTCAGGGTTACGGGCGCCATGGAGATTCCTACACTTCTATGATCAATTCCACCGCTAAAGAATGTAATATTCATGCCGGTGTATTATTAGAAAATACTCAATACAAATCCGGTCACAGCGGTGGAAACATTGAAGCCTTCAACGGACTTTGTCTTTTACCTCGCGATTC
>NZ_CAMLDV010000074.1 GCF_946478835.1 uncultured Bdellovibrio sp. | reverse complement strand
CCCGACGTCGGAAAAAGCGGTGGAAATCAAATTCCGCATGGGTCGTTTGTACTATCAAAGCAATCACTTTGACGAAGCGACGAAGCATTTCCGCGAAATCGTGCAACAGTATCCAAATACAAAATATGCGGAATATTCTGCGAATCTTCTTTTGGATATCTACAACTTAAGAAAAGACTATGTGGGATTGGAAAAAACGGGAGCCGAACTCTTGGCCGTTCCGTCCATCGCATCTTCAAAGGCCGGGTCTGATATTCGCGGTGTGATGGAAAAAGCTTCCTTCAAACGCGGTCAGGATTTGGAGCTGGAGAAAAAATACGCAGATTCAGCCCAGGTTTACGATGCTTTTGCAAAACAGAATCCGAAATCAAGTCTCGCGATCACAGCTTTGTTTAATGCAGGCGTGAACTATGAGCGAGCGGGTATGAATGGACCTTCGATTCAAGCATATCAAGGTGTGCTGGCCTCTAAAGATCCTTCTGCGGATAAGCTAAAACCAAAAGTGCGTCGTTTGCTTGCAAAACTATATCAAGACTCGGCTCAGTTTGAAGAGGCGGCGAAGCTTTACAAACAATCTGCGCAAGAAAATCCAACGGACCCATTGGCTCCGAACTTGATTTACAACGCAGCTGTTTTGTATGAAGCCCTCGGAAAATCTGATGAGGCGATTCGTTCGTACACGGAATTTACAAAGCTCAATAAAAAGCACTCTGATAATATTGAAGCCGTTTACAGCATGGCCCAAATCCATCGCAAAGCCGGTCAAAACGGTGCCGCGATTGCGCGTTACACAGAATATGTGGAAGGTGGTGGTCGTGATCAGGAAAAAGTGGTGGAAAGTGCTTACTGGGTGAGCGAGCTTTACGGTCGCCAAAAAGCGCTCACAAAATCCAGTGAATGGGCGCAAAAAACTTTGGCGATCCAAAGACGTTTTGCACCAAATAAAAAAGGTGTCGGTGCTTCTTACGCAGCGAAATTGAAATTGGCCGAGGCCATGGGGACTTTCAAAGAAATGAAAGCGATTTCGTTCCCTAAGGACCCGAACAAACAAAAAGCGGCTGCTGATAAAAAAGTCGCTTTGTTGACAAAACTTACAAGCGAACTTGCGGATGTTATCAAGTACGACAGTGCTGAAGAAATCGTAAGTTCCTTGAGTGTCTTGGGTGAAGCAAACCAGAACATGGCTCAGGCGATTTTAAATGCGCCACTTCCTCCGGGCTTGAACGCGGAAGAGACAAAACAATATAAAGCGGGTGTTGAGAAGTTCGCCGAACCATTCAATACCAAAGTCCGGGAAAGTTTCAAACTTGCGGTCGACCGTGGGTTGGAATTGGAAGTCTATAACGACGGATTTAAGACGGCTTATGAGTATATGAATAAGCTTGATCCGAAAGCTTACTACAATGGTGGTGAGATTGGTTCGGACATCCGCTTAGTGAATTGGATAGGTCAATAATGAAGAAGATCATTGTTTTACTTCCTGTTTTAACATTGGCAGCGTGTGCGACACAATCCGTGAATGAAACCGAAGCTCCAGCTCCAACAGCGCCAACGGTGACCGAGGCTCCTGTGGTGCGCAAGGAAGAGCCGAAGCCCGTTGTTGTCGAGGAACCGGTGCGCCCGCAAATTCCAACGACACCGTCGCAATATGCGGCTTTGAATGAGGCGATCAAGTCACAGAGTGATGAAAAGATCTATCAAGCTTCAACGCAGATCTTGGCACAGTCATCTAATGACGCCAAAGCATTGAATGCTTTAGCGATGTACCACTATAAGCGTGGGCGTTATGATCTTTGCCGTTACCTTTTAAGCAAGGCGATCGCTGGTAATCCAAGAATGGCAGAGCTTTACTCAAACATGGGTATTGTTCAGCTTGCTCAGAATGAAAAGCGCGATGCGATCAAATCTTTCCGTAAAGCATTGGACATCAATAACGACGAAGCTGTAGCGGCGGCGAACCTTGGTGCCATCTACGTTCAGGAAAAAGATTATTCAAAAGCACAAGTCGTTCTTGAAACCGCTTACAGACGCGGAGTGAGAGATCCGAGAGTTCTCAACAACTACGCCATCGCTCTTACAGCCAACCGCAAATATGAAAAAGCGGAAGATTTATATAAGACGATTTTGAAAGATTCTGCGAGCAACAAAGAAGCTCTTTATAATTATGCAACACTGTTGGTCGATAATATGGGTAAGTACCAAGAGGGTTTGGAAGTAATTAACAGACTAAAGTTTGTAGGTGGGCCTGCAGATACTCGCAATCGAATTATTGCTTTGGAAAATAAGGCGAAAGCTGGTTTAAAATAGAGTGAAGGTGGAAACTATGTTGCGATTCGTTAAACAATTTACAGTCGTGTTTGCAATGATCTGTGCTTTCGAAGTGGCATTTGCGCAGACATCGAATCGTACTTCGACGACAACCACCACTACGACAACAACGACGACAAAAAGAAAAGCGACGTTGAACTTCGAAGATGAATTGATCGAAGGTTCAACGCAAAAGCCGGATCTTTTTTATCTCTTCCAAAAGAAGAATTTTAATTACAGTCGTTTGATTAAGCTTAGACAAAATTTTTTACCCGAGATGAGACGAACATCAGAAGATATACAGCGGGTTCGGGGTGGTAATTGAGAGCGCCTTTAATATTTAGAATTTTCAAAAACAATCAGCTCGTTGGTGTTAAACAGTTCGATCAAGATCAAATCGTGATCGGACATAACGCCGAAGTGCATTTGGATTTAGACTCTGATCAAGTGTCTCCGATCCACTGTCTTATTGAGCTGCGTGATATGGGATATTACGTCTGTGATTTGGGTTCCTCTTCAGGAACTTTCAAAAACGGACAAGCCGTTCTTGATGAGATGGTCTCTTCCGGAGACGAAATCGAGATCGGTCCTTTTAAAATTGCATTTTTCATCGGTGTTCCCAAACCAAAAGCGGCTCCCGGTGCAACAGTTGTCGCGGCTCCTGTAGAGATGCCGCCACCTCCTGTTGAAGTAAAAAAACCAGAGCCAGCACCAATGCCCCCTGCGGCGGTGGTAAAAACAGAAGAAATCAAAGTGGCGCCAACGCCAGTGATTCCTGTTGAACTTCCTAAGGTTGAAGAAAAACCAGTGATCACGGCGGCTCCAGTTCGTCCTGAGATTCGCAAAGATCGCGGTGCTTATAAAAAAGTGAAGAAGACAAAAACCTTTGCTCCTCCAAGTGAGGTTCAGGATTTAAGAACTTATCTTAAACCGGGCAAGGGAGCGACTGTTGAAGTGATCGTGGCGTGGAAAGAAAGAATTCTGAACACGTATCACTTCAAGGGAAATAAAGCTGTTCGCGTGAACGCAGGTGATGGACACATTGCTTTGCCTGATGGGTTGGTGCCGCGTGGTTATCCGTTGCTGGATATGTCAGCGGGACTGAAAGTCAACACGACAGCAGAAATGAACGTGGAACTTGTTTCCTCTGCGGGAATTCAACCTGTGGAAGATCTGGCTCGCAATGGAAAAGCGCAAAAAGGCGCCCAGGGTTACAACGTTCGTGTTGATCAAAATGAAATGCTTTGTGTGACATTGCCGGGTGGAAACATCACAGTTTATATCCGTTTTGTACCGCAAGCTCCGATGGTGCCAATGCTTCCGATCATGCTTACGGGCTCTGAAATGACGGGCCTTGTGATGTCGTTGGTGCTTGTTGGTTTGTTGGCTCTTTATATTTCTGCGACTCTTCCAAAAGATTGGCAGGAAAATAAGCAAGAGGAAGTTCAGCGTATCGCGCAGGTGATTTTCAATAAACCACCTCCAGCAGCGACACCGGTGCCGACTCCTCCGCCGCCAACACCGCCTCCAACTCCTGTGGCGACACCGACGCCGACTCCAACACCTCCACAAAAAGTGGTTGTTGCGGATCAAACGAAGGAAGCTCAGAAGAAGGGTGAAAAAGGCCAGCAGTCGCAAAAAGCTCAAGTAGCGGCGCGTGCTAGTGAAGTGGCACCAAAACCAAATGCCAAAGATCGCACGAAGAAATTCACGTCCACTCGTCAAGGTGGCGCGATCAAGACAGGGCAAACGGCGGGAGCAAATGCTCAGTCTTCGAATAAAGATCTTTCGAAAGTGGGACTTTTCAGCGCCTTCGGTGGTGGCGGAAGTCGTGCGAATATCGACAAAGCTTATTCCGGAGCGGGCGAAGTTCTAGGTATGGCCGACAAGGCGACGGGAACTGCGGGCTTCAATGAAGACCGCGCTGGCGATGACCTTGGATCTAAATTTAAAGATTCAGGCGCTGGCGGTAAAGGAACTGCGACTCAAGGGATCGCGGGGATCGGAACCAAAGGCCGTGGATCGGGTCAAGCTGCCTACGGGGCTGCGGATGGTTTTGGTAGCAAAACAACAGTGGCGATCGAAGGCGGTGGCTTTGAAGAATCCTTTGATGGAACGATCGACAAAGAAGCGATTCGTCGTGTGATTCGTGCGAAGAAGCATGAACTGCAAAGTTGTTATGAGCGCGTGCTGAACACTTTGGAAAAAGGTGCGAAGCTTGAAGGTAAAATAATTTTAGCTTGGGAAATCGTTGAAAAAGGACAAGCGCGTAACGTGAAAGTGAAGAGTTCAACATTGGGTAATCCTAAAGTTGAAAACTGCATTCGTGATCGTTTAGCAAGTTGGACTTTCCCGGAACCTCCACCAGGTCTTGTGGCCGAGGTGCAGGCGTATCCGTTTGTCTTGAACCCGGCTAATAACTAATTTCATTTTTTTAAAAAGTTTTTTAAGGAGGAGTTTCCGTGAACCCAACAGTAACAGTAGACAACGTGAATTTCATCCAGCGTGCTTTCGCTGAGGGTGGTTTCGTCATGTACGTAATCGCAGTCATTGCCATCTTGGCCGTGTTTGTGATCGTAGAAAGATTGATGAAACTAAAAAATCTTGCGGTGGATAAAAAAGAATTCACTGATCAAATTTTTAGAATGGTCGTAGCAGGTGATTTGCGCCAGGCCATCAGCTATTGCGATGCTCGCCCAGCTCCTCTGACAAACACTGTGAAAGCAGGCCTTGTTCAAGCGATGAATAAACGCCCTGACGAAGAAGTGCAAGTGGCGATGGATGCAGCGGTGATGAGAGAAATGCCAAAAGTAGAAGGTTGGGTTTCCTTCCTTGCTGTGTTTGGTAACGTCGCGGTTCTCGCCGGACTTCTTGGAACGATCATCGGTATGATCGGTTCGTTCCGTGCGGTGGCCGCTGCCGATCCAGCAACAAAAGCTCTTGAGCTTTCAAAAGGTATCTCACACGCCTTGAACTGTACGGCGTTTGGTCTTTTGGTCGCGATCGTTTCAATCGTCGCTTACGGTTTGTTCCAACACCGCATTCAAAAAACAGAGAATGAAGTGATTGAAACAAGCATGAGTCTTTTGAACCTAGTTGTTGCGAACAGAGAAAAGATTAAAGACTAACAGGCTTAGACTAGAGGTTTTCTATGGCTCACATAGATAGTGGCGATTCCAGCGGTAGAAAAAAGAATATCGAGCTCAATCTCGTGCCTTTCATCGACTTGATGAGCGTTCTCATCACGTTCTTGTTGATCACTGCCGTATGGACCCAAGTGTCTATGATTCAGATTGGTAGTTCTCTTTATGGGAAGAAGTCGGACACTCAACCAGCCCCAACGCCTCCACCGAATGCGGATGTTGTTTTGAAAGTGGATGTGAAGGAAGCGGGTTACGTATTAACTGTTGGGAGACAAATCATCAGTCTTCCCATGGTGAACGAACAGTTTGACGAAGCCGGCCTGGTCGCTCAATTGCAACGTGTGAAACAGCTTTATCCTGAAAAAGTGGATGCGGTTGTCAGCGTTGCAGATGCAATTCCTTATGAACAGCTTATCAAAGCAATGGACAACTGTTTAACCGCAGGTTTCTCAGCGATTTCCGTTGCAACAGGAGGGCCTAATTAATGGCCATCTTTAGACCCGGTGAAAGACACCGTTATCACAACATCTTGAGTAAGCGTAAAGGGAAACGTGATGTTACGGCCTTGCTGTCATTGACGGCGATGGTGGATATGTTCACGGTTCTGGTGATCTTCCTTCTGCAAAATTACAACGCAACAGGAGAGATTCTTTACATCCCGAAGGAAGTTGTTCTTCCCAAGGCCACGAGTGTTCGTGAATTGAAACCCGCTCACGTAGTGACGATTTCCAATAAAGAAATTCTTTTGGATAAAGACACTGTGGCGACATTTGAAGAAGTGAAAGCCGCGGAAGATTGGAATATCGCCAACTTGAAAACGCAATTGCAAGAAGCTTTGGCAAAATCAAAAGCCGAGCAGGAGAGCAAATTGCAAAACAAGATCCGCGACGTGGTTGAATCCACTCGTGGTGAAGTTGAAGAAGATCCTAATGCGTGGAGCAAAGTGACGATCCAAGCCGATAAGGGTGTGGATTTCCTCACTGTCAAAAAAGTTTTGTACACGGTCACTGAGGCAGGCGCTGGTGAAATTAATTTCGCAGTGACTAAACTTCCTCAAGAATCGACATCAAATTAAAAGTCAGTTATGCTGCGCAGGACGTTAACCTTAACCGTGCCTGCGCACCACTCAAACTATGGCTAAATTTAAGAACCTCATTTTTGTAGCTCTGCTGATCCTTTTGTTTGTAGAGGTTCTTATCGTATTTCCGTCTCGCCTCGAGCACGAAGACGAAGCCGCCATTCGCGCCCGCGTTGAAGAACAAGATAAACGGGCTTTAGAAAAGGAAGAACGCATTAAACGCGGTGAAAAAGTCGAAGAACCATCCAGTCTTGCTGAACAAAAAATGCAAGGCGTTCACTTGGTGGAAAGTCAGCAGGGGAATCGCGATTGGGAGTTGTTCGCAGCGACAGCCGAGGGCAATCAAGGGCTCGGCAACGTTAAACTCAAAAAAGTAAAAGTTCTTTTCTACAATAAAGAAAAAATTGAATTCACCGTGACCGGCGACACCGGAACGATGGATGCAAAAACCAAAGATCTGAGTGTTGTCGGCAACGTCGTCACGCGCTCAGAAAACGGGTACGTGTTTCAAACTCCTTCGATTTTTTACTCTTCAAAAACGCGTATTATCGAAAGCCCTGAGCAAGTTTTGATGCAAGGTCCGAAGGATACTTCGGGTGCCGGTATGTACTTAAAGGGCAATCGTATGAAAGCTTATGTAGACCAATCCAAAATGACTATCTTGGATAAGGTGACAGCACAGAAGCCGGAAAAAAATGGAAAGAAATTTGAAATTGTCGCCGACGGTGCAGAGTTTAGCGGAAAAAACCGCGAAGCAAAATTTTTGGGCACGGTTCGCATGAACTACGACAATATGAAACTGGAAGGACCGGAAGCTTCGTTCTTGTATAAAGCTGGCGAAGATATTTTAAGTTCGGTTGCGGTTAAAGGTGGTGTGCGCGTAAGTGATGCGAGTAAATACGCCACCTCTGAAAGCGTGAACCTGGACCTTTTGTTGAATAAGTACACGTTCAAAGGACGTCCGCGAGTCATTCAAAACAATGATGAATTGAGCGGCGAAGAAATCATCTTCCTCGATGGCGGAAAAAGAGTTAAGGTTGAAAGAGTTCGCGCGAAGGTAGAGAATAAAGAACAATGAGCATGCTCACCATCAAAGACATTTCTAAATCTTTCAAAAAACGTAAAGTCGTTGATGGCGTTTCTTTTTCCGTTGAATCAGGTCAGGTCGTAGGGCTTTTGGGGCCGAACGGTGCCGGAAAAACCACGTCGTTTTATATGGTCGTGGGTTTGGTTCAATCAGACTCTGGGACGATCAATATCGATGAAGTGAACATTTCTCAGGAGCCCATGTATAAACGGGCTCGTGTAGGACTAAGTTACCTTGCGCAAGAACCGAGCATTTTCAGAAAACTCACGGTGGCCGAAAATATCACGGTGGCTTTGGAAGCTCATGGTTACTCTGGCGCGCAACGCTCGGAAAAGCTAGAGCAACTGATTGGTGACTTCCACGTCGACCATATCCGTGACAGCTACGGTTATGCGTTGTCAGGCGGTGAGCGCCGTCGTGTCGAAATTGCTCGTGCATTGGCGGGATCGCCGAAATTCCTTTTGCTGGATGAACCCTTTGCGGGAATTGATCCGATTGCGGTCGCTGATATTCAGAATATCATCCGCGACCTTAAGGCCAAAGGTATAGGAGTTCTCATAACGGATCACAACGTGCGTGAGACTTTGGGCATTTGCGATTATGCTTATATACTGAAGGACGGGAAGATTCAGGTGAGCGGAAGCTCTGATGAAATCGCCAATTCCGAACTCGCCCGCAAATTCTACTTGGGCGAAAACTTTAAACTTTAAGGAAGGACTTTCATGGCTCTCAGACAGACGATGAACCTGAGCCAGTCTCTGGTGATCACTCCACAGTTGCAACAGGCGATCAAGCTTTTGCAAATGTCACGCATGGAGTTGGAATCGGCTGTTCGCTCTGAGCTCGAAGAAAACCCAATCCTTGAAGAAGCAGAAACTCTGAAAGAAGAGGATCTGCAAAGAACCAAGGAAGCCGCTGACGAAGTTCAGCATACAGAGGCTCCAGATCAACAAAACATGCAAGACCCACAAAAACAAGATGAGTTTGAGTGGGAATCCTATATCGAAGCCAACCAAAAGCCTCCTCAATCGGGAATGGCAGGTTCTGAAGAGATCATGAACTATGAGAACGTCATTACGGCGTCTCAAACTTTACATGATCACCTTTACTGGCAAGTGAAGATGAACGGCTTTTCTGAAGAAGAAGAGCAAGCCGCCGATGCTTTGATCGGTGCTATCGACGATGACGGTTATATCAAAATTCCTCTTGAGCAATTAGCTGAAGAAGAAAAAATTGAATTGGGACTTCTCGAGGACACTCTGACTTTGATTCACGAATTTGATCCGCCGGGTGTGGGCGCTCGTGATCTTAAAGAGTGCCTCTTGATTCAAGCCAAGCATTTGGAAGAAGACACTCACGATCTTGTCAACTTGATCAATAATCATTTGAAAGATCTTGAAAAAAAGAACTACGAAGCGATTGCCAAAGCTTTGAGTCGTGACGTGGAAGACGTGGTTGAGATGTGTAAGATCATCTATGCCATGGATCCAAAACCGGGTCGCGCGTTCGTTAGTTCTGATACACACTATGTGACTCCGGACGTTTACGTATACAAAGTGGGCGACGATTATGTTGTTTCTTTAAACGAAGACGGTCTTCCGCGCCTTAAGATTTCTAATTTCTATAAGAACATGCTTAAAGGTGGCAAAACCACGGGTGATAAAACTCAAGACTACATCCAGGAAAAACTTCGCTCGGCGGTGTGGCTGATTAAATCGATTCACCAAAGACAGCGCACGATTTACAAAGTGACAGAGTCAATTGTAAAACATCAGCGCGATTTCTTCGAAAAAGGTTCTGAGTACTTAAAACCAATGGTGTTAAGAGATATTGCGAACGACATCGGCATGCACGAATCTACTGTGAGCCGCGTGACGACAGCAAAGTACGTGCATACTCCACAAGGTATTTACGAACTTAAATATTTCTTCAACTCAGGTATCAGTTCTTCAGATGGGGATTCGCTCGCAAGTGAATCTGTTAAAATCAAAATCAAAGATTTGGTTGCAAAAGAAGATCCGAAAAATCCACTTTCAGATCAAAAGATCGTGGATATGCTTAAAGTGGAAGGTATCCAGATCGCACGCCGTACAGTTGCGAAGTATCGTGACATGCTGAAGATCTTGCCTTCATCTCAACGTAAGAAATACTTCTAAAATAAAAGCGCTCCTCAAAAAAGGAGCGCCTTCTTCTACGGCATCAGGCCTATTTCGGTTCAACGCCACCGTTGTTATCGCCGACTTTACGGCAAGTGTAACCACAGCGTACGAAACGCTTGTGCACGCCACCCCAACAATATTTAATCACGCGTTCATAAGAAGGCGGGCAGTTGTGGTGTTCCGTGATGCAGTAATTAGCATCCGTGGCTTGTGCAGAGTCACAGCTCACAGCCGTGATCGGTGCCAAAACAAAGGCTTGTTCTTGGGTGGCAGAAAGATCTTCAGACGCAAATGCCAAAGATCCCGCAAGTAAAAGAGCACTTGTCAGTGATAAAACGAGTTTTTTCATAAATCCTCCTCCGGATTGTTTTTTTCGTTCTCTATGAGGCGAGAATAGTTTTGAAAAACTCGATCAAGCAAAAAAGATCCCTAACGGCTGTCGGAATACATCGGGCTCTTATGACCGCAGTGTCTCGGTCCTAAAATCTTTGTAAGAAAAGGACTGTCGTTTTTTATGTCATCGCTATATTCTGTGTTCGAACAACCGCAAACCCACTTCTGGAGGGCCTGATGGACTTAAAGAGCCTGATTCGCGATGTGCCTAATTTCCCTAAAGAAGGCATTTTATTTCGAGATATGTCGCCTCTTTTACAAAATCCTGAAGCGATGGATTTCGTTTCAAAACAACTCGTGAAAAAAGTGAATTTGACTGAAATAGATTGTTTCGCAGGAATTGAATCGCGCGGATTTATTTTGGCATCACATATGGCAGCGACTCATAAAAAAGGTTTTCTGCCGATTCGTAAAGCAGGCAAGCTGCCTCCTCCGACTAAAAGACTTACTTATGCTCTGGAATACGGAACTGCGGAGATTGAACTGCCTTTAGGAAAAGGCCGAATCATGATCGTCGACGATGTTTTGGCGACGGGCGGAACACTGCAAGCGGCTATTGATTTAAGTCAGAACGCAGGCTACAAAGTGGAATCAGTGGCGGTTCTGGTGAATCTCACTTTCTTGAATAAAATGAAATTTAATAACGAAGAGGTTTTCTCCCTTGTTCAATATTAATGATGTCGCGCTTGTGATGGCTCTGCCTGGAGAATCACAAGGACTTTTTGAAAAAGAAAATATTCCTGTCATTTATACGGGTATCGGTAAAGTGAATGCGTCTTTAACAGCCATGGATGTGATTCACAAAACAAAATGCAAAGTGATGATCAACCTTGGTACGGCGGGAAGCTCAAAATTTAAAACCCACGATTTAGTCGAAGTTTCCACTTTCGTGCAAAGAGACATGGATATTTCGCCTCTGGGATTTAAAGTCGGAGAAACTCCCTTTGATCCCTTGCCAAGTGGAATTGAACTCATTCCTTATTTCCCGGAACTTCCAAAAGGAATTTGCGGAACCGGAGACAGTTTTGAAACGGGGGCACCGAAAGTTCCCTGTGAGCTTGTCGATATGGAAGGCTATGCTTTGGCAAAAGTCTGCCGCAAGATGGGCGTGCAGTTGATTTCTTTAAAGTACATCACTGATGGTGCTGATCACAACGCGCACAACGATTGGGAAGCCAACCTTGTGTACGGTTCAAAAAAGTTGTTCGAGTACTATAGAAAAATGGTGACTACTTAATCCAGAGTTCTACTTTAGGGACACCAACATTGGATCCAGCCATATCGTCACAAGAGGGGAGTCCGACGGGAGTTCCCCAGCCAGCGTAAGCGCCGATAGCATAGAACCAGTTACCCGATCCTACGGAACCATCGGCAAGTGAAGAGGTTGTTGAGCTGTTAAACTCCAAGCCGCCCCAGAAGTTACTTGAGCAGCCGATAGAAACAGCTGTGTATCCCGCCGCTGCTTGCGACGTGAAATTACTTGTCTGAGTCCACCAGTTTCTTGGCGCATATCCCGGCCAATCTATTTTTAACTCAAGCTTTCCACTGCGGCGGAAACTTTCAAGTTTACCTAAAATTGAATAACGGGTGGCTGTGGGATTGTACACGTTATAAGAATTTGCTTCAGCTCCATTCGCAAAGTATCCACCTGCAATATCGTGATAGAGAACGCGAGTCCATCCGCCACCGTCCGAAGTCATGTCACAGTAAACGGGGATTGGCGGGTTGTTGTTTCCCGCTCCATCAGGATCAATGTAGTAAATTCCATTTCCATAAGCATAGCCCGCATCATAAATAGCTTTGCACGAAGAATAAATTTGCGGAGGATCAATTTCTTTCACCCATAGATTGACCTCCGAAGAGTGAGACGTCGAGCCATCGAATGAACTCGCATCGGGAATACCGCCATTATAGGCGGCTGTTGCACCAATGGAGTACCACCAACAACTTCCGTTACATCCATCAATATAAGAGTTGTTGCTATTACCCGCTCCATGAGTACCGTTTCCTAACTCAAGACCAATCCACTCTGGCATTGTCGCGCCAATGCTGACGGGATAATATCCTGCAACGTTCACGTCTGTTGTGGGGTTGCTGGTTTGATACCAAATATTTTTTGCGGCTCGGCCCGGCCAACTTATGCGGAAAAGAAAACGGCCGTGACTGCGGAAACTCTCAAGCTTATTGATGATTGAATACAAATTGTTGGTAGGATCGGCAGGATTTGCAGAGGCCGCAGCTCCAAGGCTCGCAAAATATCCTCCAGCGATATTATGTCTAAAGATGCGAGTCCATCCCCCGCCATCCGTCGTCATATCGCAGTAAGCTTGAAAAGGCGCATTTCCTCCCGGACCGTCGGGATCAATTGTGTAAAGACCATCTGTGGTAGCGCCGCCCAATTTTTTGTGTTCGTAACAATTTGCATACGTTGAATACTCACGAACATAATACCAACCATTTCCCGCAGCTTGTCCCGTCGCCGCATCCGCATCAGTCGCGTATGCTTTCACGGAGTTCACCCAGTAAGCGCCGTTATAATAACCTCCACCCATGGTCTCACCGCCACCGGTCATAGAACCACTCCAACAAGTGTAATACCAAAAAGGAGTGTTGCTATATCCCGCAGAGCAAGATGATCCGCCGAGAGTGACGTCGGTATCCACCGCAGTGAGAGCTTTTCCCGTATGATAAGCGGTGAGGCCTGGAGCGACGGAGCCCGTTAGATTTGTAAGATTCAACAGATTCAAAGTGTACTGACGAAACGGATCAAATTTTTCCAAAGCCATCTTTGCGACTTGAGCTGCGGCTTTGCCGTAATCGGTTCTCCACTCGTACATGAAGTCCATGTACTTTTGTTTTTTACCGATCTCATTCCACTGATCTAATCCGACAAAGTAATTGTATTGTTCTTTATTGCCTGTCACGAGAGAACAATTTGCACCAGTTGCCGAAGTGCTTCCATTCGCCAATGAACAGCGGGGCGTGTTGCTTCCAGATGTGGTGTTGTAAAAACTCAGATTTGTTGTCGGCTTGTTTGTTCCGCCACGCAAGTTACTCCACACCAGAGTCCATCCACCACCGTCCGTGGTCATGTCACAGTAAGTGACGTAAGAAGCATTGGCTCCGGCGCCATCGGGATCAATGTAGTACATGCCACTGCCGATCCACGCGCCTCCGTTGTCTTTAATCTCTTTGCACGAGCGGCAGTCTTTAGTAAGAACCGCAGCAGGTTTGTTCGAAAGAAATGTCGTCCACCCTGTGAGATTCAATGTCGGAACAAAATAATCTTTTGTCGCATGTGTGTTCGTGAGAATTTTGCACTGGTTGTGAACAGGAATACTCATCGAAGTTCCGTGAGTTAAATGGAATCCCTCGGACGCCGTATTAATCGCAAATGATTTTTGAAAAACCAAATGGCTGAGGAAAGCAAATAGACGTGCAGGTGTTCCCAGTGTTTTCATAGCTAATTTATCGGCATTTCGACAAAAAAAATGAGTTAAACGTTCTGTAATGAAACGCTGAAAAGGCTCAGCTTTGGTCTGGAAATTCCGATAAGAAATCTATGAAAAGGTCATATCAAATTGCGACGTTTTTTGTGGCGGTAGTGGGCTTGTCCTTGGGCTTTCTTGGCAATCCATTTGGGGTGAAAGAAAGAAAAATTGATCCTCAGGAGATCGAGGCGCTCTATCAGAAAACTAAAATCTATTTTCATGCGGGAAATTTTGAAGGGGCTATCGACACGGCAAGAAAACTTCCTAAAGAAATTCCTCCGCGTTACGCTGACATCCGTGACGTGCAAAAACAATCCGAAGAGGCCTTAAAAAAATACCGCAAACAATTAGAAGAGGGCGCTTTAAGCCCCCGGCACGTGGACCGTTTGCCAGCGGCTCTGCGGGATTCTTATTTCGATGCAAAAATTGAAGCCAAACAGGGGCGATGCCGCCAAGCGTACGAAAATATGGCGCCGGTCAGCCGTTATTTAAATAATCGAGAAGACCTCGAAATTTTTAAGCGCTGCCAATTAACCAAAAATAAATCCAAATGAGTCTCAATATAAGGCTCATCTTTAGTCGGGTCTGGCCGATAAAGAAGTACGGGCTGAAATGACCAGCCAAAAAGGAGAAGACAAATGAAACTCAACTATACCTTTAAGCACTTGGACCACTCTGACTCCCTTGTTACTTATACGGAAGAAAGAATGTCAGAGGTCGGACGCTTCCTGCTTAAAGATGGGTACGGCAGCGTGTATTTCAGTAAGCAGAAAAATGAATTCTGCGTTGAGATCTCCGTCAACACTCGTGAAAAATATTTTAAGGCCACAGCTTTTGGAATGGATGTGTACGCAGCCGTCGACGCTGTTTCAGAAAAACTGGAAAAACAATTTCTAAAAATCAGCAAGCAGCTTAAAAATCATAAAAAACCGGAGCTTACAAAAGAAGGTCGTTTGGAGCAGGCAATCCGCTTCAAAAAGGCGGCCTAATAAAGTCGTTTGGGAGAGAACGACATTTGATAGACAAACTAAAAAGGGTGGTTTAGAAACAACCACCCTTTATTTTTGAACGTACGTGTAACATGAATGAAAAACCCCATTGGGAGAGTTTTCTTTTTTCAGCTTCAGTGAAAGAAGATCAGCTCACTCAGCTTTATAAATACCGCCTTCTTATTGTCGTGACCGTGATCACCGGTCTCTTAATGTGGACATATAGTTTTATTTCTCTGTTCTTCGTCCAAGGGAAAACGTTGGCAGCCATTGGAATCACCTGTTCGGTGATTCACGCGTTGTCGCCGTTGGTTTACCGGCTTTCCCGTTCGATGACTTTGGCGGCCTACAACATGGTGATAGCGGGGATGACCTTTCAGTTTTCCTTTTCGTTTTTCACCGGCGGCTTTTACTCGCCGACCTTGATTTGGTTTGCGGTGTTGCCGTTGATTGTGGGACTCCTCACAAATAAAACTCACGCGGCGATCTGGACATTCCTTTCGGCCTTCGCTTACGTTTTGATGTTTTATCTTCACGAGGCCGGGGTGGTGCCGGAGTCGACGCTGTCTGATTTAGGGAAAACGCTGACGCAGTTTATGATTGGTTTAGGGCTGATCAGTCTTGTTGGCGGGTTCACATTATTTTTCCTGGAACTGGGTTATTTTTATTATCACAAACCCAAGGGATCTTGACCCCTCATTACTGCTTTGGTAGGTTGGCCGTTCGCTAAATGCGAAGGGCATTTAGGATGGTTTCGGGTATAATTTCGAAGACCCAAACCGAGCTCATTAACACCTTTCCTAATGAGGAATAAAAGCAGTGAAAAACTATCTTTTTACGAGTGAATCAGTCTCTGAGGGGCATCCGGATAAAATGGCGGATCAAATCTCTGATGGCATCTTGGACGCTATTTTGGCGCAAGATCCAAAGGGCCGTGTCGCCTGTGAGACCCTGTTGACGACAGGTTTGATTGTTGTTGGTGGAGAAATCACAACATCAGCAAAAGTAAACTTCTCTGAAGTTGCTCGTGAAGTTGTAAAGCGTATTGGCTATGACCACTCTGATAAAGGTTTTGACTACAAAACTTGCGGCGTGATGATCGCGGTAGGTCAGCAGTCTCCAGATATCGCTGTCGGCGTAAAAGAAACTTTGTCTGACGATCAAGGTGCGGGCGACCAAGGTTTGATGTTCGGTTACGCTGTGAATGAAACTCCGGAATTGATGCCTCTAAGCATCGCGATGTCTCACAAACTTGTGAAAGATTTGGCAGCACTTCGCAAAGCCAACAAAGTCGACTGGCTCCGCCCGGATGCAAAATCTCAAGTCACTGTTCAATACGAAAATGGAATTGCAAAACGTATCGACGCCATCGTGATTTCAACTCAACATGCGGATTCTGTGTCGAACGCGACAATCAAAGAATTCATCACAGAAGAGTTGATCAAAAAATCCATCCCAGGAAACTGGATTGATGCGAAAACAAAATTCTTCATCAATCCAACAGGCCGTTTCGTAACGGGTGGCCCTATGGGTGATGCGGGTCTGACAGGCCGTAAGATCATCGTGGACACTTATGGTGGTCACGGTGCTCACGGCGGTGGTGCCTTCTCTGGTAAAGATCCTTCGAAAGTGGATCGCTCTGCTGCTTACGCGTCTCGTCATATTGCTAAGAATATCGTGGGTGCGGGTTTGGCTGAAAGATGCTTGGTTCAAGTGGCGTATGCCATTGGTGTTGCTGAACCTGTAAGCATCAGCGTTAACGATTACGGTACAAGCAAAGTGGGCTCTGAGGTTCTTGAAAAAGCAGTTCGCCAAGTTTTCGACTTGAGACCTGCAAGAATCACAAAAGATTTGGATCTTTTGAGACCTATCTACAGCCCAACAGCAGCTTACGGTCACTTCGGCCGCAATGAAGAGTCGTTCACTTGGGAAAAACTCAATAAAGTGGACCAACTCAAAGACGCTGTTAAAACACTTGCCTAGTGCGCCGCCGCTCCAGTTTCTTCCGCGTTGCTCGTCGTCGCAGTACAGTGTAC
>NZ_CAMLDV010000073.1 GCF_946478835.1 uncultured Bdellovibrio sp. | reverse complement strand
GCCGCCTCACCTGCTGCTTCACCGCTAGAAAGATCCGGTGGAACTTGGTGAACGGCAAGACCGCGAAGATCGTTGAAGAACATCGCGTATGGCATGTGGAATTTATTTTCGCCAGAACGGTAGTTAGCGCCTTCAACACGTTTGATTGTATAGAAACCGCGAGTTGTGTGTCTCCAGTGAGATTGTGTCGCACCTTTAAAGATTTTATTGAAAACACCACGAACTGTACCCACGTATTCGATGTCTTCTGCGCCGCTAGAAATTTTTGTCGTAAGCATCAACTGACGGTTTGTATAAAGACGCAAAGTTTGTTTGTTCGCGGCTTTGTTGATCACGATCACGTTTGTGTATTGATTTAGGTAAGTCTCACCCTGGAAGTAAGCGACTTCGTCGAAAAGGCGGCCATAAGAAGCTTCGTAAGAATCCTCGACCATCAAGCGTTTTTCAGCTTCAGCGCGAGAATCCGCGAAAGTTTGAACAGAGAAAAGAGTTGCAAGCAAAAGCAAAGAAAACACAGTTAAAAGCTGTCTCATGAATACTCCTAAAAATGATGCCGGATGTTTAGCAGAAATTTTTCACAGCACGTACAAATTTTGGGCACTGTGTAACAATTGTTTAATCTAGAAATTTCTACGCGGAATGCGACTCAAAACTCATATAACAGCGGCTTTTCCCTCTTTGGAAAAAAGTTCACGCCGTCGACAAGTGATCTTACTTTCCAGAGAGGAAATAGTTCTTCAAAGAGTAGATAAAAAGAGAGCCTTTATTTAATTCGGGAGCCACTTTTTCCATGAGTTCCCTTTTATGAAACTCCGGGTACTTCGACCAGTGCATGGCGGGTTTAAGATGATGGGCGGTATGGTAACCGTTATTGCAAAAGAACCAGTTTTCAAAGCTCGATAGAAAATTGCGCGAGTGATTGAACTCGGATTGCAAGTTACAGTTGTCGTGATTCACAAGATTGGCTAGCAGCAAAAGGAACAAACCGATCACACAGGAAGGTAAGAGCCAAAACAGTGTCATGAGGGGATTTACGTAAAGCAACGCGATGACATAGAGAAGAACGAGAATCCTTTCTACCTTCTGACTTTTACGAAGATCTGTCGGCAGATTTAATGTCGGACGATTTTTTGTCATTTCTTGAGAACTCTTTTTTAAATACTCAAGACTGCGCAAAAAACCTGAAGAATGTTTTGTCGCAAGCTTATAACTCGCCCAATCTTTTTCACCCGATTGATAGTGAGTATGATGATTAAACATGTGAACAGCGTGAAGACGTGTCGAGGGTGAAAGCAGAATGAGCGAGATCAAACGATCCACAAGTCTATTGAGGAATGCCGAAGTAAAAATCCCGCAGTGACGATGATTGTGATTAATCAATGACGCTTGAAGAACCAAAACGATGTTGAGCAAGAATAGACCTACTAATGCGCCAACGCTGAAAGTGTCTTTCGGTGACAGCATTACAAATAACTGAAAAGTCCAAGTGAGACTCATAAAAATCAAACTGCGAATATCAGAGAGATGCTTCATCAGAAATTCTCTCTTTCGCATAGGATCTGTCATATACGTCCCACACCAATCCTAGCTTTGCTAAAAGCTGAATGCCCCAGTAGATGGGGTCAAGCTCCCACCACTTTAAGCCGGAGGCAGCGAGTTTTGGATAAGCGTGATGATTGTTATGCCAGTTTTCACCGATGGAAAACGGCATGAGCCACCAGATGTTGTAACTTTCGTCTCTGGTTTCGTAGCTTCTTGTTCCGAAAAGATGGCAGAAAGTATTAATCACCATCGCGATGTGAGCATTTGCTAAAGTAGAAACTAAAAATCCCCAAACGATGATTTGCATTTGGGTTGTTTGCAAAGACGGAAAATTATTTTCAATGAAGTATCCCGCCACTGCCGTGAATCCTAGAAATGTGAGCGGCCCCAGAAAATGATGTTTGTTGATCCAAATAATTTCAGGATAAGAGGAAAAGTCCTTCATCAAATTCATATCAGTGGGTAAAGCATCCTCTTGCAAAAGCCATCCGATGTAAGCTCGGCCGAATCCCAACACTTTAGGTGAATGGGGATCCCCTGGCTTTTCAGCGTACTTATGGTGAAGACGGTGACTGGTCGCCCACGAAAGAGGCCCTTTGTGCCCTGACGTCGTTCCCCAAAACGCCATCACGAATTGAAATGGACGTGATGTTTTAAAACTGCGATGGGAAAAATAGCGGTGATAAAATCCACCCACGGCAAAGTGACGGAAATAAAAAGCAAATAAGGCAAACCCTACCGCCGTCCATGACCAACCGTAGATAAGAACTCCAGCAAGAGCCAAAAGATGCATCGTAAGAATTCGCAAGCAATGCTTAAGAGAATAATTCTTCAAAACAATTCCCTCTAAGCGTGAGTCCGTAAATCCGACACCCAACCGATTTTTTCAAAAGTTTTGAGCATCCAATAATGTGGATCCAGCTCGTACCAGCGATGACTTGTGGTTGCACTGGCTTGATGAGCGTGATGATTGTTGTGCCAAGCTTCCCCTAAGATAAGAGGAAAAAGCCACGCGTTGTTTGTACTCTTATCTGTCGTTTCGTGCGCGCGGTGGCCCCAGCCATAATGGCAACCCCAAGAGTTCACCAAAAAGATCGCATTATGAAGAAGCATCACTCGAAAGAAACCGCCCCAAAAAACACCGCGAATAAATCCATCCCACGAGCCCAGCATCGCAGCTTCGATAAATCCAGGAATAATGACGCCGACGATTCCTACCAAAACATGAAAGCGCTGCCACTTTACGAGACGCGAGTTTTGATAAAGATCCGGCGTGTATTTTTTAATGAGTGCCAAAATTTTAAGATCAAAAATCCAATACACATGGGAATGCCAGAAGCCTTGCCAAAAACTCAGCTCCTGTCCGTTCTTAAACCAAGGAGAGTGAGGGTCTTCCTCTCTGTCACTGTATTGATGATGCTTTCTATGTACATCCTCCCACGTCAGTGCCTGATTTTTAAAATAAATGTCTTATGTCATAAACAAAATGAATTAAAAAAATTCCTTCGCTTTAATAGCCTTATGGGAAAAATAGCTATGATTCTCGACAGAAATTCCAAATAAAGCGATCTGATAGAAGATCACAAGAACGAAGAGATCTTGCCACACCACGGGTTTTTGCAAAACGAAAACACCAAATCCCACGCACAAAAGTGCCGGCACAAGAAGGGCTTTTGCAAACGTCGGTTTGATATCGAGAATCTGATCTTTGTTCTGTTGACTTAATTCCATCGCTTATAGAATCCTAACAGAGGATTATTATGAAAGCTCAAAAAAAATCAGTCACTTCGTGGGACGATTCCTTTTTTAAAGATTTTGTTGCACTGAGAAATCGTCTTTACGCTTCTCATCCTGATTTTGTTTCTGAAGACTTGAGCGATCTTGAATTGTTTTTTGGGAAAAATTCTTACTTCGCAAATAAAATGGATTGGACTGCGGTTCTTCTGGGAAGTTCGGGACGTTATTTGCTGTCGATGAGCCCGGCTGCTGATTCTCTTTATTTGGGATACTTTGAATGTGATAACGACGAAGAGGCTTTACATCAAAGTCTTCTTCAAGACATCGCGGTTTATAAACAGAAATATCCACAGCTAAAAACTGTTATCGGGCCTATTCAGGGAAGTCTTTTTGCGGGCTACCGTTTCCGTGAACAAACGGAAGCTCCCAGATTTTTAGGAGAATCCCTTCATCGCGATTCCTATCCTGAACTTTGGAAAAAATGGGGCTTTCAAATCGGAGAATATTGGGATTCATACAGTTTTGAACCTCACTACGGTTACAGCTTCTATAAATCTATCGAACAGAAATTTGAAAAGTTTTGGAAAGATCCAAAAATCGTAAGTCGCCCACTGGATTTGAATAACTGGGACCATGAAATCCAAGATGTGTACGACATCACGATGGAAGCTTACAATCTTACCAATACGAATGATGAAATTGATTTTAAGATCTTCAAAAACATCTCGGAAAAAATGAAGCCTCTTTTAAAGCCCCGTCATGTGAAAATGCTGGAATACGACGGAAAAACAGTGGCGTTTACGATTTGTTATTCTGATATCCAAGAAGAAATCCGTCGTTTTAATAAACGCAAATCATTCTTACCGGCATGGCTGAACAACTTAGTTTTATTCGCGGGCATTCAATTTAAAAAACACCCTTTGCTTTTAGTCTATGTCGCAAAAAGAAAAGAGTGTCCGATCAAATGGGCCATGGCGAAACTGGGAACATCCATGATCACCGGAGTAAACCCTGACGATTATCCATTGGTGATCTCTGCACTCAATGCGGAATCGTCAGGGAGTCGCGCTTCACTTCCCGACCGGAAGGCCCTGCACTCCCGTCACTTTTTGATGACGTTGAGTCTTTCTTAAAGGCAAGTACCACAGGAAGGCTCCAAGAAGAATCACAGGAGCCGACGTAAGAACACCCAAACGTAAATCACCGCTGACGTCTGAAATTTTTCCGATCATAGGCGCACTTAAAGCGTCCCCCAAGATATGACTTAGGAAAATTTGAAACGCCATCGCAAAGCTTGCTTGCGACGCCGTCACCGAATGAAGTGTTGCAATCGTTGCGGGACTGTTTGAAATAAAAAAGAAAAACTGGGTCAATGAAATCCATAGAACCAATTCTGGGATGGAGCGTGAATAAAACGCCATCACGAAAGGAACAAACGCAATCGCTAAAGAAATAGCACTCACTTCTAGGTAAGATCCGCCTCTGTCTTTTTTCCAGCGGTCAGCAATAATTCCACCGACCCACGTTCCTAAAAGACCAAAACCAATCGCAGCACCACCAAAAATCATATTGGCCATCGCAAGACTGACACTGTGCTGTTTTTCAATATAAGTCGGCATCCAGTGAGTCACACCACCAGCAACGAATGTGTAGGCCGCATAACCCAAAGCTAAAAGCATGTACTGAGAATTTGAAAGCAGTGACATGAATTCATCTTTGATACTGATCTTTTGTACCGGGATGCGATCCTCAGAAGCTGTCGTGAAAAAGAAAATCAGACTTAATAAAACCGCCGGAACTCCCATCACAAGATAAGCCGAACGCCATCCATAACTGTCTGTTAAAAATCCCCCGCCGACAAAACCTAGGGCCATCCCTAAAGGAAGAGCTGAAGTAAATAACGCCATCAAACGCCCGCGAGAATTAATCGGACAGAGATGATGAACAACCGCAGGGGCTACCGCCGCAAACGCAGCCTCACCCACACCAAGCAAAGAGCGACACACCAAAAGTTGATAATAGTTTTGGCAAAGCGCCGTTAGAACCGCAGCAGAACTCCAAAGCAGCGTTCCCATTTTTAGAATGTGAATGCGATTGGTGCGATCCGCGCGATAAGCAAGAATCAAAGAAAAAATAACGTAAGGAATAACGAAGGATGAAAAAAGAATTCCACCTTGGAAGTCACTTAAAACAAAATCCGCCTTCACCTTGCTCAGTGAGGCGGACATCAAAAAACGGTCCACGTAATTAAACAAATTCAGGACCGTTAGAATAAGAACAAATCGAAAAGTCATTATCTTGTGATGTTTAACCAGTTACCGCCAGAGTGCGAAAGAACTCTGACTGATTTAAATACGTCGTCGTCTTTTTTAACACTTGGGAAGTAAGGCGAGTAAGCAGAAACGTTCCACTTCTCTGGGCTACCTTCAGCGTAGTTTCTATATGTCAGAGCTTTTTTGCTGCCTTTTGTATCTACCACAGCTTCGCGAGTCACTTTGCTGCGAGTATCAAAAGCTGTTGGCAAGAACGCCTTCAAATCTTTTGGTGGTTTGTTGAAGAAATCAGCGTAACGGATTTCAATCACTTCACCTGTCACAGAGCTTCTCATTTTTTCAGAAGAATCCGAAGCGACAACACGATAAAGAAGCTCAAGGTTTTGCTCAACGTCGTGTCTGTTCACTCTCCAGTAACCAGAATCAATCGCGTAAAGATTTTCGTTTTTACGAGATTCAGAACTTGCTTGCCATGCAGACCATGCGTGAGCCACGGCCCAGCGAGATGCATTCAAAGAAGACTTCATCCATGCTTCACCGTCAGGAAGAAGTGTTCCGATTTGTGGGTACTTGTTGATTGTGTTTGTGATCTTTCTAGCAGAAACACCATCGACTTGGCTTAAGAAACCATCCACACCGTAAAGGCGACCCAAGTCGCGAGAAAGATCGATAGAGCCTCTGATGTTATAAGCTCTCAAGAAGCTTAAGCTTGCAACAGAAGTCATCATCGCAGAACGAACCATTGATTTTTCAAGTTCACCGATCAAGCGGAAACGGTTCACACCGTCTTTGAAAGAATCAGGACCGAAGCTAAAGCGTTGATCCCAAACAACAGGCTCAGAAAGGTTGAGTTTTCCAAGACGCTCATCGGCTTTTAAGATTTGTTCGCGGAAAGGTCCCGCAAGCCATCCTTGAATATCGGCTTCGTCGTTGAATGTAGAAACAAGTTTGCCGTTTTCATAGTAAGGAGACATAAAGTACTCTTCAACAACAGCCATATTATCTTGTGGAAGATAAATGCGGAAGTTTGTCGCTGTGTTTTTCGCTACTGTCAAAACAGCAGAGTGAACACCTGGAGAGCGCTTTTCAAAAACACTTTTTGCGCGGAAAACAAAACCGCGAAGAGCTTGTGCTGGAAGAATCTGTGCTGCAAAGAATTTCGCGTCATTTGGAAGTTTGTCGTAATTAGCATCCAAGTCAGAAAGCATTTGAGCCAATTCATCAGATGTTTTTACTTTAAAGAAACGATCACGGATCTCGCGCAGTTCAGGACTCATTTGCGCTTCACTGATATTACCTGCTTGCGCTGGAGAACGGCGGCTTTCAGACTTTTCAATGATCTGCTTCAAAGTCGGAACCGTCACGTCCGGCGCTGCAACAACAGGTGCCGTAGGGGCCGCTGCATTGAGCTTTTTATAATAAGATAGATCTTGACCCTTCGGCGCAACTGCTTGAACGGCGATCCCTGCCGACAAAGCCGCCGCAAAAACTGCAACAGACAACGTTCTCATTTATATCCTCCAAGTTGTTTACCAAATTAGGATAAGCGAGTCGGAAAGTATTTGTCGATTGAGAAAATCAAAACCTTCATGGATTATATGGGAATGAAATTTATCTGCAGAAAATCTCTCCGTCTTTTCCACTATGGGCTTTTACAAAGCCAGAGAGCTCTTCTGCGTCATCCACGAAAAATCTTCATCCTCGCCCTGGTGCTTTTTGCCACCTGCTTGGTTTCTGCGACGAAACTGCAAATCGGAATTCGCGCAGAGGATTGGCTAGACCAAAGCCTTGAAAGCACAAAACTGTATCTAGAGATGAAAGAGACGTTTGGTTCCGAGGACAAACTTTCGTGGATCGTTTCGTCCCCGTGGAATTTTAAAAATTTTTGCGAACAACAGCGTCGCCACTTCAATTGGGCAAATGAAGAAAACCGTCTGCAAAAAATTTCTTCGATCTTCGAACTGCGCCGCCCTCTTTATAATAGTGAAAACGAAACACTGATCTATCCCCGCGAACTCGAAGAGGGATGTCAGTTTTCAGAAGCGACGATTCAGAACTTACAACATCATCCCCTCACCGATTCATTCAGCATTCAGCCTGGCAAAGATCTTCTTTTTAAATTTACGTTTGAAGAATTGGAAACGCCGACAAAGTGGGGAAAAACAGATTTTCAAGAACTTGAAAAATGGATCGCCCATTTAAAACAATTGGAGCCCACAAGTCTTTTTGGTGGAAGCCTCTTCTTTCAAGAAAGCACAAAGCAGGGAATTTTGTGGGCCAGTAAGCTCAATATTCTAACGGCTCTTGTGATTGCTATCTGCTGTCGGCTGTTTTTAGGAACGTGGCTGAGCGGCGCCATTCTTGTCAGTTTGATTGTCTTTACAACATCAGTTTTGCAAACCGGTATGACTCTTAGAGGAAATATTGCAGATCCTCTGTCGTCGAGCATCTTTGTCATTATGACGATTGCCATCGTCGAAGATTTCTTTTTTTCTTTTTTCTTTTCCCGGGCCCAGAAGGTTCGCCTAAGGACTGCCTTAAGGCGCATGAGTCTTCCAAGTTTCTTTACAAGTCTGACGACGGCGATTGGTTTAGGTTCCTTAGTTACATCGACAAATATGAGCGTTCAGAATCTAGGATTTTGGACGGGCGTCGGCGCCATGGTGGAATGGGCGCTTGTTTATTTACTTCTGCCTTCCGTTTGCAAAGTTTTTCCACGCCTTGATGAGCTTGCATGGAAGGGAAATATCTTTTTACCAAGTTGGTTTCGCTCCATTGGAAGTTTTAGTCCTTCGCGAAAAATGGTGATCGTTTTAACTTTGCCTCTGTTTTTGATCTTTTTTACTTATGACAAGGTCAATATCAACTACACACCTTTTGACATGTTCCCGTCTTCCCATCCCCTTTTGCAATTCCGCGACTATGTGAAAGGCCAAAGAGGTTTTGAAGGCGATGTGAGTCTTATTTTTAGTCACGAAAATCTGACGGAAGAGGATTCAAAACTGATCGCGGAAGTCGCAAAGCATACTTTGGTGGTTTCTTATAAAGACCCGCGCAA
Organism: uncultured Bdellovibrio sp.; assembly: GCF_946478835.1. The sequence continues at coordinate 8,244 of NZ_CAMLDV010000073.1, read as the reverse complement.
AATGACAGAAGAACTCATGCCTTCTGAAGCAGATCCTGCTTTAAAGCGCATGATCGAAAGTGAAATCAAAGAGACAACAAGTCTTAAAGACTTTCAACAAAACGGAAAAAGCCGCGCGATTCTTTTCATCAAAGAATACGATATGCAATCTCTGGATGCGCTCACTCAATACGCTGATAAAGTTTGTGCCGGGCGCTGCTATCTCTCGGGAGAAATCGTTGCATTTAAAGACTATGCTCTTTCGATGCTTAAGACTTTGTATTCGAGTTTTATTTTATCTTTAGCCACAGTCTCTCTGCTTTTGGCTTTGCTCTCGATTGCTGTGAGCGGCCGCGTGTTTTGGCCGTTGATTTTATCGTCGGTGTGGGCGCCGCTCATGCTGATGATTTTCGTTAGCGTTTTTCAAATTAAGATCAACGTCGTCACATGTCTTGCTTTGGATTTGATGATCGGACTTTCTGGCGACAATGCTGTTCAGTTTTTGCTTTTTGATCGCAAGGGCCGATGGAAAAAAGGCCACACAGAGTTATTGCCTGTGGGCCTTATGATTGTTTCAACGATTGCTTTAATCAGTTTGATTTTATTGCTTTCTTATTTCCGCACTGCACGTATCCTAAGTGGGCTCATGGAGTTCGGAGCTTTGTTGATGCTGATTGGTGATCTGTGGATTCTCAACTACTTCACGGAGGTAAAAGAATCGGATTCCGAGAGCCGCGAGCACGAAGCCTCCCACAATATCAGCAATGTGGTGTTGGCGAGTGAACACGACGGAAGCCGCAATTCCTAACATCCAGAGAGAAAAAGCCACCGTCAGCCATTTTTTATTTCGATGCATTTCTGCGACCGCAAATAAAGCCAAGGCCGAAAAGGTCACGTGCAATGAAGGCACAAGGTTGTGCGGTTTATCCAGCGTATGAATATTTTGAAAGATCTCGCGAAACGGAGATTCTGCAGGGATGACCCGTGCGAAACCAAGCTGCGTTGGGAATACGATAAAAACAACAGCCGCCGCAAAAAGCGTGATCAGATTGGTTTGACAGTATTTTTTAAGGCGATCCGCATCGCACATAAATAAAGGCAAAAAGATCACGATATTCAAGCTCAGATAAAGCCACACAAACTCGGGAATAAAGGGAGCTTGTGTCTCCCAACCGAAATACCATGAGTAGTGTTGAGTGCTTTGCGCGGCCAAATAGTTTGTGAACCCATAAACTAAAGGAAATCCTAAGAGGGCCGCAGTGCCCCATGTAAGGAAGACCCACAGTCTTTTTTGATCAGGTAGAGAAAACAGAGGAAATGGTTTTTCTTTTGGATGTGTCATGCTTAAATATTATTCATGAAAGAAATCGTGCAAATCAACCGTAAAGATTTTCCCATTCCCGGTACGCTCAACATCGTCATTACGATTGTCACTGTCGCTACTTGTTTGGGAATTCTTTATTGGACTCAGCAGCAAACGTCGTGGTGGTTGTTTATTCTTGGAGCCATCGCGTTTTCTTTTGCAAACAATACGGCATTTTCACTTTTGCACGAAGCCACCCACGGAATTCTTCATAAAAACCGCAAGATCAACAACAACCTAGGCCGTGTCGTCGCCGCTCTTTTTCCGACGTCTTTCACAATGCAACAGCTTTATCATCTGGGACACCACCGTCGCAATCGTACGGACGCCGAGATGTTTGATCTTTACTATCCCGGTGACAATATCGCGATGAAAAGATTCGTGATCTATGGAACTGTTTTTGGAATCTACTGGTCGTCGCCATTTATTTCTTGTCTGTTTTTCCTTGTGAATCCCAAACTTGTTTTGAGTTCTGAATTTAAAGATTCAAAAATGATGCAAGCTTTGAGCGCCGATCACATGCTGGGGGGACTCGATAAAGCTCTAGTTAAAACCGGAATAGTTCGCGCCGAGATTATCTTCACGATTCTTTTCCAGGCAGCGATTATATATTTCTTGGGACTTTCTTGGGGCACATGGCTCGCCTGCTATTGGGCATTTAGCATCAACTGGGGTTCTTTGCAGTATGCAGATCACGTTGGCGCTAAACGTGACATTCGCGAGGGAGCATGGAACTTAAAAGTAAATCCTATCATGCAAAAAGTGTTTTTGAATTATCATCTGCACTTGGTACATCATCGTTATCCAAACCTTCCATGGATTCATCTTCCAAAGAAATTAGATTCAAACGATCCTATGCCAAGCTTTACTTCAAAGTTATGGGAATTTTTAACAGGTCCTCGCTTGGCGACGGAGCCTTCTCCGACATTGGATAAATCTTTTGAGGCTGTTATTTTTGACGGCACTATGCTTGAAAAGAAAACGGCTCAAGAAACTTAATTCTTGAGCCGCATTTAGCTTAAGCTTTTTTTGCGAATTGCACATCTAAAGAAATCGAAACGTCGTCACCCACAAGCACGCCGCCCGCTTCCAGAGCCGCATTCCACGTTAATCCAAAATCTTTACGTTTGATTTTAGTTGTCGCTGAAATACCGATCTTTGTATTTCCATAAGGGTCTTTCATTTCTGTCGAAGGACCTTCGACATCCAGAACCACTTCTTTGGTGACTCCGTGAATTGTTAGATCACCTGTAACTTTAAGGTCGTCGCCATCTCGTTCAACCTTTTTTGACTTGAAATTGATGGTTGGATACTTTTCGACGTCAAAAAAGTCAGCACTTTTTAAGTGACCGTCACGTTGAGCTTCGCGGGTGTTGATACTAGCGGCATCAATCGTGGCCTCACTTGAGGATTTCGTTACATCTGCGGGATCGTATTGGAGTGTCCCAGAGAGCTTTTCAAAGCCTCCATGAACTTTTGCGATCATCATGTGTTTGATAGAAAAGTTTGCGCTAGAGTGAGCCGAATCAATTTGCCAGGTTGTCATAGACATATGTTCCTCCAAGGAAACGTGTTATCGATGAACCTAGAATCGCATGTTTTTAATTGTTGCAAAAGGACACAGGAATGCAAAACATTGTTGCATTTTTGTATCCAAGCATATGAAGCCTTTATTAAGTATTTGATGCCGCAATACGACTGCGGACTTTGGCATAAAATGGGACAGTGTACTTGCAGATAATATGTACAATGTCAGTCCAGCGAATATCCGCGATGCAGGCTAGCTCCACGCCTTCATGATAGCGGGGATTTTTCTCAAGGAAATAACGAACATCCGCACTTGAAAGATCGCGTGTTGTCGGCACCGCCATCTGATCTTTCACTCGACCTAAAGACTTTCCGAAATCAATGAGTGAAGTTTCAGATTTATAGTAACCGCTGAATTTTCCGTTGTAGAACGTATGCTTCACGGATGCGAGATCTGCGGGAATGGCTCCCTCCAACGACGGATAAGAGCGTGGAAAATTTCGACGCATCAACATGTACGTCTTAAAGCCTTTGCTGATGAGCATCCAATAAAGTGGCGCAAAAGGATGACGTAAGCGAGTTAGAAAAAGCACACGAGTGAATGCAGACTGCAAAGTGCGTGAGCCCCAATAGTCGCTGTCCACAACAGTGTCGCCTGAATAAATCACGCGGCCGCCCTCAGGAAGTTCGCGGATTAGGATTGTACTAAAACCAAATAAAAATGGTTCTGAAGACTTGCTTCGATCCCAAAGCATAATGACGCTGGTTTTTTCTGAAAGATCAGAATTAAAACGTTCAAACTCCACGTCGAAATAATACTTGCCGAAAAGATCGAACATTCGTCGACGAAGAGTGGAATCAATTTGTGATACAGGAAGCAATGTATAACTCAAATCCATAAAATACCTATCTTGGATATAATCACCCTGCAATTCCCTTGTAAAGCGACACTTCGCCGTGGGAAGCTAATTTATCTTATTTTGACATGAGGAACTATTTTATGAGTTCAGAAAAAGCTCTGGTATTCAATATATTCACTCTGCCATCGGCGCTTGAAAAAATTTACGCAAAAGCAGATCCCCGCTGGATTATTGCGATAATCTTGGGCTCCTATAATATTTTGGGCTTTACCGTTCTTGGTTTCAATCGTTCACCAATGCAAATGGTGGTGACGTCCATCATGGCGTGTCTCCTGGAACTTCTTTTGTGTTACTGGGTGCAACGCAAATGGGTTTTTCCATTAAGCGCTCTCATCACAAGTTTTTCGCTCAGTCTTTTGCTAAACTATTCCCATAGCTATTGGATTTTAACCGTTCCTGTTTTCTTTGCGATCGGTTCAAAATATTTTTTAAGCTTGAATGGGCGACACTTTTTCAACCCGGCTTTGACGGGTGTTGTTTTCTGTTTGCTCTTTTCAAGCAAATTCATCACAGCCGCCCCAGCTTACCAGTGGACAGGAATTGAAAATCTTTGGGTCTTCATGACATTCCTTGGAGTTTTCTTTCTTCTTCCGAAAATCAATCGCCATTGGCTTGTGATTTCTTTCCTTGCGACATTCACGGCACAAACAGCCTTGCGCGCGTTGATTATGCGTCACCATCTTCCGTTTGAAACACTTTTCTTGGGAACGTTGACGTCTCCTTCATTTATTCTTTTTACGTTCTTTATGATCACCGATCCAATGACTTCTCCAAAAACTAAAAAGGATCAAATCATTGTCGGAGCTTCCATTGCATTGTTAGATTTGATTTTTCATATCTTTCAAAGTTACTACACTTTCTTTTTCGCGGGATTTACTGTCGCGAGCATTCGGTTCTTATGGTTTCACTATAAAGCGTTTCGCGACGGCGGAGGCCTTGCCGGATTTAAGAAACGCCTGGTCGAATACAAGTATTCACGCAAGTTCACCGGGTCCTTGGTTGCGGCCGCTTTGGTTTTTGGGACATACAGCGTTGCCTCAAGCCCCGCGCATCTTTCAAAAGTTTTAAACTGGAAATTTGACCCTATTCCTGAATCACAAAGCGGTTTGCATTCTGAGTTCGGCAACATCTTTGAACGTGTCGATCCGCGTATTCAGCATATCGTCAAATGGGTCTTCAGCGTTGGTGACAGTGTCGCTATCGGTGATTTTGATAACGACGGCAAAATGGATGTCTTTTTAACGAATATGTTAAAGAAAGATTCTGAAAGAGCTGCTCTTTATCACAATGAAGGTGGATTCCGTTTTTCTCGAGTCGCTTTACCTGAAATTACTACAAGATTCACTCACGTCGAGGACAATGGTATTCCGACAAACGCTCTTTTTGTCGACTATGACAACGACAATGACCTGGATCTTTTTATTTCTGTGGCTTTTGGATCATCTCGCCTGCTTAAAAATATGTTAACCGAAACCGGCAAGGCCGAGTTCGTTGATGTGACGGCAGAAGTAGGTCTTGAGGATTATAACAATTCCATCACAGCAAACTTCTTTGATTTCAATCGTGATGGACTTTTAGATCTTTATATCGGCAATGTGTGGCCGGACCATCTTCCTAATTACAACAAGCCAACACCACTGAACCTGTTTCATCTTCCACAAGCTGAATACGATGGCGATGAAAGAATGTTCGACTTTATGCACGCAAGCTGGCATCTGGCCAATAACGGCGGCGAGAACGTTGTCTTTGTTCAAGATAAAAAAGGCCACTTTACGAAATTAAACTCCAAAGAAATTGGAATGCCAGAGACACGTTGGTCTTTGGCGATTGGAACAGCGGACCTCAACCAAGATGGTTGGACAGATCTTTATATCGCCAACGATTTCGGGCCTGACGACTTGTATTTCAATCAAGAAGGCAAAAAACTTTACAACCACAAAGGCACCATGTTCGGAAGCATTGGTAAAGATACTTACAAAGGCATGAATGCAAGTATCGCTGACATGAACAATGATGGTTTCCTTGATGTGTATGTTTCAAACGTGCATCACGCTTTGCAAGCGGAAGGTTCTTTGCTTTGGTTCTTCTCCAAAGACAAAGACGGCAATATGGTGATTCAAGATATGGCGACGCAATGGGGCGCTCTTAACGAAGACCGTTTCGGCTGGGGCGCTAGTCTTGAAGACTTCGACAATGACGGCTGGGTGGACATCATCCAGGCTAACGGCATGGTCGATGATACTCCGGATAAAAAATTCGAGAGCTGTCCGGATTATTGGTACGTGAATGAGAAAGTCGCGCGCAGTGCTCCTAGCTATCACCGCCTTGCCAACAAGTGGGGTGATATTCGTGGACGCTGCATTTATGGAAAAGAAAAAAATCGCGTTTACATCAATCAAGGAACATCCTTAGGAAAAAAATTCGTCGACGTAGCAGATCTTGTTGGTTTGACGGAGGAAACAAATAGTCGTGGTGTTGCTTCTGCAGATTTCAACAATGACGGACGTCGAGATGTATTAATCACTCATATGTATTCTTCTCCTACCTTAGTTCGAAATACTTTAAAGGCCGGAGCGAGCACTCCTCATTGGGTGGGTTTACAGCTTCGCGGTGATGGTAAAACATGCAACACACGCGCCGTTGGGACGCAGGTAAAAATGCACTACAAAATCAAAGGACAAAACACGGTGCAAATTAAAGAAGTTCAGCTTGCTACGGGATTTTCCGCGCAAAGTGATGAACGTCTTCTTTTTGGGCTTGGAGATTCTGCGGAACCCGTTGAGATCGAAATCACTTGGTGTGGTCTAAGAAAAGAAACGCGTACTCTTGATATCGATAAGTATCACGTGATTCAAATGAGTCCTGTAACGACACCATGAGCGTTCTGTCTCAGGCGGCTCATAAAGCCATTCAGATATATCAGAAAGCCTCTTACAAACGATTTGTAAAAGGACTTTCTGAACTTGAGTCTTTGCAGAGACAAAAACTGCAAGAGACATTGTTGTATTTAAAACCGTTTTTAGGTGCTCGCGCTGACATTTCTGATTATAAAGAATTTCGTGAAAAGTTTCCGGTCAGTTCTTATCAAGACTATCGCGAAATCTTTTCTGCCGAAAGAAAGTCAGATAATAAAACATTACCTGAAGTCGTGCGCTTTCAACCCACCAGTGGATCTACCGATAACTTAAAGTGGATTCCCTATACCCAACAGCTTCTTAAAGATTTCGACTCTGCCCTGGGCCCTTGGCTGTATGATTTTTATTCTTCATATCCGGAGATCTTAAGAGGCGCCCACTATTGGTCTCTTTCATGGCTTCCTCAAGATCTTCGTGATGAGGGTGTGAGGCTTAACGATACGGAACTTTTTCCGGCGTGGAAAAAGCTGTTGTTAAGGCAAACCATGGCCGTTGTAGCACCTGTGGATCTTGCTGGAAGCAGCGAAAGCTCCTTGTTTGCCACACTGGCTTATTTGCTGGATCGAGACGATTTAAGTTTTGCTTCGGTGTGGAGCCCGACTTATTGGCTGACTCTATTAAAGATTTTAGAAACGCATCAGAAATCTTTAGCGCACTCCCTGATTGAAGGGGAATGGCAAGTATATGCAAATGAACTTACGATGTTAGAGTGTCCGCATAATCCCGAAAGGGGGCGTGAACTTTTATCTTCGACAGATGCGCAAGAACTCTGGCCCCAATTAAAAGCTTTAAGCTGTTGGACGACGTCGACCAGCTCTGCTTTTGCGAAAGACATCGAACGTCGCTTTCCGAAACTCAAAGTTATCGGAAAAGGGCTTTGGGCGACGGAAGGTGTTGTGACGATTCCGTTTCAAGGGCATTACACTTTGGCATCGCAGAGTCATTTTTTTGAATTTGAAGATATCGAATCGAAAGAAATTCTGCCGTCATGGGAATTACGGATTGGACAAAAAGTCAGTCCGATTCTTACGACCACCGGTGGATTGATTCGCTATAAAATGCAGGATGTTTTAGAAGTTGCAGGTTTTAATAAAAAAACACCGTGCTTAAACTTTTTGGGACGCGCGGATGGTGTCGACATGGTTGGAGAAAAAACCTCAAGCCTTCGCGCTCAAGAAGTTTTATCCACACTGAGCAAATTTGGTCCTCATCAAGAATCCTTTTTGTTTGCGGTTAAAGCGGAAACAAGTCAGCACTATTGTGCGATTCTTAGCCACCAGGGCGATAAAACTCTCGCAGAACTTTCAAAAGAATTAGAAGAGTTATTATCAGAATCATTTCACTACAAACTTGCTCGCGAATTGCAGCAACTAGGGCCGGCTCAAGTGCTTGTGCACGAAAAGGCCCACGAGAAGTACTTACAGCTTCATTTAAATCGCGGTATGGTATTAGGGAATATTAAAACGGAGTCTTTGCGCCTCATTTCGGAAAAAGAACTCCAGGAGAATTTTTTATGATGTTAAGTCTTCGCGAACGGGAT